>NZ_CBDDFJ010000009.1:0-76722 GCF_965227005.1 Roseococcus sp.
TCGCGGGGTGGCCCGCGCCATGTATACGGCCCAGCTTGTAGATGCGGGCACGATGCGGGCCTGGATTACAAGTATGGGGCGGCGAACCAGCGCCGAGCGCGTCGCACATCTGATGTGCGATCTCTATCTCAGAGCCAATAATATATGTCAGACGAATAATTCGGAGATTTCACTTCCACTGTCGCAGATATTGCTGGCAGATGCGTTAGGAATGACACCGGTTCATCTTAATCGAATTCTAAAAGAATTTCGCCAACAGGAGATAATGAGGCTGGAGCGTGGGCAACTCATTATCATGGACCCGATAAATTTAGCGAAAATAGCTGGATTTGATGAGAATTATTTACATCGAAGAATGCGTCGCCCACATTAATTTTCGAGCGCACCCACTGTCGCGCATTATACGGGGCTCGATGCCTCTCCCGACGTAGGTTCCATTTCGTAGGTCATGAACGCCGCCTCGGGGGTAAGGCGCTCGCCGGGCCTGAGATCGTCGGTTCTAATCTCATAAACGAGGGGCCGCAGCCGATCAGCAGACCGTTCGGCTGCGCCGAGAAACGCCAGGCGCTTCTTTGCCCAGGCCCTCGCCTCGATTAGCTCCCCGCTCCAATGAACGTCAGGGATGCTAAGATCTCCGGGCACCCGAAGAAAAAAAGAGAGAATGTAAATTTTATCCCGAATCATCGGGGCCTCCCGAGAAAACCGAATTTTATCAATTCATTATAGGAACAGAACGACGTTATCCGGCTGGGAAGCAGTATCACGATCTGTGCCGGCGTATTTTGCTCTACATCAAGATCGAAGCACAAAATTCTATTTTTACATGAATAATCTTAATGCAGATTAAAGATTTATTGTAAAATATTGCGAAGTTAAGAAATTTATAAAAATTGGCATATGCGCCGCGATTTCGCTGGAACCTGACGGAAACGCGACGCCGCATGTAGGACCGCCGAAGCCACCAAGGTCATCAGGGATCGCTATCTCGGCACGATCGATGCAGATCCGCGAGCAGCTGATCGTCGAGAATTGGGACCCGGACCGGACGGTGCGCCTCTATACGGAGGGGGCGGATCAGGAGAAGATGGCGAGAGCAGCGATTGACCGGGCGGAAAAAGTCCTGTCAAAAGCTGGCAAAACCCACCGATAAGTGGCGGGAAACCGCGCGGGCGTAGTTCAGAGGTAGAACGTCAGCTTCCCAAGCTGAATGTCGGGGGTTCGATTCCCCCCGCCCGCTCCATCCCCCAGCCCAGGCGAAGAATCCCGTGGCGGCATATCCTCCAGCAGGCCCGGGCCGCGGCCTCTGATGCCCACCGCGCAGCACCGCCTCCTCGCCAGGGCCGTCACCCCGCTGCACGAGGCCGTCGCCCCTCAGCGGAGCGAGGGCACGGACCGCCAACTCGCCCTGGTGCTCAGCTTCGTCGCCGGGGCCGTGAATGCCGGCGCGCTCGTCGCCGTCGGGCAATACACCTCACACATGTCCGGGATCGTGTCGGCCCTGGCCGATCATCTCGCCATCGGCGCCTGGCTGCTGATCGCGGGCGGAATCGCGGCGCTGGTCGCCTTCACCGCGGGGGCGGCGGCCTCGGCCTGGCTGATCAACTGGGCCCGCCGCCACCATGGAGGCGCGCAATACGCGCTGCCCCTGCTGCTGGAATCCGCCCTGCTGGCCGGGTTCGGCCTGGCCGGCCTCGCCTTCCAGGGCGCCCACGGCTTCGCTTTGGCCGCCGTGCCGCTGCTCTGCTTCATCATGGGCCTGCAGAACGCGACCATCACCAAGGTCTCCGGCGCGCGGATGCGCACCACCCATGTGACCGGCATCGTGACCGATATCGGCATCGAGCTCGGCAAGTTCGCCTATTGGAACCGGAGCGAGCTTCCGCCCGTCCTGGCCGACCGGAGGAAGCTCCGATTGCTGACGTCCCTGCTCGCGGCCTTCTTCCTCGGCGGGGTGACCGGCGCGCTGGGCTTCGCGCGCCTCGGCTTCGCGGCGACGCTGCCGCTCGCCTTGATCCTCGCGCTCTATGGGAGCGCCCCGGCGGCCTCGGCCGCGCTGGGCCGGGCCGCCGTCCGACGACCCTCGCCCTGACGCCTTGGCGCCCTGAACCTTGGCGCCGTGACGCCGTGACGCCCTACTGGATATAGGCGCCCGTCGCGCGCACCACCTCGCCCCAGGCCGCCCGCTCGCGCGCCTGCATCGCGGCCAGCTCCTCCGGCGTGGAGGGCTCGGGCACTGCGCCCTGGGTGCGCAGCACCTCGATGAAGTTGGGCTGGCGCATCGCCTCGCGCACCGCCTGGTTGAGCCGCACGATGATCGGCGCCGGCGTGCGGGCCGGCGCGTAGATCGCCTTCCACAGCCCGCTGTCCAACGTGCCGCCCAGTTCCAGGATCGTCGGCGTGTCGGGGAAGAGCGCGATGCGCTGCTTGGCCGCCACGGCCACTGCCCGCGTGCCGGCGTCGCGCGTCATCGTCTCCGCGCCGCCGGCGGGCAGCGACATGCAGTCCACCTGGCTCGCCATGATGGCCTGCATGCCCGGCGCCTGGCCGGTGAAGGGCACGTGCAGCATCTCGACATTCTGCTCGCGGATCACGCGCTCCATCGCCAGATGCGCGGTGGAGGCGACGCCCCAGCTCGCGAAGGTGACCGCGCCGGGCTGCGCCTTGGCGGCGTCCATCAGGCCCCGGAAGTCGCGGATGCCCGGCCTGGACGGGCCGACGACAAAGGCGAAGGGCACGTTCGCCACGAAGCTGATGGGCGCGAAATCGCGCTCGGCGTCGTATTGCAGGTTGCGATAGGCGGTCATGTTGATCGCCTGGGTGTCGACGATACCCATCCACAGCGTGTGGCCGTCCGGCGCGGCGCGGGCCGCGGCCGTGGCGCCCACGCCGCCGCCCGCGCCTGCGCGGTTCTCGACGACCACGGAGACGCCCAGGATCGGCGTCAGCGCCTGAGCCATCGCCCGCGAGACGATGTCGTTGAGGCCGCCGGGCGGAAAGCCGGAGATGATGCGCAAGGTGCGGTCGGGATAGGCCAGCGCCGGCGACGCCAAGACGGCAGCCGCGCTCGCGCCGAGCAAGGCCCGGCGGGTGATCGAATTCATTGGAACGTCCCTATTTTATGGGACTGGACCTCTCCTCCGCGCAATTATCAAGCCGGTCGATCAGGAAATCGTCAACCGCCCCGCTACTGCCCGGCCTTGGCCGGCACGCGGACCTCGCCCTCGACGATCTCCACCGGCACGGCCTCCAGCAGGTCGCCGATGCAGGGGCCGGAGACGCAAAGCCCGTCGCCGATGCGGAAGCGCGCGCCATGGGCCGCGCAGACGATCATCTCGCGCTTGCGGTCGAGGAAGCGGTGCGGAACCAGCTCCAGCGGTACGCCGACATGCGGGCAGGAATTGACATAGACCAGCACCTCCGCCCCGCGGCGGATGGCGAAGAGGCCGGTGAAGCCGCCCGGAGCCGCGTCGAAACCGCGGGATTCGCCCTCGGGCAGTTCGTCCAGCCGGCAGAGGCTGCGCCAGGCTTGCTCGCTCACCCCCGCGCCATCTCCAGGAGGATGGCGGCATGCCCGGGCGCGATGGGCATCACCGAAAGGCGCGACTGGCGGATGAGCGAGATTCCCTCCAGCCGGGGCTCGGCCTTGATGGCGGCCAGGGTCACCGCGTGCTTCACCGGCTCGATCGCCTTCATGTCCACGCAGATCCAGCGACCGGTCTCGTCCGTCGGGTCGGGATAGGCCTCGCGCGCGACCTCGACGATGCCGACGATCTCCTTGCCGATATTGGAGTGGTAGAAGAAGACCCGGTCGCCCTTCTTCATGGCCTTCAGGAAGGCCTGGGCCTGATGGTTGCGCACGCCGCTCCAGGGCTCGACGCCATTGGCCACCTGCTGGTCCCAGCTGAAGGCATCGGGCTCGGATTTCACGAGCCAGGCGGGGGTCTTCTTGGGTCGGGCGGCCATCACGGGAATCCTGCAGCGGGGCCAGCGAACCTAGCCGCACTCCCTTGCATGCCGCCAGCGACCCGGGCCGGCTTTGATCGGGCGGCGTGAAGCCTTATGTTGGGCCGCGTGAATACCGCCTCATCCTCGCCCGGCCTGCCCCGCCAGGGTGGCTCGCTGCACCGCTTCGCCAATCCCGGCCGCTTCCTGCGGCTGACGGAGAGCTGGCTGCCCGTCCTGTCGATCGCGGCCGTGCTGGTGCTCGGCTGGGGCGCGGCCTGGGGCCTCGCCTATGCGCCGCCGGACTGGCAGCAGGGCGAGACGGTGCGGATCATGTTCGTGCATGTCCCGATGGCCTGGCTCTCCATGGGCAGCTATGCCGGCCTCGCTTTGCTCTCGGTGATGTCGCTGATCTGGCGCCATCCTCTGGCGGACCTGACGGCGCGCGAGCTCTCGCCCATCGGTGCCGCCGTGACCGCGCTGTGCCTGATCACCGGCAGCCTCTGGGGCCGGCCGATGTGGGGCACCTGGTGGGTCTGGGATGCGCGGCTGACCTCGGTGCTGGTGCTGTTCTTCCTCTGGCTGGGCCATGCCGCTTTGGTCCGCGCCTTCGACGATCCCGAGCGCGGGGCGCGCATGGGCGCGATCCTCGCCCTGGTGGGCGTGGTGAACCTTCCCATCGTGAAATTCTCGGTCGACTGGTGGAACACGCTGCACCAGCCGGCGAGCTTGACCCGGATCAATGCGCCGGGGATGCACGTCGATATCCTCTACCCCCTGCTGGTCTGCGCGGCCGGCTTCTCGCTGGCCTTCGCCGCCCTGGTGCTGGCGGCGACGCGGGCGGCCGTGATGGAGCGGCGGGTGCGCGCGCTCCAGATGGCGGCGGCGCGACGGGCGGAGGTCGTTGGATGATGCGCATGAACTCGAAGACACCGGCCGCACGGCGGCCGGCGCCGCCCCAGCGACAGCCCAGCCGGGGTGCCCGTGGCGCGGCGAAGCCAAGCGAGCGCCCGGCGTCTGAGGGCGCAAAACGATGACCACTCATTGGCTCTACGTGACGATCTCCTGGGGCATCGCGGCCGCCGTCTTCGGCACGCTGGCGCTGATGACCGTCTCGCGCACCCGGACCGCCAGGCGCCAGCTCGCCCGGCTGGAGCCGCGGCGATGACGCGCAAGAAGCGGCGCCTCTATATCCTGCTGCTCTGCGCGATCGGGGTCGGCTCGGCGACGGCGCTGACGCTCACCGCCTTCCAGGACAACCTCGTCTTCTTCCGCTCGCCCAGCGACATCGCGCGCGAGGCCCCGCCCCCCGGCCGCGCCTTCCGTCTCGGCGGCCTGGTCGAGGCCGGCAGCGTCGAGCGCGGCGGCACCACCATCCGCTTCCGCGTGACGGACGGCCCCAGCACCATCGCCGTGACCTTCACCGGCGTCCTCCCCGACCTGTTCCGCGAGGGTCAGGGCGTCGTGGCGCAGGGCGTCATGCTGGCCGACGGCACTTTTTCCGCCCGCGAAGTTCTCGCGCGACATGACGAGACCTATATGCCGCCCGAGGTCGCCGATGCGCTGAAGCGCTCGGGCCATTGGAACCCCGCCCAAGGGGCCGCGCCGCCGGCCGCGACCTGGAACACCCTCACCCCGGAACGGCGCAGCGGTTCATGATCCCAGAGCTCGGTCACTTCGCGCTGATCCTGGCGACGCTGCTCGCCCTCGCGCAATCGGTGCTGCCGCTGGTCGGCGCACAGCGCGGCGATGCCCGGCTGATGGGCGCGGCCGCGCCGCTGGCCTTCGCCGGATTTCTCGCCATCGCCATCGGCTTCGGCGCCCTGATCTGGAGCTATGCGACCAACGACACCACCGTCGCGAACGTCGTCGCCAACAGTCATTCCGCCAAGCCGATGATCTACAAGATCAGCGGCACCTGGGGGAATCACGAGGGCTCGATGGTGCTCTGGGTCCTGGTGCTGGCCATCTGCGCCGCCGCCGTCGCGGTCTTCGGCCGCGGGCTGCCCTCGGCCCTGCAGGCGCGGGTGATCGCGGTGCTGGGGACCATCTCGCTCGGCTTCCTCGCCTTCATCCTCTTCACCTCGAACCCCTTCGAGCGCGTCTGGCCGCCGGCGCTGGACGGCAACGGGCTCAACCCGTTGCTGCAGGATTTCGGCCTCGCCGTGCATCCGCCGCTGCTCTATGCGGGCTATGTCGGCTTCGCCGTGACCTTCGCCTTCGCCGTCGCCGCGCTCATCGAGGGGCGTGTGGATGCGGCCTGGGGACGCTGGGTGCGGCCCTGGGCGCTGGCCGCCTGGAGCTTCCTGACCTGCGGCATCGCGCTGGGCTCCTGGTGGGCCTATTACGAGCTCGGCTGGGGCGGCTACTGGTTCTGGGATCCGGTGGAGAACGCCTCGCTGCTGCCCTGGCTCGCGGGCACGGCGCTGGTGCATTCGGCGATCGTGGTCGAGAAGCGCGAGGCGCTGAAGATCTGGACCGTGCTGCTGGCGCTGCTGGCCTTCGCCCTCTCGCTGCTGGGCACCTTCCTCGTGCGCTCGGGCATCCTGAACAGCGTGCACTCCTTCGCCTCCGATCCCTCGCGCGGCGTGTTCATCCTGGCCCTGCTCGCGATCTACATCGCCGGCGCCTTCCTGCTCTTCGCCTGGCGCGCGCCGGCCATGACGCCGACCGGCGTCTTCGCCCCCGTCTCGCGCGAGGGCTCGCTGGTGCTGAACAACCTGCTGCTCTGCTCGATCTGCGCGGTGGTGCTGGTGGGCACGCTCTACCCGCTCTTCCTGGATCTGCTGGCGGGCCAGATGATCTCGGTCGGCCCGCCCTTCTTCAACTCGGCCGTCGGGCCGCTGGCCGTGCCGCTCATGGCCGCGATGGCCATCGGGCCGATGATGCCCTGGAAGCGCGCGGCTCTCTGGCCCGTACTCCAGCGGCTGTGGTGGGTCGCCTGCCTCGGCCTCGCGGGCTTCGTGCTGACGCTGGCCATCGCCGGATGGCACGTGCTGCCCGCCTTCGGCTTCGCCTGCGCCTTCTGGCTGATCGGCGGCGCGGTGGCCGATATCGCCGATCGCTCCGGCCTCGGCCGCACGCGCCTCGCCAATATGCTCAACCGGGCGCGCGGATTGCCGCGCTCTGCCTGGGGCGCGGCCGTCGCGCATGCGGGGGTGGGCGTCATGCTGCTGGGCATTTCGGGCATGGGCCTGGCCTCCGAGCACATCGCGGCCCTGCCGCCCGGCGGCTCGACGACCTTCGCCGGCTATGAATGGCGGCTGGAGGGCGTGCGCGACGTGACCGGCCCCAATTTCACCGCGCGCCGCGCCAGCGTCAGCGTGATGCGCGACGGGCATGTCCAGCGCGTCATGGAGCCCTCGCGCCGCTTCTTCCCGCAGGGCCGCACCACCACCACCGAGGCCGCCATCCACACCAACCTCGCCCGCGACCTCTATGTCGTGCTCGGCGAGGAGCATGACGGCCAGGCCGTGATCCGCCTGCACAACAATCCCCTGGCGCCCTGGATCTGGCTCGGCTCCTTCATCATGGCGCTGGGCGGCGCGCTCTCGCTGAGCGACCGGCGTCTGCGCGTCGCGGCCCCCGCGCCGAAGCGGCGGGACGCGGAGGCCGTAGCATGAGCCAGGCCACGTCGCGCCGGAAACTGATGGTCTATGCCCCGCTCGCCGTCGCGGGCGCGGCGGGCGTCGGCTTCTGGGCCATGCTGCGCGGCCTGGGCGACGGCAGCTTCAATCCGCGCGGCGTGCCCTCCGCACTGCTCGGGAAGAATCCGCCGGAATTCTCCCTGCCCGGCCTCGACGGCCTCGACCTGCCGCCGCTCTCCTCGCCGGACCTGCGGTTGTTCCGCAAGCCGGTCGTCGTGAACTTCTGGGCGAGCTGGTGCGTGCCCTGCATCGTCGAGCATCCGCAGCTGATGGCGATGCAGCGCCGGGGCGTGCCCATCCTCGGCATCAACTACAAGGACCGCGAGGCCGATGCGCGCACCTTCCTCACGCGGCACGGCAATCCCTTCGCGCGGCTCGGCGTGGACGCGCCCGGGCGCATCGCCATCGACTGGGGCGTCTATGGCGTGCCCGAGAGCTATGTGCTCGACCGCCACGGCGTGATCCGCTGGCGCTGGGCCGGCCCCATCACCCCCGAGGTGATGAGCGAGAGCGTGATGCCGCTGCTGCGCTCGCTCGAGAACGCGTGATGGTCCGGCCGCTTCTGCTGGCCGCGCTGCTGCTGGCGGTTCCGCTGCCCCTGATGGCGGAGACTGTCACCATCGGCGACCGCCTGGCCGACCCCGTTGCCGAAGCCCGCGCGCGCGAGATCGGCCGCGAGCTGCGCTGCCTCGTCTGCCAGAACCAGTCCATCGAGGACAGCGAGGCCGAGCTCGCGCGCGACCTGCGCCGCATCGTGCGCGAGCAGGTCGTGCGCGGCGCCTCGCATGACGAGGTGATCCGCTTCGTGCACGACCGCTACGGCGATTTCGTGCTGCTGCGCCCGCCGCTGCGCCTCGCGACGCTGCTGCTTTGGGCCACGCCGGCCCTGGCACTGCTCGGCGGGCTCTTCGCCATCTGGCGGCTGCGACGGCGCCAGCCGGGCGCGGTCACGGAACTCACCGCGGAGGAGCGCGCGCGATTGTCCAAACTTCAAGGCGAACCGCGCGCGTGACCTGGCTGGCCTTGGCCCTCGTGGCCGCCCTCATTCTCTCGCCGCTCGCCTGGGCCGCGCTGCGCCCACCCCACGCGCGCGGACGCGGCGAGGCCGATCTCGCGCTCTTCCGCGGCCAGATCGCGGAGCTCGACGCGCAACGCGCGGAAGGGCGGCTCGACGAGGCCGCGCACCGGGCCGCGACGCTGGAAGTGCAGCGCCGCCTGCTCGCCGCGCCCAGCCCCGACGCGCCGGTGTCGGCCGGCAAGCCCTCGCTGCTGTTGCTGGGCGCGCTGATCCTGGTGCCGGTCCTGGGCGTGATCTTCTATGTCGAGCGCGGCTTTCCCGAGATGCCCTCGGCCACGCTGAGCGAGCGCCGCGCGGCCGGGGCGGCCGAGGACGCCATCATTGCCCAGCTCCGCGAGCGCCTGCGCAACGCCGATGCCACGACCGAGTCCGGGCGGCAGGGCTTCATCCTGCTGGGCAATGCCGAGCGTGGACGCGGCCGGCCGGCCGAGGCCGCCGCCGCCTATCGGCGCGCCCTGGATGCGCGGTTCGACCTCGGCCTCGCGATTCGCTTCGTGGAGGTGGAGATCGAGCGGGGAGAGGCGGACAGCGCGCTCGCCTGGATCGACCGCACCCTCATGACCCAGCCTGATCCCCGGCTGCGCTTCCTGAAGGGCCTGGCTCTCGTGCGCGCGGGGCGGCCGGAGGAGGCCAGGGCCATCTGGCAGGCGCTGCTCGCCGATGCGCCGGCGGATGCGCCGTGGCGGGCAGCGGTCCAGCAGAGCCTCGACGGCCTCCCGTAGCCCGGTGCCTCAGGGCCTTCGGATGCGCGAGAAGCCGAAGGTGATGATGCCGCACATGGCGAGCAGCGCGCTCACCACCCCGGCCGCGAAGGGAACCGCCTCGTCGAGGCGCCGGGTCCCGTCGGGCGTGGACATGCCCCACCAGGCGAAGCCCCCGAGTGCCGCGGCGAGGAAAAGGCAGATCATCGCAGCGCGCCGCATGGGCCATCCTCGTTCCGGTCAGTGAGGAGCCAACGCCTCAGGACCGATCGGGATGCGCCAGCAGCCGCTCCGCCGCGGCAAGTTCCTCGGGTGTGTTCACGTTGAGGAAGGGATCGCCCTCCCATTCGACGGTCGCCACGTCATGCGCCGCGGCCCAGACGCCGACCCTGCGCTCGCCCGCCTCGATCGCCGCGCGCAGCTCGCCGGCCAGGCGCCGCGGCCAGAGCGCCACCGGCGGATGCACCCGTCCCGCCGAGGCCGCGCAGGCCAGGCCGGCGCGCGCCCCGTGCAGGCGCTCCACGAGGTCCGCCGGGAGGAAGGGCGTGTCGCCCGTCACCGTCACGACCCAGGGCAGCGGCGAGGATTCCAGCGCCGCGAGGATCCCCGCCAGAGGCCCGGGATTGCCGGGAACGGTGTCCGCCCAGACCGGCAGGCCGAAGGCGGCGAAGCGCGCGGGATCGCCATTCGCATTGATCGCGAGGCCCGCACATTGGGGCGCCAGCCGCTCGAGGACATGCGCCAGCATCGGCCTTCCACCGAGGTCGCGGAGTGGTTTGTCGCCGCCGCCCATCCGCCGCGAGAGCCCCCCGGCGAGGACGACGCCGAAGGTATCGCCGCGACTCATCCCCGGACCTGGAAGGGTCGCAGGAAGAAGACCGTCCCGAAGCCCAGCGCCCCATCGACCAGGATGGTCCGTGCCAGGAGCTGCGTACCGGGATTCAGGTTGGGTCCGCGCCCCATCAGCGCCGGTATCGCCAGCAGGTCGAAGGCGGCGATGACCACCGCGCCGAAGAGGAAGCCGAAGAGCAGGTCCGGCAGCGAGGTCGCGCGCAGCAGCGCGGCGATCACGATGCCCCAGAGCCCGCCCTGGATCAGCAGGAAGGCCAGCCAGGGCATACCGAAGGGCCCGGTGGCCGAGAGGAGATAGGCGCGCGGAAAGGGTCCGAAGAAGGCGGCGACGCTGGGGATCTTCGCGGCGTTGAAGTGCATCATGTGGATCGTTCCCTGGTGGAACGCGGCCATGCCGAGCATCCCGGCAACAAAACCATAAAGCAGGATCTTGCGCCGCAGCGACTGCGCCATGAACGCCCCCCCGTATTGCCGATTCGGCATCTTCGGCCCAGGCTACGGGCAACGTCCATAGGGACAATCGCGACGGGGCTCGAGCCCCGAGCAATGAGGAGTGCTATGCGTGAACGGTGCTGAAAGTCTGGTGCACAGCCTGCTGAAGAGCGGTGTGGACGTCTGTTTCGCGAACCCCGGCACCAGCGAGATGCACTTCGTCGCCGCGCTCGACCGGGTGCCCGGCATGCGCTGCGTGCTCGGCCTGCAGGAGAACGTCGTCACCGGTGCGGCGGACGGCTATTGGCGCATCAAGGGCAAGCCCGCCGTCACGCTGCTGCATTGCGGCCCCGGCCTCGCCAATGGCCTCGCCGGTTTGCACGACGCGCGCCGCGCGCATTCGGGCGTGGTCAACTGCGTGGGCGACCAGGCGACGTATCACCGCGTCTATGACGCCCCGCTGACGGCCGATACCGAAGGCTTCGCGCGCGGCGTCTCCTCCTGGGTGCGCACGAGCAGCAAGGCCAGCGAAGTGGGCTCCGACGTCGCCTGCGCCGTGCAGGCCGCCAAGACCTCGCCCGGCCAGGTGGCGACGCTGATCCTCCCCTCCGACACCTGCTGGGACGACACCGGTGTGATCGCCGAGGCCCTGCCCATTCCGGCCGTGCCCCAGGCCGATGGCCATGCCATCCAGAGCGCCGCCACCGTGCTGCGCAACAAGAAGAACGTGCTGATCCTGCTCGGCGGCCCGACGGCGCTGACCGAGGCCGGACAGGTCGCGGCCCAGCGCATCGTCGCGCACACCGGCGCGCATATCCTGGCCGAGACCTCCAACGCCAAGATCGCGCGCGGCCAGGGCCGCATGCAGCTCGACCGCGTGCCCTATCCGCCGGATCAGGCCGTCGCGCGGCTGAAGAGCTACGAGCAGATCATCCTGGTCGGCTCTAAGGCGCCGACCGGCTTCTTCGGCTATCCGAACCACCCCTCGCTCCACTACCCGCCGAACGCCATCCTCACGGTGCTCACGCGCCAGGAGCAGGACGCGGTGTCCGCGCTGACGGCGCTGGCCGAGGAGCTCGGCGCGCCGAAGGTGGCGATGCCCGATAACGGCCCGAAGCCCGAGCTGCCGCGCGGCGCGCCCTCGCCCGAGGGCCTCGCCCGCGTCATCGCGGCGCTGATGCCCGAGAACGCGATCATCGTCGATGAATCCGTGACCTATGGTCGCGGCCTCTCGCCGCTGACGCATTGCGCGCCGAAGCACGACTGGCTGCAGAATCGCGGCGGCGCGATCGGCTACGGCTTCCCCGTCGCGACGGGTGCGGCGGTGGCCGGCGGCGACCGGCGCGTGATCTCGCTCCAGGCCGACGGCTCGGGCATGTACACGGTGCAGGCGCTCTGGACGCAGGCCCGCGAGAAGCTGCCGATCACCACGATCGTGCTGTCCAACCGCAAGTACCAGATCCTGATCGGCGAGTATCAGAACGTGGGCGCCAATCCCGGCCCGACGGCGATGCAGATGCTGGACCTCGGCAATCCCGACCTCGACTGGGTGAAGCTGGCGAACGGCATGGGCGTGGGCGCGGCGAAGGCCTCCACGCTGGAGGAGCTGGCCGACCTCGTCGCCCAGAGCCTCTCGCAGGATGCGCCCTTCCTGATCGAGTTCCTGATCTGAGACTTTCGCGCCCCGCCTGGGTCGCGATTCTAATTGGGATGGTCGCCGTCACGGCGGCCATCCTGCTCTGGATGGGCCGCGTGCCCATCTGCGCCTGCGGCAGCGTGAAGCTGTGGCACGGGGCGGTGAACAGCTCCGAGAATTCGCAGCACATCACCGACTGGTACACGCCCTCGCACATCATCCACGGCGTGCTGTTCTACGGCGCGCTGCATCTGGTCGCGCGGCGGCTCGGCCTGCTGCCGAGGCTCGCCATCGCCACGCTGGTCGAGGCCGCGTGGGAGATCACCGAAAACACCAATGCGGTCATCAACCGCTACCGCGAAGCGACCATCGCCCTCGATTATTTCGGCGACAGCGTCCTCAATTCCGTCAGCGATATCCTGGCGATGTGGCTCGGCTTCTTCCTCGCCTCGCGGCTGCCGGTCTGGACCTCCGTCGTGCTGGTGCTGGTCTTCGAGATCGGCGTGGGCTGGATGATCCGCGATAACCTCACGCTCAACGTGCTCATGCTCCTCTGGCCGCTCGACAGCGTGAAGACCTGGCAGGGCGGCGCCTGAGCCGGCCTCTGGCCATGCTGGCGCCGACAGGGCAATGGCATCTCAAAGCCCCTGGCACGGCCCGGAGGCGCCCTGACGCAAAGGCGGATTGAGATGAGCTACGACCGTTCCCTGATCGACCTGACGGCCCGCGAGGCGGTCGCCCTGCTGCGCGCGAAAAAGGTCTCGCCGCTGGAGCTGGTGGAGGCCGCCGCCGGCCGCATCGCCGAGGTCGAGCCCGCGGTGAACGCGCTGCCCATCCTGTGCCTGGATCGCGCGCGGGACCAGGCGCGCGCCGTCGCCGGCACCGCCGCGCGGGCGGGCGATCCGAACTGGCTGGCCGGCCTGCCCCTCACCGTCAAGGATCTCGACGAGGTCGCGGGGGTGCGCCACACGGCCGGCGGCTCGGTGCTCTACGAGAACTACGTCTCCGAGAAATCGAGCCCCTCCGTCGAACTGCTGGAAGGCAATGACGGCGTCACCCTCGGCAAGTCCAACTCGCCGGAATTCGGCTTCAACGCGAGCACGATCAACGCGCTCTTCGGGCCGACGCGCAATCCCTTCGACACGCGTCTGACGGTGGGCGGCTCCTCCGGCGGCGCGGCGGCGGCCGTGGCCACGGGCGAGGGCTGGTTGGCCCTGGGCTCGGACCTCGGCTCCTCCATCCGCCTGCCGGCGGCCTTCTGCTCGGTGGTGGGGCTGCGGCCCTCGCCCGGACGCGTGCCGCGCGCACGGCGTGGCATGAGCTTCTCGATGCTGCCCGTGGTCGGGCCGATCACCCGCACGGTGGGTGACTGCGGCCTCATGCTCGACGCCATGGCCGGCGAGGTCTGGACTGATCCGCTCAGCCTGCCCAGCGCCGCGCCCCGGCACCTTCGGCGAGGCCGCCATCACGCCGCGCAAGCCCGGCCGCGTCGGCTTCTCCATGGATCTCGGCGTGACGCCGGTCGATCCCGAGGTGGCGAAGGTGGTCGAGGCCGCCATCGCCAGGCTCGCCGATGCCGGAGCGGGGATCGAGGCCTCCGCGCCCGATCTCTCGCAGGGGCGCGACGTCTTCCACGCCATTCGCGGCGTGAACCATCTGGCCGCCTTCGCGCCGCTCATCGCGCAGCATGGCGAGCGCGTGATTCCGGAAATCCATGCGAGCACGGAACGCGCGGCCGCCCTGCCCATCGCCGATTACGCGAAGGGCGAGAACGGCCGCGTGGCGATGTTCCAGCGCCTGATGGACTTCCTCGTGACCCACGACTTCCTGATCTGCCCGACGGCGATCATGACGCCCTTCCCGGCCGAATGGCGCCGCGTGGACAAGCTCGGCAATCACGATTTCGATTCCTATATCGACTGGATCGCGATCACCTTCACCTTGTCGCTCACCGGCTGCCCGGTCATCTCCGTGCCCTGCGGCTTCACCGCCTCAGGCATGCCCGTCGGGCTGCAGATCCTCGGCCGCCCGCGCGGCGAGGCGGCGCTGCTGCGCATGGCCGCCTGGTGCGAGGAGGTGCTGGGCGCCTATGGCAAGACGCCCAGGGATCCCGTCATCCGGCACTGAGGAAGGCATTGAGCGCCGCGAGCACTTCCTCCGGCGCTTCCTCGGCCAGATAGTGGCCGCTGTTCACCGCATGACCGCTGACGGGGCCGGAGGCATATTGGCCCCAGACCTCCAGCGGCTTGTACCACTGCCCGATCTTGCCCTTCGCCCCCCAGAGCGCGAGCAGCGGGCAGGTGATCCTCTCGCCCGCCACGCGGCTCGCGCGGTCGTGCTCCAGGTCGATGCTGGTGGCGGCGCGATAATCCTCGCAGATCGCGCGCACGGTGCCGGGCAGCTTCAGCGCGGCGAGGTAGTCGGCGCGCGCCTCGGGGTGGAAGAAGCTCTTGTCCTTGGGCTCGCGCGAGGTGTGAATGTCGAACCAGACCTCGGTGTCCTGCTCGATGATCGTCTCCGGTCCCGGATGCGGCTGGGCCAGCCAGAACCAATGATAGTAGCCGAGCCCGAAGGCCATATCGACGTGCTCGAAGTGATGCAGCGTCGGCACGATATCCATGGTGCAGAGGCGCTCGACGCTCGCCGCGTGGTCCAGCGTCAGGCGATGCGCCAGCCGCGCCCCGCGATCGTGGCTGACCACCTGGAAGCGCGGAAAGCCGAGCTCATGCATCAGCCCGACCACGTCCTTCGCCATCTCGCGCTTGGAATAGGGGCTGTGGTCGGCGGTGGCCGGCGGCTTCTCGGAGAAGCCGTAGCCGCGGATGTCGGCCGCCACCACGGTGAAGCGCTTCGCCAGTTCGGGCGCGACCCTGTGCCACATCGCATGGGTCTGCGGATTGCCATGCAGCAGCAGCAGCGGCGGCCCGCTGCCGCCCTTGCGGAACCGGACCGCGTGGCCCCCGATCTGCCGCGTCTCCAGCGTGAATCCCTCGAAGAACATGCGCCCCTCCCGTCGAAATTTCACGCGAGGCTAGCCCCCTTCGCAGGCCCTGCCCATTGACCGGCCGCAGGCCCTGCGCGAGCGTGCGCGCATCCGTTTGGCGATCCAGGAGAGATACGATGCCCGCAGACGACGAAGCCCTGTTCAAGAAGGGCATGCCCATCCGCCGTGCCGTGCTCGGCGCCGAATATGTCGATGCCAGCATGGCCAAGGCCGACGACTTCATGATGTCGTTCCAGCGCGCCACGACGACCTGGGCCTGGGGCTGGGCCTGGGGCGACGACACGCTGCCGCGCAAGACCCGCAGCCTGCTGAACCTCGCGATGCTGACGGCCCTCGGCCGCACGCCCGAGATCAAGCTGCACGTGAAGGGCGCGCTGAACAACGGCATCAGCGTCGAAGAGATCAAGGCCACGCTGCTGCACGCCACGGCCTATTGCGGCATCCCCGCCGGGCTCGACGCCTTCAAGGCCGCGCATGAGGTCCTGCTGGCCGAAGGCGCGATCAAGCCCAAGGAAGCCGCCGCCGAAAAGGCCCCCAAGGCGCCGAAGAAGCCCAAGGCGAAGAAGTAAGCCCATGGCACGCGTCGCCTTCGCCGGTATCGGCAATATGGGCTGGCCGATGGCCGCCAACCTGGTCAAGGCCGGCTTCGACGTCGTGGTCACGGACATCTCGGCCGAGCGCACGGCGAAGTTCGCCAGCGAGGTCGGCGGCCACGCCGCCGCTTCGCCGGCGGAGGCCGTGAAGGGCTGCGACGCCTTCATCTGCATCCTGCCCACCAGCAAGGAAGTCGCGATCGTCGCCGAGGCGGTGGCCGCGGCGCTGCCCGAAGGCGCGCTCTTCATCGACATGACCTCGGGCAATCCCACGCGCACGCGTGAGATCGCCGAGAAGCTGTCGGGCAAGAAGATCCGCATGGTGGACTGCCCGGTCTCGGGCGGCGTGCCGCGCGCGAAATCGGGCGAGCTGGCCATCATGGCCGGCGGCTCGGAGGCCGATCTCGACGCGGCGGAGCCCTATCTGAAGGCCGTGGGCACCTCCATCCATCGCTGCGGGCCGATCGGCGCGGGGCAGGCGATGAAGGCGCTCAACAACCTGGTCAGCGCGGGCGGTTTCCTGATGGGGATCGAGGCGCTGCTCGTCGGCCAGAAGTTCGGCCTCGAGCCGGGGCTGATGGTGGATGTGCTGAACGCTTCGACGGGGATGACCAATTCCTCGCAGAAGAAGTTCAAGCAGTTCGTGCTCTCGCGCCGCTTCGATTCCGGCTTCGGGCTCGACCTGATGGTGAAGGACCTCTCCATCGCGCTGGAGGTCGCCAAGGAGACGGGGGTGCCGACGCCCTTCTCCGCGCTGTGCCGCGAGATGTGGGCCAGCGCGGCCTCCATGCTCGGCAAGGGCGAGGATCACACGGCCGTCGCCAAGCTCTCCGAGCATCTGGCGCAGCAGACTCTCACCGGCGGCAACCGGTAGGCTCGATATCCGGATCATGATCCACGCGCGGGATCGTGATCCGGAGACCGTCAGTCCGGCGCCCATTGGCGCGCGAGAAGAAGCCCGCGATCCACGTGATACCGGCTGGCCGCGACCGGCTTAGGCTTGTCGAAGAAGTCCTTGAAAAAGACCTTGTCCTGCACTTCGGGACGGTAGTTGTTCATCGCCACACCCAGCACGGTCGACGCCGAGTGACGGATCTGCGCGATCTGGTTGTTGGGATTCGCGCCCCGGGCCACCACCGCGCCCAGCGCGCCCGCTGTCGCCTCCGGCGCGGCCCGGCGTGGGATCTGGGGGAAGCGTCGGATCAGCACACTATAGAGGCGCGCGATATACTCGCGGTATTCCGTCGCGCGTGCGGGAGTGAGGGCATCGGGATGATGCTGATGGGCGATCCGCGACACCTCGTCCCCAGCGAGCTCGACGAATTTCGTCTCCGGACCGTGGCCCAGGAAGGGCGGATACATGCGCCCGGTGTCATGGTCCCGATGGGCATAGCTGTCGCCGAGCGGATGCAGGGAAAAGCCGAACTCGAAAAATCCACCCGACAGATCGGCCGCGAGGCTGATCTTCTCGCGGCGTGCCGTCTCCACGTTCCAGTTGGCGCCGGTCAGGCAATGCAGGCCCCGCTGAACGTCGAGATTGGCGTCGAGATTCTTGCTCGGTTCGCGATTGGGGATGCGGTTCATGCGGCCGTAGCCGGAAAAGGGCGAGCCTTCGCCGAAGGCACGGCTCATGATCCAATTATTCGCTTCAATATAGGCATTGTTGAAGGCATTGGGGATGGCCTCGAATCCTGCCACCACCTTGTCCGCCAGATCGCCCACGGCCGAGCCAGGCGCGTCAAACCCGGCCCGGACGGCGTCGAGTTCCGAGACCTCATCGGGGAACTGGGCCCAGAAGGCGATCCGCATCGCATCGTCATCGGCCAGGCCGCAGGCCAGGGCCGTGTAATAGATCGTGTAGTAATGGCCCGCCTCCTCCCAGCAGAGCGGCTGGGATCCGTCGGCGGCAACCGTGATCCGGCAGGGCAGCCCGGCCAAGGCGCGTGGACCGAGGTGCCGCGCCTCGCGCTCCGCCTCGGCGATCGGCGCGGCGCCGCGCAGGCGAGCCTGCAGAAGATGCACGACCTCATGCGCCAGCACCTCCGCCGGTGCCTCGCCATCCAGGAGGATCGCGCCGTCCACGGCGCAGGCGCGCGTGCCGAGAGCCTCGGTGATGCGCCGCGCGGAGGCGCAGCGATGCACGCGCACGCCGGAGAGGTCCGCGCCGAAGCTGCGTTCCAGCCGCAGGCGCAGGGCATCCGGCAAAGAGTGTCCGCCGCGGACAGGCATGAGCCCCTCCCGTTCCTCAAATATATCGCCGCATGAAATCACGAATTCCGACGCCTCGCGAGGGCGGGATTTGTCGCGTCGCGCGCGTCAGCCTTCCGGCTTCCAGTCCGGCAGCATCAGCCATTGCGGCAGGTTGGCGAGGACGATCGGCTCGATCCGCGCGTCCAGCGCCGCCGTTCCCGCGCGTACATCCGCCTCGCGATCGTCCGTGCGCGGCACCTCCATCGGCGCGAGATACTCCACGCGGAAGCGCGTGCCGGGCAGGCGCCGGCAATACCCCACCACGATGGCGGCGCCCGTCGCCCGCGCCAGCCGGACGGCATATTCGATATTTCCGCCCTGACGCGGCCCACGGCCCAGGCTCGGCGCGGCCACCCGGCCATGCTGATGCTCGTCGGGAAAGACCAGCAGCACGTCGCGATCGCGCAGCAGCGCGTTCATCGCCGGGCGCGCCGCATCGCGCCCCAGCGGCAGAAGTCGCCCTCCGCCCTTGATCCGCTCGGCGACCACGGTGCGCGTGCGCAGGTCGCTGCTCGGCGGCTGGTAGAAGGCGACGGGCGGTGCGCCGGCGCGCACCATGGCGAGGCCGACCATCTCCCAATTGCCCAGATGCAGCGCGGCCACGATCAGCGGGCGATCGGCGAGGTGCCCGGCGCCCTGCACCTCCACCCTGCCCTCGTCGAAGAGCCGGATCGCGCGCGGCACCTCCAGGAAGCTGCGGGCCGTGTTGTCCCACATCTGCGTCAGCGCCGCCTCGGCATCGAGATCGGGCCGCAGCCGCGCGATGTTCGCGCGCGCGCGCTGCGTCGCCGCCGTGTAGAGCTTCGGCGCGACCCGGCGCGCCACGAAGCCCGCATAGGCCTCGGCGAGCGGCCAGGGCGCGTGGCGCATCCACGCGATCGAAAGACGGTCGAAGACGTCGAGCAGCCGCTTCTTCAACCACGCCGCTCCATCACCATCGGCAGCGTATCGCCCGGCCTGAGCGTCAGGCGGCAGACCGGATTGGCACGATGTCCGGGCACGCCGCGCAACCGGAAGCGCTGCCCCAGCGTGGCCAGGCAGAGCATCGCCTCGTAGAGCCCGAAATGCTGGCCCGTGCAGACCCGCGGCCCCAGGCTGAAGGGCAGATAGGTGTATTTCGCCGGCGGCGGCGCGTCGGGCAGGAAGCGTTCCGGGCGGAACTCGTCGGGCGCGTCCCAATGCCGCTCGTGGCGGTGCACGAGCCAGGGCGAGGCGCCGACCACCGCGCCCTTGGGCACCTCGATGTCGCCGACCATCACCGTCTCGGAAGCGCGGCGCACCAGCATGGGCACGGGCGGGTAGAGGCGCAGCGTCTCCTCCACCACGGCGCGCGTATAGGGCAGCTTGCCCAGATCCTCGAAGACCGGCGCGCGGCCACCGAGCACCGTGTCGATCTCCTCGTGGAAGCGCGCCTCCGCCCATCCCGCCTCGGAGAGCAGGAACCAGGCCCAGGCGAGGGTGTTCGCCGTCGTCTCGTGCCCCGCCATGAAGAGCGTGATGGCCTCGTTGCGGAAGGCGCGCGCATCCATGCCCGAGCCCTGCGCCATGCTGGCGATGAGCGAGCTCTGCCCGGCACGCCCGTTCAGGATGTCGCCGATCAGCTTGTCGACCACGGCGTGGATCGCCTTCACGTCGCTGCCGACGCGGAAGAACGGCAGGCGCGGGATGAAGTCCGGCAGGCCGAAGAGCGAGACGAGATCCATATTGCCGATCTTCGCCTGGTAATTCGCGAAGGAGCTCACGACCTGGCGCGCGCCGTCCCGCCCGAGGGCACTGCCGAAGAGCGTGCGGCAGATCACCTCGGCGGTGAAATGCCCCATCTCGGCCAGCAGATCGAACTGCGCGCCGTCCGGGCGCGCCTCCCAGGCCGCGCGCCATTCCTGCGCGACCTCGCACATCACGGGCGTCAGATCGGACATGCGCGAGGGATGCGTCACGGGCTGCACCACCCGCCGCCGCTCCTTCCAGACCAGCCCGTCCGAGATGAAGAGCCCGTCGCCCAGCAGCGCCTCCAGCGCGTGCTTCATCTGCGGCGACTTGCGCTCGAACGCTGTGCCGGAGCTGACGAAGACCTGTTGGATCGCCTCGGGCATGTTGAAGAGGATCAACCGCTGCGTGAGGATCTTCGTGTTGATGACCTCGGTGCGATAGGAGCTCTCGCTCCAGATCTCCAGCAGGCTGCGGCGCGCGCGCGCCAGCAGCTCGGTGATCGGCAGGCGTCCGGCGAATCGCTGCGGATGCGGCGGCGTATACGGCGCGTGGTCCATCATTCCTTGTGCACGCGCAGCGGACCGAAGGACTGGCAGACGGGCATCATCTGCAGCGTGTTGATGTTTACGCGCGGCGGCAGCGTCGCGACCCAGTGGACCGCCTCGGCGATGTCGTCGGGCAGCAGCGGATCGGCGCCGGCATAGACGCCCGCGGCCTTCGCATCGTCGCCGAAGCGGATGTTGCTGAACTCCGTGCCGCCGACGAGACCCGGCTCGATATCCGTCACGCGCACCTTGGTGCCGAAGAGGTCGGCGCGCAGGTTCAGGCTGAACTGGCGCACGAAGGCCTTGGTCGCGCCGTAGACGTTGCCGCCCGGATAGGGGAATTCGCCGGCCGTCGAGCCGATGTTGATCACATGGCCGTGGTTGCGCGCGACCATGCCCGGCAGCACGGCATGCGTCACATACATCAGGCCCTTGATGTTGGTGTCGACCATGCGGTCCCAGTCGTCGAGGCTCGCGCCCTGCGCGCCGGCCAGGCCGAGGGCGAGGCCCGCATTGTTCACGCAGACATCGATCTCCGCCCAATCCGCCGGCAGGGACGCGATCGCCCGGGGCCACCGCCGCGCGGTCGCACACGTCCAGCGTCATCGGCAGAACCGCGTCACCGAGTTCGGCGCGCAGCTCGGCCAGCCGTTCCTCGCGCCGTCCGGCGGCGATGATCCTCGCGCCATCGGCGGCGAAGCGTCTCGCGATCATGCGGCCGAAACCGGCGGTGGCGCCGGTGACGAGGATAATCATGCGGAGGACCCCATTCAGTTTGACGCAAGGTAACATTCAGCGCCCGTAAAGCCTCCCCCGCCTAAAGACATTCACAGCCGGTCCCCTTGAAGCCCGGTCAATTGTGAACCAATTGTAATGTTCTAGGGAATAGATCGCGCTCACGCGACAGGCTCCGGATCGCCGTCCAAGGGATTGCCGAACAGGGTGGGCCGGATGTCCGGGCGCCCTCGACAATTGAAGGAATCGTGATGCCGTTGGCCATCGCGCGGCGCTTCTGCGCGCCGCTGCTGTTCTCTGTCCTCGCCACCTCCGCGCTGGCGCAGCCAGGAACGCCGGACATCATCATTCGCCTCGACGAACGCCAGCTCCGCAGCGGCGCCTTCGAGCTCGGCAATCCCGAACCGGAAAGCGGCCCCGCCGAAATCGCCCTGCCCGGCGTCGTCGTGGTTCCGCCCATGCAGCTGCGCGTCGTCGCGGCCCCCGCGGCCGGGCTGCTGGAGACGCTCACCGTCTCGCCCGACGAGGTCGTGCGCCGGGGTCAGGTCATCGCCCAGCTTCGCAGCACGGAGCTGGTGGAGGCGCAGCGCCTCTTCCTCCAGGCCGTGACGACGAAGGAGCTCGCCACCGACCATCTGCGCCGCGACGAACAGCTCCATCGCGAGCGCGTGATCGCCGAGCGCCGCCTCATCACCACCCGTGCCGAGGCCACCGCCGCCAACGCCGCGCTGGACGAGCGCGTGCAGCTCCTCAACCTCTTCGGACTCAGCGACGAGGAGGTGGCCGAGCTGCGCCGCACCCGCCGCATCCAGCCCTCGCTTCCGGTGAAGAGCCCGGTGGACGGCGTGGTGCTCACGCGCGCCGCGACCGCCGGCGAACGCGTGGCCCAGGCCGCGCCGCTCATCACCATCGGCGATCTCAGCGTGCTCTGGGTCAATGCGCAGGTGCCCATCTCGCGGGTGCCGGCGCTGGCGCAGGGGTCGCGCGTTCTCGTCCCCGCCCAGGGCGCCGAGGGCACGGTGCTGCGCATCGGCCGCTCGGTCGATGCCAGCACGCAGAGCGTGACGGCGGTGGCCGAGATGACGAGCGGGACCGACGCGCTGCGTCCCGGCCAGGCCGTCACCGTCGCCATGGCGCTGCGGGGCAATGGGGGCGGGCAGTTCCGCGTGCCCGCCGGCAGCGTGGTGCGCCATCGCGAGCGCAGCTGGGTCTTCCTGCGCACGCCCGAGGGCTTCCGCGCGCGCCCCGTGACCGTTCTGAACGAGACCGCGCAGTTCACCTCCATCCGCGGCGAGCTCGCCGCCACCGACCAGGTCGCGACGCGAGGCATCCTGGCCTTGCTCGGCGAGCTTTCCGACGGCGACGAGAGCTAACGAACATGCTTGCACGTCTCGTCGACACGGCGCTGCGCCAGCGGCTGCTTGTGCTGATCCTCGCCGCCGGCCTCGCGGTCTGGGGCTTCCGCTCCTACCAGGCGCTCCCCATCGACGCCTTCCCCGACGTCTCGCCGACGCAGGTGCTTGTTTCGCTGCGCGCGCCCGGCCTCGCGCCGGAGGAGCTGGAGCAGCGCGTCACCAATCCCATCGAACAGATGATGCGGGGCATTCCCGACCTCGTCTTCATGCGCTCCACCACGCGCTTCTCGGTCACGCTGATGACCTTCGAATTCGCGCCGGGGACCGACATCTTCTGGGCGCGGGCGCAGGTGAACGAACGCCTTCAGCAGGCCATGGACGACCTGCCCGACGGCGTCTCGGGCGGCCTGGCGCCGATCGTCACGCCGCTGGCCGAAATGCTCATGTTCACCATCGAGGGCGAGAACATCACGCCCACCGACGCGCGAACGCTGATGGACTGGATCGTGCGCCCGATCCTGCGCTCCGTGCCCGGCGTCGCCGACGTGAACGTGCTGGGCGGCTTCGTGCGCACCTATGAAGTCATCCCAAGCCCATCCGCCATGGCGTCGCGCGGCATCACCACCGCCATGCTGCGCGAGGCGCTGGAGCGCAACAACCGCAATGACGGCGCCGGCCGGATCCGCGACGGCGAGGAGGCCCTGCTGGTCCGCGCCGAGGGCCGCATCCGCAGTCTGGAGGACGTGCGTTCCATCGTGCTCGCGGCCCGCCCCACGGGCGTGGTGCGCGTGGCCGATGTGGCCGACGTGCGCTTCGGCGCCCTGCCCCGCAACGGCGTGGTGACGCGCGACGGCGAAGGCGAGGCCGTCTGGGGCATCCTGCTGGGTCTGCGCGGCGTGAATGCGCGCGATGTGGTGGAGGGCGCCCGCGCGCGCATTCCCGAGATCGAGCGCCAGATGCCCGAGGGCGTGCGCCTCGTGACCTTCTACGACCGCGCGGACCTCATCGGCAAAGCCGTCTGGACCGTGCAGAAGGTGCTGCTGGAGGCCATCGCCCTCGTCGTCATCCTGCTGCTGCTCTTCCTGGGCAACTGGCGCGCGGCGCTGGTGGTCTCGCTGAGCCTGCCGCTCGCGGTGCTCGTCACCTTCGGCGTCATGTCGGTCTACGGGCTCTCGGCAAACATCATGTCCCTGGGCGGCCTGGCCATCGCCATCGGCCTGCTGGTGGATTGCGCCGTCGTCGTCGTGGAGAACACGGCGCACCGCATGAGCGAGCATCATGGCCAGCCGACCCTGAAGCAGCGCCTCGTCCTAGTGGCGGAATCGACGCGCGAGGTGATGATCCCGCTGGTCTCGGGCGTCATCATCATCGTGGCGGTCTTCGTGCCGCTGCTGTCCCTGCAAGGGCTGGAGGGACGGCTCTTCGGGCCGGTGGCGCTGACCATCACCTTCGCGCTGCTGGCGGCGCTGACGCTCGCTCTCACGGTCGTGCCGGTGCTCTGCGCCTTGCTGCTGCGCGGCGGCCATGCCGGCGAGCCCTGGCTCGTGCGCAAGATGCACGCCGTCTACGACCCCTTCCTGGAATGGGCGATGAAGCGGCCCCTCGCCATCGGCGGCTCCGCCGTGACGGGCCTCGTTCTGGCGGTGCTCGCCTTCTCGCAGGTGGGCAGCATCTTCATCCCCGTGATGGACGAGGGCACGCCGGTCATCACCCTGCGCAAGCACCCGACGATCGGCATCGAGGCGGCGGCCGACATGGACCTGCGCCTGCAGCGCCAGATCATGGCCGCGGTCCCCGAGGTGAAGCGCATCATGGGGCGCGCGGGCGCCGACGAGCTGGGCATCGACCCGGTCGGCCTCAATGAATCCGACATGTTCCTCACCTTCGCGCCGGTCGAGGAGTGGCGGCCGGAAATGCGCGCGGGCGGCACCGCCGCCTTGATGGATGCCATCCGCGTCGTGATGGAAAGCGTCCCCGGCATCACCTTCTCCTTCAACCAGCCCATCGACATGCGCGTGCAGGAGATGATCATCGGCTCGCGCGGCGACGTGGTGATCAAGGTCATCGGCCCGGACCTGGAGGAGCTGAACCGCATCGGCCGCGATATCGCGGCGGTGGTGCGCCAGGTTTCCGGCAATTCCGACGTTTTCGCCTTGCGCAACGGCGGCATGGCCTATCTCACCGTCGAGGTGGATCGACTGGCGGCCGGGCGCCTCGGCCTCAATTCCAGCGATGTGCAGGATGCGCTGCGCGTCTGGGTCGATGGCCGCAATGTCGGTTCGGTGCTCGAGGGTGACCGCCGCATTCCCGTGCTGCTGCGCGGGGAGGAAGGGCTGCGCGGATCGGCCGTCGGGCTCTCGCGCGTGCAGATCGCACTGCCGGGCGGCGGCACGGTGCTGCTGAGCCAGGTGGCCGATATCCGCGAGGAGGAAGGCCCCGTGCAGGTGATCCGCGAGCAGGCGGAACGCTTCGCGACGGTCATCACCAATGTGCGCGGCCGCGACATCGGCGGCTTTGTCGCCGAGGCGCAGGCCGCCGTGCAGCGGGACGTGCCGCTGCCGCCGGGCTACCGCCTCATCTGGGGCGGGCAGTTCGAGAACCAGCAGCGCGCGATGGCCACGCTCTCCGTCGTGGTGCCGATCGCGCTGGCGGCGATCTTCCTGCTGCTGTTCATGACCTTCGGCTCGGTGCGGCAGGCGACGCTGGTCTTCTGCAACGTTCCCTTCGCGCTGATCGGCGGGATGATCGCGCTCTGGGCTTCGGGCGAGTTCGTCTCGGTGCCGGCCTCGGTGGGCTTCCTCACGCTCATCGGCATCGCGGTGCTGAACGGCGTGGTGCTCATCAGCTACATCAACCGTCTCGTCGCGGAAGCGGGGCTGAGTCTTCAGGAGGCCGTGCGCGAGGGCGCGCGCCGGCGCATGACGCCGGTGACGCTCACGGCCGCCATCGCGGCGCTGGCGCTGGTGCCCTTCCTCTTCGCGACGGGCCCGGGCAGCGAGATCCAGAAGCCGCTGGCCATCGTCGTCATCGGCGGGCTGGTGACGGCGACCGTGCTGACGCTGGTGCTGCTGCCGATCCTCTACGAGCGCTTCGCCTTGCCCAAGGCCAAGACGCCCGAAATCCAGCACGCCCCGGCGGAGTGACCCAGATGAAGATCCTGATGCTCGGCGCGGCGCTGCTGCTGCCCCTCAGCGCCCATGCCCAGAATGCCTCGCCGCGGAATCGCGCCCGCGCGCCCGCGGCCGCCGTGCAGAGCGGCACACTCTCCCAGCACCTGGAGGCCGCGCTTGCCCTCGACGCCAGCATGCGGGCCCTGGAGGGCCAGCGGACGGCGGCGGGGGCGCGCGGCGTCACCGCGCAATCCATCATCGCCGGCCCACCCTCCATCAGCGGCTCCTTCCGTTCGGACACGCGCGGGCCGCGCGATCAGCGCGAGATGGAGATGGATTTCTCCGCGCCGATGTGGCTGCCCGGCCAGCGCGGCGCGCTGCGCGGCACGGTGACGAGCGCCGTCGCCGAATTCGAGCAGCGTATCCTCCTGCGCCGCCTGGAGGTCGCGGGCCTGCTGCGCGAAGCCTGGTGGGATGCGGCCGAGGCGCGGCGCGCCCAGCAGCTCGCACGGGAGCGCCTCGGCACCGCGCGCGAGATCGCGCGCGACGTCACGCGGCGCGCCGATCTCGGCGATATCCCGCCCACCGAGGCGCTGCTCGCGCGCAACGAGACCCTCGGCGCGGAGCTCAGCCTGGCCCAGGCGGAATCCAACGCGGAGCTGGCCGTCGCGGCCTACCGCGTGATGACCGGCGGGCTGGAGCCGAACCTGCCGGTCGAGACGATCCGCGCGCGCGGATCGCATCCCGCGCTGCGTGCCGCCGAAGCCGCCGTCGCCCATGCGGAATCGCGCGAGCGCCTGGTGGCCGCGACGCCGCGCGACAATCCCGAACTCGGCACCTTCCTGCGGCAGGAGAACGGGCTCGGCACCAATGATTCCACCAGCATCGGCCTGCGCTTCCGCCTGCCGCTCTCGACCGAGGCGCGCAACGCGCCGCGCCGTGCCGAGGCGCAGAGCGAGGTGACGCGGGCCGTCGCGCTGCTCGCGCAATCGCGGCGGCTGGTGGATGCGGAGGTCCGGCGCGCGGCTCAGCAGCAGTCGGCGGCCGAGCAGGCGCAGCGCCTCGCGCGCCAGCGCCTCACGGTCGCCAATGAGCAGGAGGGGATCGCGCTGCGCGCCTTCCGCAGCGGCGAGACCGGGACCTTCGATCTCTATCGCGTGCGCCAGCTGCGGCTGGAGGCGGCGAATGACGAAGGCCGCGCCGGGATCGAGGCGAACCGCGCGCGGTCGCGCATGAATCAGGCGATGGGCGTGCTACCCTGAGCCGGCATCGGCCCTCGCGCCAGCAAAGCGGCGGCCATGGGGAGTGGCAGGTGGATCAGCGGGAGGAACGGCTCCTCGCTCCGGATGCGAGAATCCTGGTGGTGGAAGATGACGGCGAGATGCGCCATCTCGTCGCCCGGCTGCTGCGGGAGGCGGGGTTTCGCGTCATGCCCGCGCGCGACGGCCGCGAGATGTGGGATCTGCTGGCCAATGCCGCCGCGCCACCCGACCTCGTCGTGCTGGATGTGATGCTGCCCGGCGCCTCGGGGCTCGACCTCTGCCGCCGGCTGCGCGCGCAGAGCCAAGTGCCCATCATCATGCTCACCGCGCGCGGCGACGAGACGGACCGCGTGCTCGGCCTCGAGATGGGCGCGGACGATTATGTCGCCAAGCCCTTCGGTCCGCGCGAGTTCGTGGCCCGCGTGCGCGCCGTCCTGCGTCGCTCCATGGGCGATCCGGCCGAGCCCACGCGCACGGATCACCGCCTGCATTTCGCCGGCTGGATGCTGGACCTCAAGGGGCGCGAGCTCTTCTCGCCCGCCGGCGCGGCGGTGGATCTCTCGGGCGCGGAATTCGACATGCTGCTCGCCTTCCTGGAACACCCCCAGCGCGTGCTGAGCCGCGAACAGCTGATGGAGGTCGCGAAGCGGCGCATCGGCGTCGAGAGCTCCGAGCGCGTGGTGGACGTGCAGGTCGGCCGCCTGCGCCGCAAGATCGAACCGGACGAGCACAGCCCGACCATCATCAAGACGGTGCGCGGCAGCGGCTATGTCCTCGTGCCGAGCGTCCGGCGCGGATGAAGCTCTGGCACCTCGTCCGGCCGGACAGCCTCGCGGGGCGGACCCTGCTGGTCCTCGTCGGCGGGCTCACCGTGCTCGATGCAGGCAGCATGCTGATGCACGACCGCGCTTTGCATCGGGCCGAGCTCTCGGCCTTCGAGACGCGCATGGCCGACCGCATTCTCGCCGCCAGCGCCGTCGCGGCCGGACAGGCGGAGGCGGCGCGCGACCGGGTGGTGCGCGAATGGTCGCTGCCGGGCCTCGAATTGCGCTGGCAGGCCACGCCACCCCCCGGGCTTGCCGCGGCCCCCGGGCGCTTCGTCGAGCTCTTCGACCAGCTCGGCGAATCCGGCCCCGTGGTGCGCGGCGCTTCGGCGAGCGGCGCCGTCGCGGCGCCGGGCGGCGGCTGGATCCACTTCACCGCCCATCCGCCCCGCTACGCCGGATTTCCCGTGCGGGCGGACCATTGGCTGCCCGTCTCGGCCATGGCGCTCGGCATCCTGCTGCTCGCCTTCCCCATCGTCGGCTGGATGACCAAGCCGCTGCGCCGCCTCGCCGAGGCCGCCGACCGGATGGGCCGCGATCCGCGCCCGGCGAAGCTGCCGACGGACGGCCCGATCGAGGTGCGCCATGCGGCCCAGGCCTTCAACGCGATGCAGGCGCGCATCGTGCGTCTGATCGAGGACCGTACCGAGGCCCTGGCCGCGCTCAGCCATGATTTCCGCACGCCGCTCGCGCGACTACGGCTTCGCGCCGGCTTCCTGCCGCCTGGCGAGGAACGCGCGCAGATCGAGGCCGAGGTGGCGGATATGGAGGCGATGGTCGCCGGCACTCTGGCCTATTTCCGCGAGGGCCGCGACGGCGAGCCCGCGGTCGATGCGGACCTCGCCGCGATCCTGCAGACCCTGGCGAGCGAGGCCGCGGATATGGGCCATGACGTGGCCTATGAAGGCCCGGCGCATTGCGTGTTTCCGCTGCGGCGCATCGCGGCCAAGCGGGCGCTGCGCAACCTCGTGACCAATGCCGTGCAATACGGCGCACCGCCCGTGCGGATCGCGCTGCGCCGCGAAGGGCCGCTCGCCCTGATCGAGCTGTCCGATCGCGGCCCTGGCATTCCGGCGGACCGGCGCGACCAGGCGCTGTCGCCCTTCGTGCGGCTGGATCCCTCGCGCGGCGGCGGCGGGGTCGGGCTCGGCCTGGCCACCGCGCTGCGCTTCGCCACGGCCGAGGGCGGCAGCCTGGAGCTGCGTGAAGCGGAGCCGAACGGGCTGAGCGTGCGGATCACCCTGCCCGTTCGGTGAGGCGCGTCAGCGCGCGGCGGAGGCCTGCTGGCGCGCGACGTCGGTCGCGACCCAGTTCACCAGCGTCGGCGCCTGGACCGGATTGAGATGTTCGACCCGCGCCTGGATCGGGGCATTCGTCGCACGGTCGAACCAGACGGTCTGGGTGTAGCTGAAGGTGACGCCGACCACCTGGAAGGCGCGCATCACCTTCACCGTGTCGAAGGTGCCCGCGGGCGTCGTCACGGCGCCACCAGGCGCGGCGCTCCAGGTCTCCTGGTAGTGGCTGCTGATGGCGTAGCGGTTCGGGCCGAAATACTCGAAGCTCACCGGCGCCGCGCGCCCGAGGTCCACGCCCTGCGCGAAGGCGGCGGCGAGCCTCGCGCCACCGGCTTCCTGGAAGCCCTCGCGCATCGACCAGTAGCCGAGCAGCCGCTGCTGGCCGCCGACATTGCAGATGCCCGGCGTGCCGGCCGCGCGGTAGCGCAGCGCGGCGCCGGTCGATTGCTCGACGGTGGTGCCGGCGGTGGGGCAGCGGAACTGCCAGGTGTCGCCGCCGCCTTGCGCGAAGGCGGCGCCGCCGGTCGTCGCGAGAACGGCAGCCATCAGTCCGGTACGGATCATCTTGGTCTCTCCCATTGTTGTGGACACGAAAAAGGGCGCGCGGCTGTCGCCGCGCGCCCCAGGGGTCAGTTCGAGTAGCGGAGCTCGGGGCGACCGTTCTCGTTGCTGACGATGGTGGGCGATCGCTCGGAGCCGAAGGTCCCGCGCCCGGGGCCCGAATAGGTGATCGTGCGGTCGATACCCGTCGTGGCCTGGCGTGCCACCCCGTTGCTCACGGCCTCCGAAGCGGGGATCTCGGGGCGATGGATGACGGGCTGGCCGCCGCCATCCGTACCGTCGATATGGGTCGGCGCCTGGCCGAGCACGCCACCCGGGGCGGTACGGGAATCGGGCATGGCGAGGGCACTGCCCGAAATCAGCAGGCCGGCGATGAGAAGCGGGCGGAACATATAGGGCTATCCTTTGCGATCGACCTGATGGCCGTGCGCTTCAGATGCCGTGTCCGGCGCGTTGCTATGTGTCAGGCATATGACAAAGGATGTCCGCAACGCCAGGTCGGGCGCGGCGGGCGGAAATCAGGCGCATGTCGCCCGCGAAGACGCGGCGACAGCTACGAAGGATGGGGGGAGGAATTTTTCCGGCGATGGTCTTGCCGGTATCGAGGCTCTCGGCCTGGAGGCGCGCTCTGGCAGCGGGCCGGCGGAGGAGCTTCCAACCGTGGAAGCCCCTCGCGCGGGTCTGGCAAGTGATGGTCGGCCAGGGCCACCGGCCCTGGCTGGAAGGCACGAGGGGCGAGCCCCTCGCGCGTCGTCTCAGGCCGCCTCGCCCTTGACCGGCAGGCCCTCGGCCTTGCGGCTCGCGCGCTTGCGCTGGTTCGGGTCCAGGTGGCGCTTGCGCAGGCGGATGGCCGAGGGAGTCACTTCCACGAGCTCGTCGTCCTCGATGTAGGCAATCGCCTGCTCGAGGCTCATCCGGCGCGGCGGGATCAGCAGCAGCGCCTCATCCTTGCCGGCGGCACGGATGTTGGTGAGCTTCTTCTCCTTGACCGGATTCACTTCCATGTCGTCGCCGCGCGAGCTCTCGCCGATGATCAGGCCCTCATAGACCTTCGCACCCGGATCGACGAAGAGCGCGCCGCGCTCCTGCAGCGCGAAGAGCGCGTACTGCGTCGTCTCGCCGTCCACGTTGGAGATCAGCGAGCCGTTGCGGCGGCCCTCGATCACGCCCGCATAGGGCGCATAGCCGTGGAACAGGCGGTTCATGATGCCGGTGCCGCGCGTGTCCGTGAGGAACTCCGAGTGGTAACCGATCAGGCCGCGCGACGGCATGATGAAGGTGATGCGCGTCTTGCCGCCGCCCGAAGGCCGCATGTCCTGCATCTGCGCCTTGCGGATGGACATCTTCTCCACGACGACGCCGGTGAAGGCCTCGTCCACGTCGACCAGCACCTCCTCGAAGGGCTCCTCGCGGACGCGGGTCTCGGGATTCTCGCGCATCAGCACGCGCGGGCGGCCGATGGTGAGCTCGAAGCCCTCGCGGCGCATCGTCTCGATGAGCACGCCCAGCTGAAGCTCGCCGCGGCCGGCCACTTCGAAGGCGTCGCTCTCCTCGCTCTCGCGGATGCGGATGGCGACATTGCCCTCGGCCTCGCGGTGCAGGCGGTCGCGGATCTGGCGCGACGTGACCTTCTTGCCTTCGCGGCCGCCCAGCGGGCCGTCATTCACGCGGAACGTCATGGCCAGCGTCGGCGGGTCGACCGGCACGGCAGGCAGCGGAACCTGCTGCTCGGGCGCGCAGATCGTGTCGGGAATGGTCGTGTCGGACAGGCCGGCGATGGCGATGATGTCGCCCGCGTGGACTTCCTCAACCGGCACCCGCTCCAGGCCGTGGAAGGTCAGCAGCTTGGTGAGGCGGCCGGTTTCGACGACCGTGCCGTCCGAGCGCAGCACCTTCACGGGCATGTTGAGGCGGGCGGTGCCCTGCTCGATGCGGCCCGTGAGGATACGGCCCAGGAAGTTGTCGTATTCCAGGATCGAGGCGTTCATCGCGAAGGGCGCGTCGCGGTCCACGGTCGGCTCGGGCACGTGGCTGACGATGAGGTTGAACATCGCGTCCAGGTTCTGGCGCGGACCTTCCATCGACGTATCGGCCCAGCCCTGGCGGCCCGAGGCGAAGAGCATGGGAAAGTCGAGCTGCGCGTCGTTCGCGTCAAGGGCGGCGAAGAGGTCGAACACCTCGTCATGCACCTCATGGGCGCGCGCGTCCTGGCGATCGACCTTGTTCACGACCACGATGGGGCGGATGCCGCGGGCCAGCGCCTTGCCGAGCACGAACTTGGTCTGCGGCAGCACGCCCTCGGCGGCGTCGACGAGCAGGATCGCGCCGTCCACCATCGAGAGGATGCGCTCCACCTCGCCGCCGAAATCGGCGTGGCCGGGGGTGTCGACGATGTTCAGCTTGACGCCGTTCCAGTCCACCGCGGTGCACTTGGCGAGAATGGTGATGCCGCGCTCACGCTCCAGGTCGTTGCGGTCCATGGCCCGCTCAGCGACCTGCTGGTTCTCGCGGAACATGCCGGACTGCTTGAGGAGCTGGTCGACGAGGGTGGTCTTGCCGTGATCGACGTGCGCGATGATTGCGAGGTTACGCATGGACATGTTTGGGCTTCCGGGCATGGTTGTGGCCCGCGCTCAAAACGTGCCCGGGCGGCGTTGGATCGGCAAAATGACGTTGCTGCGGCGCACACATAGGGGGGCCGCGATGAAATTGCCAGCGAAGATGCAACGGCGCGACATGCATGGGTCTTATGCGCGCGTTCCGCGATCCTATGCCAGTTCAGGAAAAACGCGAAAGACCGCCAGAAATTGCCTCTCGCCGCTGGGTCGCGATCCGTGAATCGCCCAACCGATTCAGAGCCGATCAAGGCGCTGAACCTTGTCCTCACGGCAATGATGCTGCTGGGCCTGGCTTCCACCACGGCCCAGGCGCAGCGGGCCTGCCTCGGCGCGGACCGGCTTGCCGTCCAATATGCCCAGACCCGCCCGGGATCGGGCGGAACCTGGAATTACGTGGCGCGGATCGCGAATTCGTCGCTGCAGCCGATCCGCTTCGAGGTGCGGTTCCAGATGGTCAACGCCCAGCCGAACCGGGACATCCACCCCACCCAGACCCTCCCGGGCCGGACTTTCCGGGAATACGTGCTGGCCAATGGGACCAGCATCCTCGATGGTCACCGCATCACCGAGAGCACCCGGCTGATCTGCCGCTAGAGTCTTCTTCGTTCGCAAGGGCTCACTTCGAAGTCTCTAGCTTTTTGTTTTTACGAGCATCTTTACCCGACCAGACGATTCCGTGTGATCGGGTGATGCTCTAAGCGCCCTCAGCGCGCCTTGACCGGCCGGTTCGCGTGGCTGTCCGCGGGCACGCCGCGCGCGAGCGACATATGGCTGTGCACGCTGATCCAGCCTTCGGCGCCGCCGGGCATCAGGACCAGCGTCGCGCGGCCTGGCCGGTCGAAGGGCGTGCCGTCGGGCGCATAGCCGGTCGAGGTGAAGGGCGCGATCGCCACGGCCATCTGCCCGTCGGGGCTGGCCAGAATGCGCGTCACATCGAGGACGAAGCGAAAATCGGTGGTCCTGGGCCAGACATTTTCCCATTGCTGGTCGCGCCAGGGCTCCAGCCCCTCGACCAGCGCCTTCACCGTGCCGAAGGCGATGATGCGCGGATGCCAGAAGGGATAGGCGCTCTTGTAGTCCACCTCGCGCACCGTGGCGGAGAAGCGGTCGAGCCATCCCAGGATCGCGTCACGGATCGCGGGTGGGGCTTGGGGAAGGTCAGGGGTCATCGGATTCTCAGCGAGGGCGGCGGGTGGGGCGGTTCAGCTCGCCCAGAGCGGCTTCGATCTCGCTCTGGGCCGTGCCTCGGTCGTTGCGCAGAAGCGCGGCGCGGGCGGCGGAAATGCGCCCGACCGGCCCGCCGGTCACCGCCTCGCCGGCCCGGGCGGGCGCGGTGTCGCGGGTGAGCAGGCGGGACTGAGCGCGCTCGAGGAATTCATTGGCCGGGCCGGGACGCCCGGCGCGCAAGGAGGTCAAGGCGGCCCGCAGTTGTCCGGCCGCGTCGTCGACGCTGGCCGCATCCACCTCGGCCGCGTCGCGCCGCTGGGCGGCCACGCCCGGCGGCTGGTCGGGATTGGCCTGGAGGCGCTGCAGCTCGCGGATCGAATCCGCCTGAGCGACCTGGCGGCTCGCCTCGGCGCGCGCACCGGGGCTGGCGAAGGCCAGGCCCGGCAGGAGGGCGGCCGAGAGGACGAGCAGTCGGATCACGCAACGAGTTCCTTCAGGTCCACCTGCGGCCTCGCGCCATAATGGCTGATGACCTCGGCGGCCGCGATGCTGCCCCAGCGCCCGGCCTCGGGCAAGGCGAGGCCCTTGCACCAGGCGGCCAGGAAGCCGGCCGCATAGGCGTCGCCGGCGCCGGTCGTGTCGATCACCTTGGTGGGCTCCGCCGCGATCACATGGCGCTCGCCCTTGGCGAAGATGATCGAGCCGTGCTCGCTGCGCGTCAGGGCCGCGATCTCGACCTCCTGGGCGGCCTGGGCGGCGGCGGCCTCGAAGTCGTCCGTCTGGTAGAGCGCCAGAAGCTCGGACTCATTGGCGAAGAGGATGTCGGCCTCCTCCTTCACGAAGGCACGGAAGGCCTCCCGATGGCGGCCGACGCAGAAGGCGTCCGACAGCGTGATGGCGACCTTGCGGCCGGCGGCATGGGCGGCGCGGGCGGCGGCCTTGAAGGCGGCCTGGGCCTCCGGCGGATCGAAGAGGTAGCCCTCCAGATAGACGACCTTGGCGCGAGCCACCTCGGCGGCGTCCACATCCTTCTCGCCGAAGGTCACGCAGGCGCCCAGGAAGGTGTTCATGGTCCGCTGCCCATCGGGCGTGACCAGGATCAGGCAGCGCGCCGTGGGAACACCGCCGGCCAGCGGCGGGGTGGGAAAATGCACCCCCACGGCCTTGATATCATGGGCAAAGACCTCGCCGAGCTGATCGGCGGCAACCTTGCCCAGGAAGCCCACCTTGGCGCCGAGCCCCGCGGCGACCGCGCAGGTGTTGCCCGCCGAGCCGCCCGAGCTCTCGACTCCGGCCGGCATGGCGGCATAGAGCGCCTCCGCCTCGGCCGCGTCGATCAGCCGCATGCCGCCCTTGGGCAATCCACGATTGGCGACGAAGGCTTCATCCGTGGGCGCAAGAACGTCCACGATGGCATTGCCGATGCCGAGAATATCGAGCGTGGGGAGGGTCATGCGGGGCCAAATCCTATTGCGTCTCAGCCCGAGGCGTAGCCGCCAAACCCGCGCTTTGCAAAGGCCGGGCGCCTCTTCCGGTCGATAATTCGCAACCTGCCGTTGCCCCGGGGAGGCCGGGCGTTATAAACTTGTTCCAACGCCTAGAACTTGAAGGATTGCCAGCATGTCGATCTTCGGCCGTAAGAAGGATGACGGATCGGACGCCCAGGCGCCGCAGGAGTCGGTCAGCGTCCCGACCTCGCGCGATGCCGAGCTGACGATGCCGACCTATCGCGCTCCCTCCGCGAACAGCGCCCCCGTGGGCATGCCGCCCAAGCCCGGCACCACCCCGCCCCGCCCCGGCATGCCGGCCGCGCCCGTCGGCGCCGCCCGCACGCCCCGCGTCGAGGGCCAGACCGAGCGCCGCACGCTCATCGTCGGCCGTGGCATCAGCCTCCAGGGCACGGTGGCCGACGCCGAGCGCCTCGTGGTCGAGGGCACGGTCGAGAGCCAGATGATCCAGGCCGCTGAGCTGTCGGTGACGCAGACCGGCGTCTTCCGCGGCGAAGTCCAGGTCGAGGACGCCGAGATCGGCGGACTCTTCGACGGCACGCTGACGGCGCGCGGCAACCTCATCATCCGCTCCACCGGCAAGGTGAAGGGCATGGCGCGGTACAAGAAGCTTTCCGTCGAGGAAGGTGGCCAGATCGTCGGCAGCATGGAAATGCTGCAGGGCGAAGGCACCTGACTTTCGGCTGAGCCTGAGCCCGCGATCTTCGCGCGGGCTTAACCTTTCTTCGGGATATTTGCGCGATGACGCGCTGGGTCCTTCTCCTGCCTCTTGTTCTCCCGGCCTGCATCGGGGGGCCGGATCTCGAAGTCGAGGCGGCGCAGGCCGCGCTCGCCTCGCATCGCGCGAGCCTGCAGGCGCTCGGGACCCCGTCGCCCACCGCCCGGCCTTCCCCGCCTCCGCACCGCGTTCCGGGCCGGGTGACCGGTCCCGCCGCCAGCGCGCCCCGGCCCGTCCCGGCGCCGCGGGAGGCCTCCACCCTGCTCGGCGCGTCGCCGGACACGGTGCGTTCCGCCTTGGGCGAGCCCCTGCTCCGGCGCGAGGAAGGCCCCGCGGAGGTCTGGCTCTATACCGGCGGCGGCTGCCAGCTCGACATCGTGATGTACCCCTCCGAAGCCGGCCCTCGCGTGGCGCATGTGCAGGCGCGCGCCGGCGGCCTGGCCCAGCGCACCGAGGCCTCCTGCCTGCGCGACCTCGCCGCGCAGGGATCCTCCCACCAGCCCCCTCCGAACGAGACGGTCCCGATCGAACTCGGCGCGTGAGCCCGCCCCTCGCGTGTTCCGGGCCGTCAGGCGCCGAAGCCTGACCTGAAAGCGCCCTGACCGTGCTGCCTTACATCGACGCCTTCGTGCCGTGCTTCGGAATGCTGGCCCTCGGCGCATTCCTGAAGCGCCGACTGCTGCGCGACGACGCGATCTGGGCGGGCATCGAACGGCTGATCTTCTGGGTGCTGCTGCCCTCGCTCCTCGTCTCGGCGATCGGCTCGGTGCGGCTCGGCGAGGTGCCCATCTTCGGCATGATGGTCGCCATCTGGGTGGCGCTGGGCTTCGGCACGGTGCTGTCGGTGATGATCTCGCGCCACTTCCGGCAGAACCACGCGGCGATGACAAGCGTCGTCATGGGCGGCATCCGCTTCAACAACCTCATCGGCTTCGCCGTGGCGGGCGCGCTTTTCGGCCTGCCGGGCGTCGCGCTGGGCGCCGTCTCCTCGGGGCTGATCGTCCCCTTCGTGCAATTCGTGAGCAATGCCGCCTTCGCCTCGGAGAAGGGGCTGCGGCCCTGGCCGATCCTGCGGCAGATCCTGCGCAACCCGCTGATGATCGCCTGCGTCGTGGGCTTCCTCGTGGCCTGGATGGGCGGCCTGCCGCCGGGGGTGCGGCCGCTGCTGGATTCGCTCGGCCGCGCCTCGGTGGCGCTCGGGCTGCTGGCGGTGGGCGCCGCGCTCTCGGTGGGCGCGCTGTCGGACCGCGTGCCGCTCCAGCTCGCGACCGCCTGCCTCAAGCTGATCCTCGTGCCGGGAATGACGCTGGCGGTCTGCCTCTGGCTGGACCTCGCGCCGCTCGCGACGACGATCGCCGTGCTCTTCATGGCGCTGCCGACGGCGGCGACCTCCTATGTCATGGCGCGCGCGATGGGCGGCGACGCGCCGCTGATGGCCGCGATCACCTCGTCGGAGCATTTTCTCTGCGTGGTCACGTTGCCCCTGTGGATGCTGGTGGTGAAGGCGATCACCGGCTTCGGCTGAAACCCACGCGGCGGAAACCTCCTGTTCACCTTCTCGCGCTCATCCTCGGGGCGGAACGAACGGGACCGAACCGAGCATGTCCTCCCAGACCACCACCGCGGAGCCGCCGGCGCCGGCCCGCAAGGACCCGAGCCTCGTCCTCGCCCATGCGGCCATGGCCTCGATGCTGCGGCAGGGGCTCTCGCCCACGCCGGCCAACTACCTCGTCTGGTTCAGCTATCACGGCGAGACCGAGCCAGGCCTTCGCCACGCCCTGGACGCGAGCCTGGACGAGGGCGAGCGGATCGCCCAGCCGCGCATGGACGAGCTGCACACCCAGTTCTTCGATCCGGGTCACGACGGGATCTCGCTGCACGAAATGTCGCGCCGGCTCGAAAGCGCGGTCACCGAGGCGGTCGGGCTCGTGAACGGCGCGCGCGACGCGGCATCGCGCTATGGCGGCACGCTGCGCGAGGCGTCGGATGGGCTGACCGACGAACCCGAAGCGCTGGGGGCCGTGCTGCGGCGGCTGGTCACCGAGACGCGCGAGGTCACGCGCCGCAGCGACGCCGCCGGCCGCCGCCTCGCCGAGACCGCCCAGAAGACGCAGGCGCTCCAGGCCGAACTGGTCGAGGCGCGCCGCCAGGCCACGACCGACCCTCTCACCGGCCTCGCCAATCGCCGCTGCTTCGACGAGGCGCTGAGCGCCGCGCTGGGGGAGGTGGCGAGCGTGCCGCTGGCCCTGGTCATCATCGACGTGGACCACTTCAAATCGGTGAACGACACCCACGGCCATCACCTCGGCGACGACGTGCTGCGGCTGCTGGCCGCGACGCTGCCGCAGGCGATCGGCACGGACGCCCTGGCCGCGCGCTTCGGCGGGGAGGAGTTCTGCGTGATCCTGCGCGGCACCGGCCTGCCGGAGGCGGCGCGAACGGCCGAGGATATCCGCCTGCGGATCGCCGCCGCATCGCTCGCCCTGCGGCAGACCGGGCAGCGCCTGAGCGTCACCGCCTCGCTGGGCCTGGCCGTGGCGAGCGCGGGCGAGACGGCGGGGCAGCTGATCGAGCGCGCCGATGCCGCGCTCTACGAGGCCAAGCGCGGCGGCCGCAACCGCCTCTGCACCGACCCGCCCCTACCCAAGGCCGGCGCTGTCTGGGGCTGAGGTCACGACCATCTTGGAAGCGGCGCGCCGCCCCTCCATGATGGCCGCGCCCTCCCGGAGAGACCGACCATGCTGGCCCGCCGCAACCTGCTCCAGACCAGCGCCGCCCTCGGCGCCGCTTTGCCGCTCACGGCGCGGGCCCAGGCCTTCCCCGACCGGCCCATCCGCTGGATCGTCGGCTATCCGCCGGGCGGCGCCTCGGACACCTTCGCGCGGATCATCGGCGCGGCCCTGGCGACGCGACTCGGCCAGAACGTGGTGGTCGAGAACCGGCCCGGCGGCGGCGCCGTCCTGGCCAGCGAGACCGTCGCGCGCGCGCCGGCCGATGGCCACACCTGGCTGCATGTCGACAACGGCATCCTGACCTACAACCCGGCCCTTTACGCGCGGCTGCCCTATAATCCGGACAGCGACCTCACGGGCGTGGGCTTCATCGGCCGCTTTCCGCTCTACATCGTCGTGCGGCCCGAGGGCGCGCCCACCGACTTCGCCGGCCTGCTGGCCGCCTCGCGCCAGCGCTCCGTCACCTATGGCACGCCGGCCGTCGCCTCGCCGCATCACCTCGCCATGGAGCTCGTGAAGCGGCGGACCAACATCGACGTGACGCATGTGCCCTATCGCGGCGGGCCCGCGGCCATGCAGGACCTGCTCGGCGGCCAGGTGGATTGCGTGGTGATCGACACCGCGACCGGCCTGCCCTTCATCCGCGACCGCCGCGTGCGCGTGCTCGCCGCGCTCACCGAGGCGCGCACGCCCGACGTGCCGGACGCGCCGACCATGGCCGAGCTCGGCTATCCCGACACGATCGCCTATGGCTGGCAGGGGATGAGCCTGGCCAAGGCGACGCCCGCGCCCATCGTCACGCGGATCTCGGCGGAGATGATCGCCGCGATCCAGTCGCCGGAGATCGTCGCGCGCATGCGCGGCCTCGGGATCGACTATCAGCCCTGGACCCCCGCCCAGTTCGACGCCTTCGTCGCGGCCGAGAACGCGCTCTGGCGGCCGCTGATCCGCGAGCTCGGCATCAGGCTGGACAGCTGAACATGTCGCTCTCCCGCCGCGCGTTGCTCGGTTCCGCGCTCGCCTTGCCCTTTCTCCGTGTGGCCGGCGCGCAGGAGGCGGCAACGCCCATCCTCTTCGTGCACGGCAATGGAGACCATGCGGCGCTCTGGATGACGACGCTCTGGCGCTTCGAATCCAACAACTGGCCGCGCGAGCGGATGGCGGCGATCAGCCTGCCCGACCCGCTCGCCCGCGCGGACGACGCCGTGGCCCAGCCCGGCCGCAGCTCCAGTGCCGAGCAGACCGAGCGCCTCGCCGCGGCCGTCGCCGAATTGCGCGCGAAGACCGGCGCGGCGCGCGTGGCGCTCGTCGGCAATTCGCGCGGCGGCTATCCCATCCGCGACTTCGTCTCGCAGCCGGCCGGCGCGGCCCAGGTGAGCCATGTGATCACCTGCGGCACGCCCAATCGCGGCGTCTATGACTGGGAGTTCAATCCGGGCAACGAGTTCAACGCGCGCGCGCCCTTCCTGCGCCGGCTGAATGGCGGCACGACCGATGTGGTGGCGAGCACGAGCTTCCTCACCATCCGCTCCGACAACGACCTCTATGCCCAGCCCGACGGTCGTTATATCGGCCGGCCCGGCACACCCACCGGCATCACCCAGGACGGACCGGCGCTGCGGGGCGCGACCAACGTCCTCCTGACCGGTCTCGACCATCGCGAGACGGCCTATCACTGGCGCTCCTTCCGCGAGCAGTTCAGGCACATCGCCGGGCGCGAGCCGCACACGATGGGCGTGATTCCGGAGGAGCGGCCGCGGATCGGCGGCATCGTGACCGGCCTGTCCGACGGCGCGCCGACCAACCGCCCCGTCGCCGGCGCCAGGGTCGAGGTCTGGACGCTGGACTGGCAGGGCCAGCGCGAAAGCGAGGCCCTGCTCGACGTCACGACCGGCGGGGACGGCGCCTGGGGCGGCGCCATCCTGCCGGCCTGGCGGTATGTGCCGGTCGAGATCGTGCTGAGCGTGCCGGGGCACCCCATCGCGCATTTCTTCCGCTCGCATTTCCCGCGTTCCTCGGCGGTGGTGAACCTCCGCCCGCCCGCGGCGCCGACCGAGACGGAGCGCGCGGCCGGCTGCCTCGTGCGGCTGACCCGCCCGCGCGGCTATTTCTCCTGGCCGCGCGACGTGGTGCTGATCGACGACCAGGAGGTCGCCGAGAAGCGCGAGGGCATCGCCAGCATCGCCGCGGCGCGCCGCAACCTGCCGGCCGCGCGCGCGGGCAGTCCGGTCTATGCGCTGTACAACGAGGAGAAGCTCGTCGGCCGCGCGGTGCCGCTGGCAGAGAATCGCATCGCCGTGATGGAGCTCAGCTGGTGATCGCCTGGGTCGTCTTCGATGTCGGCGGCGTACTGGTGGACGAGGCGCGCCTCATCCGCGGCTGGGCCGATGTGCTGAAGCTGGGCGAGGAGGAATTCACGCAGAAGCTGCGCGAGGGCATCGCGGCTGAGAAGGGCATCGGCGGCACCATCCGCGCGCTCGCGCCGGAGGTGGACATCAAGGCGCATCGCGCGCGGCTGAACGGGCTGGAGATTCCGGGCGAGGGCGACCTCTATCCCGATGTTCGCGCGGGGCTGGCCTCGCTGCGAAAGGCGGGGCTGCGCATCGGCATCGCGGGCAATCAGCCGGCCGGCGTGGCCGAGGCGCTGACGGCGCTGGGCCTCGATGCCGACTTCATCGCCACCTCGCACCAATGGGGCGTGTCCAAGCCCGATGCGAGGTTCTTCGACGAGGTGCTGAAGGCCACGGGCGCCGAGCCCGCGCAGATCGCCTATGTGGGCGACCGCATCGACAACGACGTGGAGCCGGCCCGCGCGGCGGGGATGCGCCCCGTCTTCATCCCACGCGGCATCTGGGGCGAGGTGCATGACGCGCGCGAGCGGGGCGGCTGCCTCCGCGTCACGGCGCTCACCGAGATCTACTGCTCCTTGTAGCGGTAGCCGATGCCGTAGAGCGTCTCGATCTGGGCGAAGTCGTCGTCCTGCGAGCGGAACTTCTTGCGCACCCGCTTCACGTGGCTGTCGATGGTGCGGTCGTCGACATAGATGTTCTCGCCATAAGCGGCGTCGATCAGCTGGTCGCGGTTCTTCACGAGGCCGGGGCGCAGGGCCAGCGCCTTCACCAGCAGGAATTCGGTCACCGTCAGCTGGATCGGCTTTCCCTTCCAGATGCAGGTGTGCTTGGTCTCGTCGAGGGTGAGGTCCCCGCGCACCAGCAGCCCGCCGGCGACGACGCCGCTGCTCTCCTGCTTCATCGCCTCGTTCCGGCGCAGCAGCGCGCGGATGCGCTCCAGCAGCAGGCGCTGGCTGAAGGGCTTGGTGATGTAGTCGTCCGCGCCGAGGCGCAGGCCCATCAGCTCGTCCACCTCCTCGTCCTTGGAGGTAAGGAAGATGACCGGCATGGCGCTGCGGGCGCGCAGGCGCTGCAGCAGCTCCATCCCGTCCATGCGCGGCATCTTGATGTCGAGCACGGCGAGGTCGGCCGGCTTGCCCATGAGGCCCTGCAGCGCGCTCTCGCCGTCCGTATAGGTGCGGACCAAGTAGCCCTCCTGCTCCAGGGTCATGGAGACCGAGGTCAGGATGTTGCGGTCGTCGTCCACGAGAGCGATGGTTTGCGGCATGGGTGCCTCCTTGTCGCCCTTCATAGGCAGCGATTCAGGCACAAAACAGACGCATCCGGCCAGATTTGCAACTATCTCCGCTTCAGCGGCAGAAGAATGTCGGTCAGCCACTCGGCCGGCGGCAGGGTCCGGCAATCGTTGAGGTAATGCTCCAGCACAGGATGCTCGGCCGGCTCCTCGCCGCTGGCGGGGAGCCATTGGCCATAGAGCCGGTCATAGGCGCCCTCGAGCTCGCTATAGGGGCCCTGGAAGCGCAGCCGGGCGCAGCGCAGCGGCGGCAGGGAAAGCGCCTCCACCTCTGGGGCAAGCGGCGTTCCCTCGGGGACGGTCATGGCCGCACGGGAGCGGAGCTGGTCGGCCGGAACGGTATGCGGGTCGTCCCAGTAAAGCCCGTAGAACTGGGTCTGCGGCCCGGCGAGCCCGCTGCCGCCGGCCCAGGTGGCGAGCCGCTCGAAGGTACCGCCGATCTCGGTATAGGCGCCCCGGTGGCGCAGCGTGGCGAGGTGCATGGCGGGCAGGTCGGTGAAGGTCACTTCGGTCATGTCATGCTCCAGGATGGCGCCGATGCCGGCGCGGTGGCGGTAGACGCCGGGCGGGAGGCCATGGGCCTCGCGGAAGGCGCGGGTGAAGGCGGCGACCGAGCCGTAGCCCGCCTCGCGGGCGATGCGAGCCATGGGCTGCTCGGTCCGGATCAGCGCGGCGGCGGCGCGGGAGAGACGCAGGCGGGTGAGTGTCTCGGTCGGTGTCTCGCCCATCATCGCGCGGTAGACGCGATGGAAATGATAGGGCGAGAAGGCCGCGACATCGGCCAGTTCCTCCAGGCTCGGCGTGCACTCCAGCCGTCCGGAGAGATGATGGACGGCCCGACTTATGCGCGCGGCGTGGTCGGTGAGGGTGTTGGTCTTGATCGGCATGGGGAGTGTATGCCGCAGGTCGGATTGATCGCGCTTGCGAAGTTGTCGCACGGCCACAGACCCGCATCATCGGCGGCCGCCCGTTCCCGCAATAGGTGATGTTATTTGGTGTAAAGCATTCTTTACACGCAAAAATCTCTCTTCACCTGCTCCTTCTTCTGAGGAGAGCCTGAAGAGCTCGGGCCGGGTGGACGCCCCGCCCCTCCGCGCCCCAGGCTGGGCCCATGACCGACGACCCAGCCTTCCAGGCCCGCAAGATCATCCGCGGCGCGCGTTCCGCGACCCTCGCCACGCAGCTGGACGGGCAGCCCTTCGCCGGCCTCGTCACGCCGGCCTGCGCGCCGGACCTCGCGCCGCTGCTCTGGCTCTCCACCCTGGCCGAGCACACCCGGCAGCTGATGCGCGAGCCGCGCTGCGCCCTGCTCTTCGCCGGCGCCGCGGCCGAGGCCAATCCGCAGACCGCGCCGCGCGTCACCCTCACCGGAATCGCCGAGCGGATCGAGGATCCGGAACTGAAGGCGCGCTGGCTCGCACGGCATCCCTATGCCGCCCTCTATGCCGATTTCGGCGATTTCGCACTTTGGCGAGTGAAGCCCGCCGGCGCGCAGATGGTCGGCGGCTTCGCCCGGGCCGCGCGCCTGCGAGTGGAGGATCTGCGGCCCGATCCGGCGGCCGTGAAGGCCATCGCCGCGGCCGAGGCGGAGATCATCGCCCATGTGAACAAGGACCATCCCGATGCGCTGGCCGCCATCGCGCAAGGCCTGCTCGGTGGCGGTTCCGGCACCTGGCGGCTGGCGGCGGTGGATGTGGACGGGCTGGATCTCGTGCTGGAGGAGACGGTGCTCCGACTGCACTTCGCTGTCCCGGCCGCCGACCCGCAGGCCGTTCGCGGGGAACTCATCCGCGCCGCGAAAGAGGGCCGCCGGAACAATACCTTATCGCAATAATAGCACCGTCTCGTATATTTTGGGACGTTCCGTGACCGCCCCGACCACAATCACATTGCCACAGCAGCTTAGCTGCCCTAATTCAATCACAACTTTCCGCGAAACAGCGAGTGCCGGGTGCTGCGATCAATCCCGGTTGTCTGCTCCACTGGGAATACACCAATGACCGAACCCCTCGCCGGCACCGGCGTCTCCAACGCCAGCGTCCACGCCAATCTGACGGCGGCCTCGCTGGTTCAGCAGGCCATGCTCCGGGGCGAGGGTCGCCTCTCCGCCGAGGGCGCCTTCATCGGCATCACCGGCCAGCACACCGGCCGCTCGGTCGCCGACAAGTTCGTGGTGGATGAGCCCGAGACGACCGCTCAGATCTGGTGGGGCAAGGTCAACCAGAAGCTCGAGGCGGCGAAGTACGAGGTCTTCCTCAAGCGCGTCCGCGGCTACCTCGGCAGCCAGAAGGAGCTCTTCACGCAGGATCTCTATGCCGGCGCCGACCCGAAGTTCCGCATCAAGGTGCGCCTGGTCACGACCAATGCCTGGCACGCACTCTTCGCGCGCAACATGTTCATCCGCCCGGCCGAGTCCGAGCTCGCGGGCTTCACGCCCGACTACACCATCCTGCATGCGCCCGAGCTGGAATCGGTCCCGGCCGAGGATGGCGGCCGCGCCACCTCGACCACGCTGATCGGCCTGTCCTTCGCCCAGAAGATCATCGCGATTGCCGGCACCAGCTATGCCGGCGAGATCAAGAAGAGCATCTTCACCGTCATGAACTGGCTGCTGCCGGCACAGGGCGTGCTGCCGATGCATTGCTCCGCCAATGTGGGCAAGGACGGCGACACGGCATTGTTCTTCGGCCTCTCCGGCACGGGCAAGACCACGCTTTCCTCCGATCCCGAGCGCGCGCTGATCGGCGATGACGAGCATGGCTGGTCCGACAAGGGCGTCTTCAACTTCGAGGGCGGCTGCTACGCCAAGGTCATCAAGCTGAGCCAGGAGGCCGAGCCGCAGATCTGGAACGCCTCGCACCGCTTCGGCACCGTGCTGGAGAACGTCGTCGCCGATGCGCGCGGCCGCCTGGACCTCGAGGACGGCTCGCTGACCGAGAACACGCGCTCCTGCTACCCGATCGAGTTCATCCCGAACACGCAGCCGGGCGGCATGGGCGGCCTGCCGAAGAACGTGGTGATGCTGACGGCCGACGCCTTCGGCGTGCTGCCCCCCATCAGCAAGCTGACCCCGGCGCAGGCCATGTACCACTTCATGTCGGGCTACACGGCGAAGGTGGCCGGCACCGAGAAGGGCCTGGGCAAGGAGCCGCAGGCGACCTTCTCCAGCTGCTTCGGCGCGCCCTTCCTGCCCCGCCACCCCGAGGTCTACGGCAAGATGCTGGCCGAGCTGATCGCCCGCGACGGCGCCCAGGTCTGGCTGGTGAACACCGGCTGGACCGGCGGCTCCTACGGCACGGGCAGCCGCATGAGCATCCAGCACACGCGCGCCTTGCTGCGCGCCGCGCTGGATGGCTCGCTGGCCCAGGTCGAGTTCGTGCAGGAGCCCTTCTTCGGTCTCGCCATCCCCAAGGCGGTCTCGGGCATTCCGGCCAATGTGCTCAACCCGCGCGACTCCTGGGCCGACAAGGCCGCCTATGACGCGACGGCGAAGAAGCTGGTCGGGCTGTTCGAGAAGAACTTCGAGACCTTCGCCGGCGCGGTCAGCGACGATGTGAAGGCCGCGGCCATCAAGGCCGCGGCGTAAGCCTGAACTCCCCGGACGGCGGCCATCGGTCTCCGTCCGGCCATCGACGGGAATGGCGCATGCCTGACGGTTCCATCCCCCGCCGCGAGGAGCGGCCCGTCGCGCGCAACGTGCTCGGCGGCGTGCTGCTGCCCTGCAGCATGGCGCCGCTCACCGGTTACTTCCGGGACGGCTGCTGCAACACCGACGCACATGACATCGGCCTGCACACGGTATGCGCGGAGATGACCGAGGAGTTCCTCGCCTTCTCCAAAGCCACCGGGAACGACCTGTCCACGCCACGTCCGGAATACGGCTTCGCGGGGCTCCGCCCAGGCGATCGCTGGTGTCTCTGCGCGCCACGCTGGGAGGAGGCGCGCCAGGCCGGCTCAGCGCCGAAGGTCGTGCTGGCGGCGACGCATGAGGCGACGCTGCTGGTGGCGGAGTTGGCGCATCTGCGGGCGCATGCCGCAGCGGGCGGGTAGCGCATTCCCGGCTCCGGCTTTAAGCCGCGATCTTCGCGTAGTGCAGAAGCAGCGACGCGCCGTCCGCCGACCCCTTGCGCACCGGCACCGTCGGTTCCGCACCGGGCTGGCTGCCGAGCCAGCTGGCATAGAGCCCCTCCAGCACCGAGCCGATCCAGGCTCCGGCGAGATCCGCATGCGTCCCCACCTGCGGCGCCGCGACGTGGCGCAGCACCATGGTGCGATTGTTCATGTCGAGGCTCATCTGCACATAGCCCCAGTCGATGGCGGCCAGCGTGTCGTTGATGCGCGCCTCGAGCTCGGCGAGGGTGGCGCAGGCGGGCAGCGGCATCAGCGCGGCCATGCGCGCGCCGACCAGGCGCAACATCCCCTCGCGACCGGGCGTGTCGAGATGGCCCTCCAGGGTCTCCATCATGGCGCGCATGAAGGTGCGCCACTGCGTGGCCACGCCGCGCCGGGCGAAATAGGTGATCGCGTTCTGGTCGTTCATCTGATCCGGCACGTGCGATCCCCAAGAATCCTGGATGGCCTTAGACCATAATTCAGAAAGCCACAGGGTGAAAATCCACGTCGCGCACACGCGGTGCATGCGTACAACACCGTCGGAAAACACGCGATGCGGGCATTGCAAACCCTCAATTTCCGATGCAAAGGGGAGTCGCGTCCCCCCGCGAATTTGAGGAAAGTCATGGCCTGCGCAATTGATTGCGTCGCCGCCTTTCGCGGTACGGTTCTGATCCGGACGATGCCCCGCAAGGAGGCCCGCGGCCGATGATCTTCGCCTCCTTCGAATTCCTCTTTCTGTTCCTGCCGCTGTTCTTCACGCTCTACTTCCTGACGCCGGCGCGGCATCGCAATTGGACGATCCTGTTTCTGTCCTGGGGCTTCTATGCCTGGTGGCGCGTGGATTTCCTCGGCCTGCTCATCGCGGTCACGGTCTTCACCTTCACCATGGCGCGGTTGATCGATCGTGCGCCGACGGGCCCGAGGAAGAACCGGCTGCTGGCCTTCGGGCTCGTCGTGGTCCTCAGCGTGCTCGCCTATTTCAAATACGCGAATTTCGGCGTGCAGACCTTCAACGACGCGGTTACCGCGCTGGGCCTGACGCCGTCCGCCTGGTCGGAGATCATCCTGCCGATCGGCCTGTCCTTCTACGTGCTGCAATCGGTCAGTTATCTCGTCGACGTCTGGCGCGGCACCGTTCCGGTCAGCCGCAACTTCATCGCCTATGCGGCCTATAAGGCCATCTTCAGCCAGCTCATCGCGGGCCCGATCGTGCGCTACGCCGAGATCGAGGACGACCTCAAGAACCGTGTGCACACGCTGGAGAAGTTCGGCCTCGGCGCGCGGCGCTTCATGATCGGCTTCTGCATGAAGGTGCTGATCGCCGACACCATCTCGCCCATGGTGGACGTGGTCTACGCCCTGCCCGACCCCAGCATGGCCGACGCCTGGGCCGGCGCCCTCGGCTATACGCTGCAGCTCTTCTTCGACTTCGCGGGCTACTCGGCGATGGCCATCGGCCTCGCGCAGATGTGCGCCTTCCGCTTCCCGGAGAACTTCAACAACCCCTATCTGTCCGGGAACATCCAGGAATTCTGGCAGCGCTGGCACATGACGCTGAGCCGCTTCCTGCGCGACTACCTCTACATCTCGCTGGGCGGCAACCGCAAAGGCCCGGTGCGCACCTATGTGAACCTGTTGATGACCATGGTGATCGGCGGCTTCTGGCACGGCGCCAACTGGACCTTCATCTTCTGGGGCTTCTGGCACGGAAGCCTGCTCGCCCTTCATCGCGCCTGGCGCGGCGCGGGCCATGGGCCGATGCCCTATGTCCTCGGCAATATCCTGCTGATGCTCGCCGTCGTGATCGGCTGGGTCGCCTTCCGCGCGCATGACGTGACCAGCGCCCTGGCGATGTACGGCGCCATGTTCACCCCGGGCAGCCTGCGCATCTCCGACGCCCTGGCCTGGCAGGTCACGCCCGACCAGTGGTGGTGCATGCTGATCGCGGCGGTGCTGATCTACCTGCCGCTGCTCGGCGACCGGCTGCCCTTCCTGCGCCCGGTCGATCGGATGGGCGCGGTCTGGCGCTACGGCTGGGCCGCCGCCCCCCTGGCGGGCTTCGTGCTGGGGATGACGCTGCTCTACAGCCGCGCCGCCGTCCCCTTCCTCTACTTCCAGTTCTGAGGGAGCCGCGACCATGCAGAACTGGCTTCGGCGCATCGCGATCTGGCAGGCGATGCTGGTCATCGCGGTCCTGGCCTGGGGCTTCACCGAGGGCCTGCGCGCCATCGCGCTGCCCGCCGCGCAGCAGCGCCTCCAGCCCACGCTGAACGGCGCCTCCTTCCTCGCCGGACGCACGGCCGGGGCGATCAACCACATCATGGCGCACAACCTGCCCATCGATCCCTGGGCGCGCGCCGCCGGCGGGCTGTTCCGCTGGGGGCTCTTCCGCTCGGGCGGGCCGCAGGTGCGCGTGGGCTGCGACGGCTGGCTCTTCCTCACCGAGGAGCTGCGCCCCTGGCCCGAGGCCGAGGCCGTGATGGCCGAGCGCGTGGACGCCCTGGCCCGCATCCGCGACCGCCTGGCCGCGCAGAACATCTCCCTCGTCGTGGCCATCGTGCCCGACAAGGCGCGGGTGCATGGCGATCGGCTCTGCGGCGCGCCGCTCTCGGCGCAATCGGCCGCGCGGTATGAGCGGCTGGTGGGCGCGCTACGGACGAAGAACCTCGCCCCCGTCTCACTGCTGGAGCCGCTCACGGCGCTGGCAGCTCGGCAGGACGCCTATTGGCGGACCGACACCCACTGGAACCAGGACGGCGCGGCGGCGGCGGCGCAGGCCATCGCGGCGCGCGCGCAGGGCGTCGGCATCGACCGTCCGGGCGGCTTCGCGACGACGCGCGACGACGCGCTGACCCCCGGCCCCGGCGATCTGCTGCGACTGATGGGCCTCGACATCCTGCCCGACGGGCTGCGCCCGCCCATCGACCGCCAGCATCTGGCCCATACCAGCGAGCCCGAGGCGGCCGGCGGATTGCTGGACGAGGCCGGCGCGCCGCAGGTGGCGCTGATTGGCTCGTCCTATTCGGTGAACGCCAATTTCCACGGCGCGCTGCAGGAGGCGCTGGGCGCCAAGGTGACGAACCTGGCGCGGGCCGGCGGCGGCTTCTCCGGCGCCGCGGCGGACTACTTCGCGGGCGCGACCTTACGCGAGGCGCCGCCGCGCCTGATCGTCTGGGAGATTCCGGAGCGGGTGATCGGCCAGCCCATCACCGCCGAGGAGCGGGCCTTCTTCGCGCGGTAGCGCGAGCTCACGGCAGGAGCTGGCGCACCGCCGGCTCGATGGCCGCCGACAGGATCGCATAGCCCACCATGGTCAGGTGCAGGCCGTCGAAGGACACGTAGTCCGCCAGGTTCCCCGCCCCGTCGAGCAGCATCGGCCCCGGATTGGCGAAGACCACCCGCCGCCCGTCGGCGCAGGGCGCGATGAGCCGGTTGGTCTGTTCCACCAGCCCGCGCAGCGGATCGGCCGCCGTCGCGCCGCGCGGCAGGAGCCCCAGCAGCAGGATGCGCGAGTTCGGCGAGAGCTGCTGGAGCTTCGCGACGACGGCCCCGATCGCGATCGCCGTGTTCTCCGCCGTGGCGTCGTAGCCGATATTGTTCGTGCCGATCATCAGAACGATCAGCTGCGGCCGCAGCCCGGCCGGCCAATGCCCGTTCCCCAGCCGCCAGAGCATCCCCTGCGTCGCATCGCCGCCGATGCCGAGGTTGATGGCCGTGCGATGGCCGTAGAACTGCTGGAAGATCTGCGCCTGCCATCCTTCGGTGATGGAGTCGCCGAGGAAGACCATGCGGGCGGGCGAGACGTTGCTCCGCTGCAGCCGGTCGGTCATGGAAGCGACGCCCGCGCGCCACGGCGGCCAGACCTGCTGGCTGGACACCGCCTCGGCGGGCAGCGGCTGGCCGCGCGGCGGAACCGGGCAGGCCGCCAGCGCTGCCCCGGACAGGCCGAACGTCAGCGCAACCGTCAGAAGGATCTGGCGCATCATCCGTCTACCAGGTTGGTCTAGCGGCGCCTGAGGGCAGTTGGACCCATTCGGGTCTTCCCTGTCCGAAGGAGGACTGGATGGGGTCGTTGGTGTTGAGGGTGGGGTAGGCGGCGCCGTCGTAGAAGGGCTGCAGGTCGCGCCTGGGCTGGTCGAGGCGCCATCTGAGATAGAAGAACCCCACGCCGTCCTCGTAATTGCCCACCCGCTCGTAGCGCCCTGCCGCGCCCAGGCGCAAGTTGGGCGTGAGCGCGTATTCCAGGTTGGCGAAGATCGACCCCGTCGGCCCGTCGCTGCGCTGGCCCGGCACCCGCGTCGCGAGCGTGTTGTCCAGCTGCGCGGCCGCCTCCAGCTGCGCCTGCATCGCCCCGTTCGTCGGGAAGATCGCGTTCGCGGAGGTGCGGTAGTTCTGGTAGCCCACCGCGCCCACGCCGCGGAACGACCAGTCGCCCCAGCGCGCGATATACTCGGCCTGCACCTGGCCCAGGATGCTCTGCTGCGGGCTGAAATAGCCGCCATGGCCGAAGGTGAAGCCGCCCAGATTGTGGTCGTAGCTCGTGTAGAGGGCGCCCGCCGCCAGGGTCAGGCTCTGATGGGGCTGGCGCAGCACGCTGTAATAGGCGCCCACCGAGGCCTCGATGCGCTTGTTCGACTGGACGTTCTGCCCCTCGACCGCATAGGCCCCCGCGCCCGCATAGGCCCCCCAGCGCCCCGTGGGGGCGTATTCCAGCTGCACCCGCCCGCCCGTGCGCACCACCCCGCCCCAATTGGCGACGAAGTTGCGCTCCCGCTGGCCGGCATAGGAGAGGATGCTGTCGGTCACCGCCCGGCGCTCGAAGGTCAGGCGCACGCGCAGCTGCTCGTTGATCCGCGGCACCACCTCCGCCCCGCCCACCACGGTGGGGTTGGCAAAGCCCATGGGCGTGGAGCCGATATCGGCGCGGAAGTTGTTGCGCATATAGGCCAGCCGCAGCGCATAGCCGTCCACCGCCGCATTGGGCCGGCGCCACTCGCCCTGCGGCAGCAGCGCGTTGTTGCCGAACTGCCGCCCCGCCGCCGTCGTATTGGCGATCCGCCCGGCATTCATCGAGATGGCGTCGAGCCCCACCACGACCCGTCCGCCGATCCCCGGCACGGGGGTGGAGACCTCGACCGGCGCGACCACGGTCAGCGTGCGCGACAGCCCCGGCTCGCCCGTGCGGTTCTGGATCTGGATGCCGGCCTGCAGCCAGGTCGCGGCCTCGTCGCGCGCGCGCACCAGCTCGCTCGCGATCTGCACCGAGGTCGGGTCGGTCAGGCGCGAGGTGGTGGCGCGGCGGGTGGGGCTGAAGGCCTGGGCGGTCTGCTCGGCCTCCACGATCTGGCCGCTCTGGCGCAGATGCTCCAGCCGCCGCGCGGCAACGCGCTCCAGCACCTGCAGCGTGCGCACGCGGTCGCCGCGCGCGCGCGCCAGCCGGCTCTCGGCCATCAGCAGCTGGGTGTCGCCGGGGTAGAAGAAGGCGGTCTCGGTCAGCAGCGCCTCGGCCTCGCGGTAATGGCCCTGGGCGGCGGCGACGTCGATCATGGTGATGCGCGCCATCAGGTTGCGCGGCTCGCGCTCCAGCACGGCCTGGGCCAGCTGGCGCGCCTCGTCGAAGCGGTTGGCGCTGAGGTAAAGGCGCACCAGCGCCATGTTGAGCGGCACGCTGGCCGGCTGCGCGGCGAGGCTGGGGCGCAGGGCCTGATAGGCCTCCTCGGGCGCCTGGCGGTAGTTCAGCGCGTCGGTCTGCTGCACCGCGCCCTGCTCCATCACGCGGGCCAGCTCGCGGCGCGTCTCCACCGGCAGGCGGGCATCGGCGGCGAGCGGGTTGAGCAGCGCGGCCGCATCCTCCATCCGGTTGGCGTCGAGCAGCGCGCTGGCGAGGTCGATGCGGTTCTGCGCCGTGGTCTGCGGATTGGCGGCGAGCGCGGCGCGCGCGGCGAGGCCCGCGCCGCGGCTGTCGCCCAGCCGCGTGAAGGCCCGCACCACGGCGGGGCCGCTCAGGAAGGCGGGGTCGCGCCGGCCGGCCTGGGCCAGCAGCGCCTCGGCCGCGCCGGGGCGGCCCTCGCGGATGTGGTGTTCGAGCTGGCGGACCTCGTATTCGCGCCGGGCGCTGGCCAGCAGGCGCGTGGTGTCGGCGTTGCGCAGGCGGACCGGCACGCGGTCCAGCAGCGCGACGACGGCGCCGAAGCGCTCGTCCTCGATGGCCAGCAGGGCCGCAGCCATGGAGGCGTCGGCGGAGCTGTCCTGCTCCATCGTCGCCTGGAGCGCGCGGGCCTCGTCCAGGCGCTCCAGGGCCTTGAGCTGGCGCACGACGTCCAGCCGCACCCAGGCATTGCCCGGATCCAGCGCGAGGGCGCGCTGCAGTTCGGCGAGGCGCTGCTGGGGGTCGTCCAGCAGGGCGGCGCGGTCGCGCCGCGCGATGGCCTGTGAGGCGCCGGCGCCGGCCAGCGAGAGCCCCGCCTCGCGCTGCAGCGCATCCGCCTCGGCGATGCGGTTCTGGCCGGAGAGGGCGAAGTACAGCCCGGTCTGGGCGTCGCGCAGGCTGGGGCGCAGCGACAGCGCGTTGCGGAAGCGCGCCTCGGCGGTCACGAAGTCGCGCCGCTGCAGCGCCACCTGGCCGAGGATCATCTCCCCATCCAGCCGCTCCTGCCCGCGACCCGACAAAGCGCGACGCGCGAAGCGGTCCGCCCCGTCCAGGTCCCCGCGCGACAAGGCGCGCCAACCCTGGACCGAAGGGCCCACGACCCAGCCCGCCCCACGGCCACCACCGCCATAATGGCGCGCGGTCAGGTCGCCGAGCTGCGCCGTCAGCTCCGCCTCGCGATCGGGGGCGGCGGCGATCGCGCGGGCAAGGAGCTGCCGGGCCTCGGCCAGGCGGTTCTGGCCCTTGCGGAGGATCGCGATGCCCATGAGCGCCTCGGGATCCTCGGCGTTCAGCGCCAGAGCCTCGTTGAAGCGCCGTTCGGATTCGGCGAGATTTCGCTCGCTCATCGCCTGCCAGCCCAGGACGCGCGCGGTCGTCTCGGGCGTGACGCCCCCCGTCTGGGCCAGCTGCATCTTGGTCTGCAGCTCGCGATCGCCGGGGAAGAGGGCGAGGTACTGCCCGATGCGGGCCGCGGAATCCGGATCGTCCGAGAGCCAGAGCAGCGCCTGGCGCCAGGCCAGCCGCGCCGGTTCGCGCACGGCGCGCTGGCTCGCGAGCCGGGCCAGGCGGTCCACGCCGTCGGTCCGCGTGTCCTCGCGATAGGTCATGATCTGCGCATAGGTCAGCGCCAGGCGATGATCGTTTGGCGCGGCGGCCACGCGCTGGCCGAGCTGCTGCACCGCCTCGCGGTAGCCGGCTTCCGAGGAGGCGGCGAGCGTCTGGAAATATTCGGACGCCAGCACCGAGGGCACCGCGCCGTCCCGGAACAGCTGGCGGTAGCGCGCCACCGCCTCGGCATTGCGGCCCGAGCTCGCGAGGCTCCGCGCGGCGGTCAGCGTTTCCGAATCCTCGCTGAGAAGACGCACCAGATCGGTCAGGCGGGAGAGGCGGGGATCCTGAGGCGCAATCCGCCGGAATTGCTGCAGATACCGCTGCGCCGTCGCGGCCTGGTTGGTGACCGCCGCGGCCTCCGCCGCCCCCGCCAGCGCCTCGACATTGTTGGGCTCGACCGTCAGAAGCCGTTCATAGGCCTGCAGCGCGCGTTCGTTCTGTCCCTGCTGCTGCCAGAACTGGGCCTGCTCGATCAGGTTGGTGGTCGCCGCCCCGCCACTCACCCGGGCATCGGACTGTGAGAAGGCGCTCGACGACACGGAGGCCAGCAGCAACGCGGAGACGCCCATCACCGCGATCACTGAAGGAAAGGCCTTGCCTTCCAGCAGCCCTGAAGGCCGCAATGGCCCGGATAGCTTCACCGACGTTCTCCCGTGCCCCTAAGGGCGATATCGCGTGGTGATGTCTCGCAAATTCCAGGCGATGGCCTTTGGTCTTTGCCGCCGGCACCCTTCATTTTTCAGGTATTCAGGCAAGGCGAAGCGAGGCTGCATATTGCCTGCGCCAATAACGGTCACGTCACCGTCATTCGCATTGAAAAGGCCTCGAGCAGGATGCGGGTCGCCTCGGCTGCCGGGGCCAGGCCGATGCCACCCCGCGCGTCATCGCTGATACCGAGCGGTCGTATCGCGCGTGAGGAAGCCCGCGACGTTGCTGCCGGAACCCATGAGCCAGATGCTGTACATGCCTCCCGCCTCCAGCCCCTGCAGCGCGATCGGCGCGGCGGCTCGGGCGTCGCAGCTGGCGCGCACCTGCGCCGTGACGGGATTGACGCTGCGCGCCCGGGTGCCGAGCGCGGGCACGCCCTCGAAGATCGCCGGGCCGGAGGGCAGCAGCGCGAGCGTCGCCGCCGGGCAGTCCGAAAGGACGTTGTAGAAGGCGATGCGCGAGCGGGTCTGATTGAAGTCCGCCGTGTCCACCACGGCCGTGGCGCCAATGCCACCCGCCGTCGGATGCAGCAGCACCGTGTTGAAGCTGCCGGGCTCGACACGGATCGTCACCGAGCCGCGGGCCTGGCCCTCCTGGAACTCCAGGCGGAGCTGGCGCCCGGCCACGTTCTCCACCGCGGTATAGGCCATGATGCGCTGCGCCGGCGCCGTGCCGAGGCGCTGCGCCGGCAGGAAGTCCGGCCGTGCCTGAACCTCGCCCGTCAGCCCGTTCACGATGCGCAGATAGGCCGAGCCTCGCGGCGGCACCGGATCATAGACCTGGCTCTGCGCCTGGCCCTGGGTCGCGACGAAAGGCGCGCCGAGGAGGACGGCGGCCAGCGCCGCGCAGAGCCGGCGCATCACGCCCCCACCAGCCGGCGGATCTCGGAGATGAAGGTCGCGGGCGGCATGGCGACCTGCCCCCAGGCGGAACTGCTGGTCGAGGTCACCATATCGGGCTCCAGGAGATTCCAGACGAGGGCGCGCGGACGGTTGCGCCGGAAATCCTCGCTCTTCAGATATTCGAGCAGGGCGAAATACGGCCCGAGATTGTTCGGCTTCCAGAAGAGGCCGACAGGCCGCAGGATCTGATTGGACAGCACCGGCTGGAAACCGAAGCGCGGCTGCACGTTGCTCGTGCCCACGACGGTGACATCCGTCGTGTCGTCGTCCAGCAGAGCGGCCGGCCCTTCGACGCCGAGGATCTGGCGGATCCAGGATTCCTCCGAGCCGACCGTGCCGCGCTGGCCCGCGTAACGGGCAAGATCGCCAGCCGCGAGCGTCATCGGCCGCAGCTCGCCCATCCGCGTGCCGGGACGTGAGCTGGGCGGCATTCCCAGCTGCTCGCGCATCTGCCTCGCGACCTCGATCGCCGCGACCTCGGCGCCCACGGGCGTCCAATGCGTATCCGTCTTCCAGAAGAGCTGCCGGCCCGGCTCGCGCTGCATCACGCCGCGAAAATGCGCGTCGAGGTCGGGCACGAGGGCCCCGGCCCGGCGCGCCTCGGCGAGGGGCAGGGCGTAGCGGCGCTCAACCTCGGGCAGGTAGCGCGCGCCGGCGGGCATGTACTGCCGCATCAGCCGCTTGCGCGACGGGATGAGGCAGATGACCACATCCATCCGCCCCGCGCGCAGCGCCGTGACGGCATTGGTGATGACCTGGACCGTGTCGCGCAGCGCCGCCTGGTCCAGGCCGTCGATCTTGTCCCACACCGGGAACAGCCAGCCCTGCGCGCCAACCTGCACCAGGCCGGACTGCTGGGCGGAAGCCGCCGTCGCCGCGAGGGCCGCGGGTACCGCCAGCAGGCCACGACGGGAAAGTGCTGCCCTGGCCATGCTAGCGGAGTCCGCGCAGGCCGCGGGCCGTCACGCCGACCTCTCCCGAAGGCGCTGGGCCGCGCGGCGGCGCAGGATCCAGTAGAGCGGCGCCGGCACCAGGATGAGCACGACCAGCAGCACGCCGAGCAGGAACCAGGGATTGTTGCCCAGGTAGAATTCCGGCCAGAGCCAGGGCGGCAGCGTGCCGACCTGATAGGTCGAGGCCACGCGGAAGGCTGAGACGCGGCCACCGGAGAGCAGCGCGAGATCGCCCTGCACGCGCGGCACCTGCTCAGGGTCGCGCAGCGCGATCACCATGGATTCCAGACCGGCCGGGCTGGAGCCCGTCAGCGCGACGACCGAGCGGCCGGACTTCAGCGGGCTCTCGAAGCCGATCAGCGCACCGAGCGCCTCTCCGGGCGCGGCCAGCTGGGCCGAGACCCGCTCCAATTCACCGCGCCGTTCGCCGCCGAAGAGATTGCGGAAGTCGCCCATGCCGTCGTTGAGGCGCACCGTGAGGCGGTTGCCATCGGCCTGCAGCGGCCCGGCGTCGCGCAGCAGGGTCTGCAGCGCGGGCTGACGGCTGAGGGTCCCGATCACGATCAGGTCCTTGTCGGCATTCTCCTGCAACGCGCCCGGGCGGATCACGCGCATATTGACCGGCGGATAGCCCACCAGCGCGGCGATGCGGCCCATCATCGTGAGGAAGGATTCCAGCTCCTGCTGGCTCGGCCGCTCCGGCAACACCACCGCCGTCTCGGACAGGTCGGCGAACTTCGTGAAGGGGAAGCCCGAGCTCACGAAATAGGCCAGGTTCGGCAGGGTGGCGAAGCGATAGGCGCCGGTCAGGTCGATGGTGCTGTCGGGGTCCACCGAGGCGCGGATGTCGCCCGGCACCGCGATGCAGTCGCCGCGATGCAGCGGGCGCATGTCGAAGCGCAGCTGCAGCTCGTTCTGGCCGTAGAGCATGTAGCTCGGCAGCGCGATCTGCGCCTCGTCCACCTCGGAGGAGACGAACTGGCGCTGCACCCAGCTGAGCGGCCAGGTCAGGTCGGCCGCACGCAGCGGCAGCGAGCGCAGGTAGATGTCGTTGATCGCGACGTCGAGCCGCGAGACGGCGACGTCCATGATCGGGCCCGGCGGCGCGCGGAAGCGCACCAGCGAGGACAGGGCGCGCTCGCGCGAGGTGTAGAGGTCGGGCGCGGTGCGGAAGGGCACGGCGATGGGGCCGGGCACATAGCCGAAGGCCTGCAGCTCCGACGGATCCATGATCTCGCCGAAGCGCAGCGGACGGTCGGTACGGACCCAGCGCGGCGCGTCATAGGCCACGCGCGGCGGAATGGCCTGGTCCTGGATGGTCACGAGCTCGCCGGTCAGCGCCTCGCGGCCGACGCCCAGCGCCGTGGCGGCCGTCACCGCCTCCTCGCCGTTGCGTCCGGCGATGACGAGCAGCAGGCCGAGCGGATCGGAGGGGTTCTGCACGACGGCGAGCGTCGGGCCTTCGAGGCGCGGCAGCACGAGGCCGGGGATCGCGTCCACGCCCGTGGTGACGACGATGGCATTGCCGCGCGGCGGGATCACCGTCGCGACGGGGAAGGACGCGCCGCGATAATCGGCCTGCACCGCGAACCAGGAGGTCACGATGGCGGCCGAGCGCAGGGCCTCGTTGCTCGCCGCATCCGGCAGGACGATCGGCAGCACCAGCGGTTCGCGCAACAGGCGCGGGTCGAAGAAGGGCTCGGGAAGGCGTGCGAGGTCGCGCGTCACCGGCAGGCGCTCCAGCCGCAGCGAGATCGTCGAATTGTCCGAGATCGTGCTCCAGAGCAGGCCGGAGAGCGGGTCGTTGCACTCGATCGCGTAGCGGCCGGTGAAGCGGAAGTTCAGCCGGTTCACATCCGCGAAGAAGAACGGGTTGATCGGGAATTCCAGCGGACCGAAGGCCGGCCGCGCGCGGTCCGGCTGGACCGTGCCGACGAACTGCTCGTTCAGCGTGAAGGCGATCTGGCTGAGCTCGGGGATGAGCGCGGGCGAGGTCGCGCCCTGGAGGATCAGCCGCGCGGAGGTCACGACCTCATCGCCGCGCACGCCGAAGAGAATGCCCTGGAGATCGGACACGCCGCGCATCTGCATCGGCCCGCGCAGGCCGAGCTGGCGCAGCGTCCGCGTCTCGGTGCGGGTGCCTGGCGCCTCCTGGCCCTCCGCCTGCATCAGCGGATTGGTTTCGGAGGCGGCCGGCTGGAGCATCGGCGCGAAAGGCTGGGGCGCGGCGACCGGCGCGGGCGCGAGAAGCGGCGGCAGGCTCGGCGAAGGCGAGAGCGCCGCGGGCGACGGCGGAGCGGCGCTCAGGCTCGGCGGCGGGGGCAGTGCCCCCGGCGCTGGCGAGAGGATCGGCGCGCCGGGAACCGCGGTGCCCGGCGCGTTCAGCGCGGAACCGGGCGTGCGGGTCTGGCCGAAGGCCGCGCCCGAGACGAAGAGCAGGAGCGCCGCGCCGACGGCGGCCGGCACGGCCGCATTGCGGGCCGAGCGCGCCGGAGCGCCTTCCGGCGCCGTGGCGGGAGCGAGATCCGGCAGATCCGCCGGGCGCCGGCGCCGGTTGCGGAAGCTGAACTGCGAACCGCCAGAGAAGAGACCACCGATAGACACAAGCACTTCCTTCAGCGATCGCAGGGGACGGTCGGCACGGATGTGATCCCAGTCCACCCAGGCATCCGCACGCCCGAGCGTGGCGATAACAATATTGCCTTCGTCATGGATGTCCTGCGGCAGGAAGCGCAGGTTCACGCGGCCATCCTGCCAGCGCAGCACTTCGGCGGGCACGGACACGATCTGCGAGCCGGCATCGAGTTCCACCATCACGAGCCTGTCCTCGCCGAGCTCCCCGGGCGAGACCATGCGCAGCGCCGCGCCGCCGAGGGAAAGATCCTCGGAGACGCCTTCGATGCGCCGTCCATCGCCCAGGATCACGGCGGTGCGCACCTCGGCCGCCACGCGGGCGCGCTCGCGCACCTGGCGGCGTTCGCGGCCCACGGCCAGACCGGCCAGGACGGTGACGAGACAGAAGGTCGCCCAGGTGACGTTGAGGGCATAGGCCTGGAACTCCAGGCTCGCCGGCGGATTGACCGCGAGGCCGTAGATGCCGAGCAGCAGCCCGAAGACCAGCGCACCCGCCAGCACCATGTTCGGACCCACGGCGCGAAGGTCGAAATAGCCTTCCTCCAGCGTGCCGCCCTTGTCCGTGACGTTGAAGCGGCCGCGCTTGGGATCGAGCAGCGTCGCGAGGGTGACGGGCAGCAGGTACACGGTCAGCACCGTCTCGTAGATCTCCGACCAGAAGGAATGGCGCACCCGCTTCTGGATGCGCGAATTGGTCACGACCGAATGGACGATATGCGGCCCGGCATAGGCCACGATGGCGAGCGGCGAGGCCGCGATGATGCTCTCGCCGAAGACGAGGAAGGCCAGCGGCGCGGTGAGGAACACGAAGCGCGGCAGGGGGAAGAGGAAGTGGAACATCGCCATGAAGTAGCAAAGGCGCTGGGCCAGATTCAGACCGCGGGAGGTCAGCGGGTTCTCGATGCGCAGGATCTGAATCATGCCGCGCGCCCAGCGCATGCGCTGGCCGATATGCAGCATCAGTCGCTCGGTCGCGAGGCCGGCGGCCAGGGGCACGCGCAGATAGCGGTGCGCCAGCCGAGCTTCTGCATGCGCAGCGAGCAGTGGCAGTCCTCGGTCACGGTCTGGGTCGGCACGCCGCCCACCGCCTCCAGCGCCGTGCGCCGGATGACCGCGCAGGAGCCACAGAAGAAGGTCGCGCCCCAGAAATCATTGCCTTGCTGGATCAGGCCGTAGAAGAGCAGACCCTCATTGGGCACGCGCTGGCCGGCGACGAGGTTCCGCTCGAAGGGATCGGGCGAGTAGAAGTAGTGCGGCGTCTGCACCATCGCGAGGCCGTGGTCGCGCAGCATCCAGCCCACGGTGAGCTGCAGGAAGCCGCGCGTCGTCACATGGTCGCAGTCGAAGACGACGACGTATTCGCCGCTCGTCTGGCCGAGCGCGTGGTTGATGTTGCCGGCCTTGGCGCCGCGGTTGTCGGGGCGGATGATGTAGCCGCAGCCCGCCTCGGCGGCGAAGCGGCGGAAATCCTCGCGCCGGCCGTCATCGAGCAGGTAGACGTTCAGCTTGTCGGCCGGCCAGTCGAGCGCGAGGGCCGCGAAGACCGTCGGGCGCACGATGTCCAGCGGCTCGTTATAGGACGGGATGAAGACGTCGATCACCGGCCATTCGTCGGAATTGGCCGGCATCGGGGCAGGCTTGCGCTCGAGCGGCCAGAGCGTCTGGAAATAGGCCAGCATGAGCGCGGTGACGGCATAGACCTCGGCGAGCAGGAGGCCGGTGCCAAGGAAGGTCTGCAGGAAGCTGCTGAAGTCCAGCGTCTCCGTCATGCGCCAGAAGATGTAGCGCAGCGAGATGACGCTGGAGAGGAGCGCCAGGAGCAGCGTGATCGTGCGCCCCTCGAAACGATTGAAGATCAGGAAAAAGATAAAGCCCCCGATCGCGAAGATAATCTGCTGCTCGGGCTGCATGGGAACGGTGATGACGGCGGCGGCGGCAATCAGACCGACGATGGTCACCAGCCAGCCGAACCACTTGTTCCGCATAAGCGGGAGACGCGCGAGGCGTTCCTTCCGCGCAGCAACTTCGCTCATCTAGCACCCCAATTTGCACTGAAGGGCTCAGGCACCGAGGGCAGTGCCGCCTCGATCCCCCGGGCGATCTCGCGCAGATCCTCCGCCGCCTGACTGTTCGGCGCGATGTCGAGCACCAGGCGCTGGGCGGCCAATGCCTCGGCCACGATCTCCTCGCGGCAGATCGCGCCCAGCAGGCGTGGGCCCAGGTGGCGCGCCACCGTCTCGGCCGCCGCGCGCGAGAGGCGCGAACTGGGATCGACGCCGTTCAGCACGACGCGCAGCCGGCCGGCATAGAGCGCGGCCATGGTGCCGGCGCCCAGGAAGCGGCCGTTGTCGATATCGGGCACCAGCGCGGCGCTGGTCGCGTCGGCCAGCAGCACGGCGCAGACCATGGCGGACATCGGCGCGAGGATATTGAGCGAATGCGACGCGCCGGGCGGCGTATCGGCGATCACCAGGAGGCTCGGATCCGACAGGATCGCGCGCATCGGGGCCGCCAGCAGCTCCGGATCGCGCTCCAGCGAATGGAAGAGCCCGAGCGCGCCGCGGATATCGATCGCGCCGTGCGGCAGGAGCATCACGCCGGACGAAGTCTGGCGCACCAGCTCACGCCAATCGGGGCGCTTGGGCAGCTCGGTCATGAAGCCGGCCCCATCCGTGAGGGGCACACCGAAGTGGAGGCGAAGCGTGTTCTGCGGGTCGAAGTCCATGACCATGACGCGACGCCCCTGACGGCGCATCGCATCGGCGACATTCGCGGCCAGGGTGGTCTTCCCGACACCTCCCTTGGGGGAAGCGAAGCAGATGAGCGGCATGATGCCTCCAGCGTCTAGAAGGACGATGACGACCGCAAGGCGGCGCGGAACGTATCGATGGGGGACGCGGCGGGCGGATTACCCGCAGCTATCAGACGCATAACCTCCCCTAAAGGAACTGTCACGGCCGACGCGGGCACGATGCCCTCCCCGGCGGAAGCGCCGGTTGCAGGGGCGGACGACAGGCCGGTCGGGACGGCCTGGAAGGACGGGCTGGGCAAGGGCTGCTCGGCAGAGCCGGCAAGCTGGCTGCGGAGCCGCGCGAGCGTTCCGCCCAAAGCGGGCGGCGGCGGCGCGGGGGACGGCTCCGGAATCTGACCGATGGCGTCGAGCAGGCTGAACTCCGTCGGCACGGGCGCGGGCTGCGCCACGGCGAAGGCGGCGATCTCGGTCTCGCGAACGGCCTGAGGGGCCGGACGGGCCGTGGAGGCCAGGGCGGCCCAGTCGATCGCGGCCGGCTTGGGCTCGGGAACGGCGGGAGGCGAAAGCGTCGGCGGGACAGCGACGGGCGCCGGAGCAGCCGGGACGACCACCGCCAGCGGAGGAACGGACGGCGGGGCGGCAGCCGGCTCCGCGGGCGCGCGAGGCGCCGCCACGACCTTGGTCGCCACGGGCAGGACCGGTGGCACGGCCACGACGGTGGGCCTGGGCGCCGGCGGCATCGCGCCTGGCGCGGCCGGGACGGCAACCAAGACGGGCGGAGGTGGCGCCGCGGCGATCGGCAGCGAGATGGGAAGCGGCGGCGGCACGGCGGCCAGGACCGGCGGAGGCTCCACGATCGCGGCTTCGGCCGGCGGAGCCACGGCGATGGGCGGGGAGGCCTGCGGCGGCTCCACTGGCACGGCCTCCTCGGAAGCTACGGTAACGAGGGGAACCATCGTGATGGTCGGCTCCTCGGCTTCCAACGCGGCCGGAAGAACTTCCACCTCGACGGGCGCTGCGGCCGCCTCAACCTCGGCCAACCGCGCGACCGCGGCGGCGGCGCGGATTTCACGCAAAACGGCTTCAGGATCCTGGGATGCGGCTTCACTGCGGGGCGCATCGTTGCGGACCGGCATATTGCCGAAGCTACGATACTTGAGCCCAGGCGCGTTAAACGCCGCAGCGACACGCGCTACGTCCGGTTCCTTCGCCATTGCTACTCAACTTCCCAATTCGATCGACGCGAAGAATGCCTACAAACTTCGTTCCCGCAAACCATTTTTTCGACACGGGAAGGAATCTTAAGGATGTGTTGTCGTTAAGCCATGCCTGAATCTCGGGCAGCCAGCGCGGCCAGCAGACTGAGCGCGCCCGAATAGTAATTGGGCATGGATATCGGGGCGCCTGGCGTCCTGGCCGGCTCGCTGCCGAATCGATGCGCCGCGGCCAGCCGCGCCACATCCGCAATGCCCGGCGAGGCCGCATAGGGCGAAATGCCGTTGGTGGTGAGATCGGCCCAGGCAGGCAAATGCCGGTGCCCTGGATCGCTCCAGAACTCGGCCGGACCGGTCAGTCCCGGCTCATCGCCGAGCCCGACCCAGGCCATGTAGAGGGGTACCCGCACCGCGTCATAGGAGAAGCGTGCCGGCCAGTCGGGCGGCAGGCCCAGCTGGCCGTCGGTACGGCGGATCAGCAGCCAATCAGGCGGCAGGCCCCAGCGCCCGAACCGGCCCTCGCGCAGCAGGGCCACCCCATCGGCAGCGAGGTTGAGCCAGGCCGGATCCGGCAGCGCGGCGGCGAGCGCCCGGATCGCGGGAAAGGCATAATAAGAAGGATTTACAATGACGTGATCGTCTCGGCTGAACCCGTGAATCCCTGGATAAAGCACGGAATATGGGCCGGCGACGCCGACCAGAAGACGCAGGATATCCCTGGCCATCGCCTGGCCTTGAAGCGTGTATTCCCTCCGCCCCCAGCGATCGCCGGCCTCGATCAATGCCCAGGCAATGAACAGATCCCCATCCGTCGCGTTGTTGGGATCGTCGACCGGACGGGCGGCCTGCGGGCGGAAGCGCCAGGAGAAGAGCTCGTCCGCGGGCCGCTTGAGGTGCCGCATGGTCCAGCCGCGAAGGCGATCAAAGCTGGTTCGGTCGTCGCCCCGGACGGCGCCGAGCATGCCCCATCCCTGCCCTTCGGAATGCGACATGTTCTGGTTGCCGGTGTCGACAATCCGCCCCTCCCTCAGCATGAAACGGTCTCGGAAGGCAGGCCATTCGGCCGGCCCCGCTCCGTCGCGGGGCTGTGCGCTTGCCGCCCGCACGGACAGGGAGACCGAGGGCAACGCCAGAAGCGTCGATCGTCGCGGCAACATCGAGCCTCTCCCCAGGATGGAATTTTAACGTGTCATGAATGAGAAAAGTATATGAATTATTACTCCGCGCCGGCAGGGGCTTGCCATTTCGAAAATCAGGCCTTCCCCTTGCGCCTGCCCTACCGGAGGAACGAACAGTGGCTCTTAAACTCGTAACATTCTCAAGCCCTTCGGGCCCTCGTCCCGGCGCCATGCTCGGCGATTCCGAAATCCTGGACCTCCAGGCCGCGGGCCTCGCCTATGCCGACCTCGCGGCGGTGATCGCCGAAGGGGCCTCCGCCGTTGCCGCGATACGCGCCAAGGTTGCGAACCCGCCGGCCGGCGCCAAGGTTGCCCTGGCCTCGACGAAGCTGCTGGCTCCCCTGCCCCGCCCGGCGCGCAACATCTTCTGCGTGGGCCGCAACTACATGGACCATGTCGCCGAGGGTGACCGCACGCGCGGCATCACCAGCAGCGAGCTGCCGAAGTTCCCCCAGTTCTTCACCAAGGCGCCGGACACGGTCATCGCCCCGGGCGACACCATCCCCGACCACGGCGCCACCGGCGTGACGGAGTGGCTGGACTACGAGGCGGAGCTGACGCTCATCATCGGCAAGCCCGGCGCGAACATCTCGAAGGAGGATGCGCTCAGCCACGTCTTCGGCTGGACCATCGCCAATGACGTGACGGGCCGCGACCTGCAGCGCCGCTACGGCCAGTGGTTCAAGGGCAAGTCGCTCGACCGCTCCTGCCCGCTCGGCCCCTGGATCATCCCCGCCGAGGACCTCGACGCCTCCGACCTCGCCATCCAGCTCTGGATCAACGGCGAGCAGCGCCAGTCCAGCCGCACCAGCAAGATGATCTTCGACGTGAAGGACATCATCTATCACCTCTCGAAGGGCTTCACTTTGCTGCCCGGCGACGTGATCATGACCGGCACGCCCGAGGGCGTCGGCTATGCCATGGTGCCGCCGCAGGTGCTCAAGACCGGCGACGTGGTGAAGATCGCCGTCGAGGGCATCGGCGAGCTGACCAACCCGGTCGGCTGACCGGCCGGGGCGCGATCGGCGGCCCACGGGCCGCCGTGAATGCCCTCCCCGACAGGCTCCGGCGGGTTCAGCCCGCCGGAGCGACATCGAGCCGAAACACGTCCTTCGCCGTCTCCGGATACATCGCCCGCACGCGCGGATCATGCCCGGCGATCACGTGATCCGGGCCCTCGCCCAGCTTCGGCAGCATCGCGATCCCGTCGAGATATTCCTGCACGTTCACGATCACCGGGAAGGGGTTCCCGGTCTCGCCATTGGCGAAATAATGCATCGCGTCCGAGGCGAGGACGACCCAGCCGCGCTTGGTGTGCACCCGCACCACCTGAAGCCCCGCCGCATGCCCGCCGACATGGCGCACGGTAATGCCATCCGCCACCACGCCCTCCCCTTCGTGGAACTGCACGCGGTCGCCATGTACGAGGCGGACGAAGTCGACGATCTGCTCCACGTCATAGGCGCGCCGCATGAAGGGCTTGCACATGCAGGGGCCGGTCGCATGCGCGATCTCGCAGGCCTGGGCGTGGAAGCGCGCGCGGGGGAATTTGTCGAAGTTGCCCGCATGGTCCCAGTGCAGATGGGTGCTGACGACGGTGTCGATCTTCGTTGCGTCGACGCCGATCTCGCGCAGCCCCTCCGTCGGGCAGCGGAGGAAGTCGTTGCCGCGCGCCTCGCACAACTTCTTGTCGGCGCCGCTGTCGATCAGGATGGCGCGGCCATCCTTCACCGCCGCCCAGACGAAGTAGTCCATGGGCATCAGGGTGTCGTGCGGATCCGCGGGCGCCATGACGAAATTGTCGCGCGCCTTCTTTCGCGGGTTGGTCGCGTAACGAATAGCGTAGAGATCCCAGGTCATCGTGCATTTCTCCCTGGCCGGATGCTGGACAGGCGCGAGGCCGCCGTCCAGCCTCCCCGAAACCGGGAAGGAAGTTTCGCATGCGCATGAAGGCCGCCGTTCTGCACGCTCAGGGGATGCCGCGCCCCTATGCCGAAACCAAGCCCATGCAGATCGAAGAGGTCGAGCTCGAGGCGCCCGGCCCCGGCGAGGTGCTGATCGAGATCGCCGCCGCCGGCCTCTGCCATTCCGACCTTTCCACCGTGGAGAATCAGCGGCCGCGCCCCCTGCCCATCATCATCGGCCATGAGGGCGCGGGCATCGTGCGCGCGCTGGGCGAGGGCGTGACGGGCCTGGCCGAGGGCGACCACGTCATCGCGCTCTTCGTCACCAGCTGCGGCGATTGCCGCTATTGCGTGCGCGGCAGGCCGAACATCTGCGCCTCCTCCTTCGCGACTCGCGCCAAGGGCACGCTGATGTCCGGCGCCAAGCGCCTCAAGCGGCTGAACGGGGAGCCGATCAACCACAATTCCGGCCTCTCGCTCTTCGCGCAATTCGCGGTGGTGATGCGCGACAGCCTGGTGAAGATCGACAAGGACATCCCGCTGGAGGACGCGGCCATCTTCGGCTGCGCGGTCATGACCGGCGCGGGCGCCGTGCTCAACACCGCGCGGCTGCGCCCCGGGGAGGAGGTCGCCGTCGTCGGGCTCGGCGGCGTGGGGATGAACGCGCTGATGGCGGCCGTGGCGGCGGGCGCCTCGCGCATCATCGCCGTGGACACGAGCGCGAAGAAGCTGGAGCTCGCGAAGGAATGGGGCGCGACCGACACCTTCCTCGCCGGCAATGCCGATTGCGCGGCCGCCGTGCGCGACGCCACGGATGGCGGCGTGGACACGGTGATCGAAACCGCCGGCAGCATCCCCGCGCTGGAGCTGGCCTATGCCATCACCGCGCGCGGCGGCAGCACCATCAGCGCGGGGCTGCCGAACGTCGCGGCGAAGTTCTCCTATCTCCACGCGGCGCTGGTCAGCGAGGAGCGCAGCATCCGCGGCAGCTACATGGGCAGCTGTGTGCCCCAGCGCGACCTGCCGATGCTGCTGTCGCTCTACCGGCGCGGCAAGCTGCCGGTGGACAAGCTGAAGAGCGGCTTCGTCTCGCTCGACGAGATCAACCTGGGCTTCGATCGCCTGTCGGACGGCACCGTGCTGCGGCAGATCCTGCGGCCGAATGGCTGATCGCGCCCGGATTATCGCTCCCCGTCGGCTGGCTCACCACAAGGAGACAAAGATGCAGCGCCGCCTTCTGCTCACCGGCCTCGCGACCATGCTCGCCTCCCGTCCGGTGCTGGCGCAGGAGGCCGCTCCGCCGCTGCGCATCGTCGTGCCCTTCCCACCGGGCGGCAGCTACGACGTCGTCGCGCGGCTGATCCAGGTACCGCTCGCCGCGCGGCTGCGGCGCAATATCGTGATCGAGAATCGCGGTGGCGCCGGCGGCAATCTCGGCGCCGAGGCGGTGGCGCGCGCCGCGCCCGATGGCAACACCGTCCTGCTCTGGGGCGATGGCGTGCTGAGCAACGCCGCGCTCTATCGCAACCTGCCCTGGGATCCGCTGCGAGACTTCGCGCCCGTGGCCATGGTGGCCGATTCCCCCGTCATCATCGCCGCGCGCGCGGGCGGCCCCTCCCTCGCCGAGCTCATCGCGACAGGCAAGCGCGACCGGCGCGGCTACAGCTTCGGCACCGCCGGCAACGGCTCGCCCGGCCATATCGCCGGCGCGCTGCTCGGTCGCATGACGGGGGTGGAATTCCAGCACATCCCCTATCGCGGCGGCGCGCCGGCCCTGGCGGACCTGCTGGGCGGGCAGATCGACCTCGCCTCCAATCCCTTGCCGGCCGTCATCCCCTTCATCCAGGGCGGCCAGCTGTCGGCCCTGGCCGTGGCCGGCGAGCGCCGCATGCCGCAGATCCCCGAGGTGCCGACCGTGGGCGAGCTGCTGCCCGGCTTCGCGGTGAACAGCTGGTACGGCGTGCTCGCCCCCGCGCGCACGCCACCGGCTGCGGTGACCGCCCTGTCCGAAGCGCTGATCGCCACGGCGCGCGACCCGGCCGTGGTCGCGGCGCTGAACGCGCAGGGCTTCACCTCCCGCACGCTCGACCCCGAGGCGCTGGGCGCCTTCCTGCGAACGGAGGCGCCGCGCTGGCGTGAGATGGTGGCGCTCTCCGGGGCGGCGGTGGAGTGACGGCGATGCACCGGACCCGCTTCGCCCTTGCCGAGGACGGCTGCCCGATCGCCTATGCCATCGCGCCGGGCGCGGCCGGCGCGCCACGCGTCGCGCTGATCCATTCCCTCGCCCTCGACCGCCACTTCTGGGACGCCGTGGTGGCGGAGGCCGCGGGCGAATTCGAGATGCTTGCGCTCGATTGCCGCGGCCATGGGGCTTCCGTCGCCACGGGCCCTTTCACGGCCCATATGATGGCCGATGATCTGGCGGCCGTGCTCGATCACGCGGGATGGGATCGCCCCGTCATCGCCGGCGCTTCCATGGGCGGCAGCGTGGCCCTGGCCTTCGCCGCGCGGCATCCCACGCGCACGGCCGGGCTTCTCGCGATCGACACCACCGCCTGGTACGGCCCGACCGCGCCCGAGGACTGGGCCCGCCGCGCCGGTGTGGCGCGGAAGGACGGCATGGCCGCCCTGCTCGAATTCCAGCGCGCGCGCTGGCTGAGCGATGCCTTCCGCACGGCGCATCCGCAGGTGCAGGCGGCGCAGGAGGTCACTTTCCTGCGCACCGGCATCGAGGCCTATGCGGCGGCCTGCGGCATGCTCGGCGTGCTTGACCTGCGCGCGGCGATCGATGGCATCACCGCGCCCACCGCGGTGCTGGTCGGCGAGGAGGACGGCGCGACGCCGCCGGCCATGGCCCGGGCCATCGCGGCGGCCATTCCGGGCGCGACGCTGGAGATCCTGAAGGGCGCGCGCCACCTGACGCCGCTGGAGAGGCCACGCGAGATCGTGGCGGCCCTGCGCGGCCTCGGCTAGCGCAGCGCCTTGGACAGGCCGTCGAGCCCGTCCAGCGTCATGGGGAACATCCGCCCCTCGACCGCCTCCTGGAGCATGCCGATGGTCGCGGTATAGCCCCAATGCGTCTGCGGCGTCGGGTTGAGCCAGGCGACGCGCCGGAAATGCGTCGTGATGCGCTTCATCCAGACCTTTCCCGATTCCTCGTTCCAATGCTCCACGCTGCCGCCGGGCTCCACCACCTCGTAGGGCGACATGGAGGCATCGCCGACGAAGACGACGCGCCAGTCCGGGCCATAGGTGCGCAGCACGTCCCAGGTGGGCGTCTGCTGGTCGTGGCGGCGGCGATTGGACTTCCAGAAGCGCTCATAGGGGCAGTTGTGGAAGTAGAGGTGGACGAGGTGCTTGAACTCCGACTTCGCGGCAGAGAACAACTCCTCGGAGGCGCGGATATGGTCGTCCATGCTGCCGCCGATATCGAGCAGCAGCAGCACCTTCACCGCGTTGCGCCGCTCGGCCTGCATCTTGATGTCGAGCGTGCCGGCATTGCGCGCCGTGGCGCCGATGGTGCCGTTCACGTCGAGCTCATTGGCCTCGCCCTGGCGCGCGAAACGCCGCAGCCGGCGCAGCGCCAGCTTCATGGCGCGTGAGCTCAGCGCCGCATCGTCATCGAGGTCGCGGAACTCGCGCTTGTCCCAGACCTTCACCGCGCGGCGGTTGCCGCCGCGCTCCTGGCCGATGCGCACGCCCTCGGGATTGTAGCCCTCGGCGCCGAAGGGCGAGGTGCCGTTGGTGCCGATCCAGCGGCTGCCGCCCTGATGGCGGCCCTTCTGTTCCGCGAGGCGCTGCTTCAGCGTCTCCATCAGCTTCTCGAAGCCGCCCAGCGCCTCGATCTTGGCGCGCTCCTCCTCGGTGAAGAGGCGCTCCGCCAGCTTCTTCAGCCATTCGGCCGGAAGCTCGCGCTGGATGATCTCGCCCGTCAGCGTCGTCTCGGGCTGAAGACCCTTGAAGAACTGGCCGAAGGCCTGGTCGAAGCGGTCGAGATGCCGCTCGTCCTTCACCAGCGTGGCGCGCGCCAGGTAGTAGAAGTCGTCGAGATCGTAATCGGCGACGCCCTCCTTCATCGCGCCCATCAGCATGAGCCATTCGGTGACCGAGGCCGGCAGCCCCGCCCGCCGCAGCTCCAGGATGAAGGGCGCGAACACCCGATTACCTCCGCGCGCGGTTCAGGAAGGCCAGCCGCTCGAAGAGGTGCACGTCCTGCTCGTTCTTCAGCAGCGCGCCGTAGAGCGGCGGGATCGCGACCTTGCTGTCGCTCGTGCGCAGCGCCTCGGCCGGCATGTCCTCGATCATCAGCAGCTTCAGCCAGTCCAGCAGCTCGGACGTCGCGGGCTTCTTCTTGAGCTCGCCGACCTCGCGGATCTGGAAGAAGACGTTCAGCGCCTCGCGCGCCAGGTCCGAACGCAGGTCCGGATAATGGCTCTGCAGGATGAGCTCCATCGTCTCCCGGTCGGGGAAGCGGATGAAGTGGAAGAAGCAGCGGCGCAGGAAGGCGTCCGGCAGTTCCTTCTCGTTGTTCGAGGTGATGATGACGATGGGACGCTGATGCGCGACGATCGTCTCGCGCGTCTCGTAGACGTGGAACTGCATGCGATCGAGTTCGAGCAGCAGGTCGTTGGGGAATTCGATATCGGCCTTGTCGATCTCGTCGATCAGCAGCACCACCGGGGTGGGGGAGGTGAAGGCCTCCCAGAGCTTGCCCTTGATGATGTAGTTGGACACGTCGCGCACGCGCTCGTCGCCGAGCTGACCGTCGCGCAGGCGGCTCACCGCGTCGTATTCGTAGAGGCCCTGCTGCGCCTTGGTCGTGGACTTGATGTGCCATTCGATCAGCGGCAGGCCGAGGCTGCGGGCGATCTCCTGGGCCAGCACCGTCTTGCCCGTGCCCGGCTCGCCCTTGACCAACAGCGGGCGTTGCAGGGCGACCGCGGCGTTGACCGCCACCTCCAGCTCGCGCGGGGCGATGTAGCGTTCGGTGCTGGCAAACTTCTTCACGCGATATCCTCTTGGGGGTCGTGCGCCAGTGTTCCCCCATGGGGACGGCCTTCGCAAGAGAGCCCCCCTCGGGCAAAAGAGGGGCATGAACGTCTATTTCCTCGCGATGCTGTTCCTGGGTGTGGCCGGGATGATCGAGAACCGGTGCAGCACGCCGGGTCTGCGGCCGGAATATCCGCCCGCGGACCGCGCCTTCCGGCTGCTCGGCCGCTTTTCCTTCGGCATGTGGATCGCGCTCATCATCTTCGGCTTCTGGAAGCTGGACTGGCTGCAGCCGGTGGTGGCGGTCGTCGGATCGCTGGCGGTGAATGCGCTGGTGATCGCGAACGGCGTGCGGACCTGGTGGCCGGCCTTGGCCATGGGCCTCGCGCTGCTGGGCATGGGCCTCGCGAGCAAGCTCTTCTTCGACGCATTCTGAGGCCGGGCGCCCTGCCCGGCCCATTCCCGCGCTACGAAGCGAATTCCGCGAAATCGACGGCGAGGCGCCGGTAGATCTCGGCCTTGAACGCCACCGCCATCTCCGGCAGTTCCGACAGCCGCGCCCATCGCCAGGCGTCGAACTCGGGATGCGGGTCCAGGTCGAGGCGGATATCCGCATCCGTTCCGGTGAAGCGCAGCGCGAACCACTTCTGCGTCTGGCCACGGAACTTCCCGCCCAGCGCCTTGCCCAGCAGCTCCGGCGGCAGGTCGTAGTTCAGCCATTCGGGGTGCTCGGCGATGATCTCGGCCTTGGCGGTGCCGACCTCTTCCTCGAGCTCGCGCAGCACGGCCACGCGAAGATCCTCGCCGGCATCCACCCCGCCCTGGGGCAGCTGCCAGCCGCCGGGCGCGCCCTCGGCATTGGGCATGTCGGCACGGCGCGCGACGAGGATGAGCCCCGCCGCATTGAACAGAACGGCGCCCACATTCGGGCGATAGGGGAGCGTCATCGAAGCCTGTCCTAGCGATTCACCACGCGTGTAGCATTGCCCGGCCGCGCCGCCTCCGCGCCCTGCGGGCGGTTTGCTTCCGCGCCCTGCGGGCGGCTCGTTTCCGCGCCCTGCGGGCGACGCATCACCGCCGTCACCGGCGCCAGCACGACGCTTCGAATCTCGATCCCGGCCGCCCAGACCGCGATGCGCTCCAGCGCGACGGGCGTCACCTCGCCGAGATAGCCCAGCGCCGCGCCCCGCGCCCGCGCCACGCGCTCAAGCTGCGCCAGACGCGCATCGATCTCCCCCCGCGTGGCGGGATCGTCCACCACCACATCGGCCACGCGCCCCCAGGCGCGCTGCGGATCGCCGGCACCCGGCCGCGGATCGAAATACAGCATCCCGCGATCGGCCAGCGCGATCTGCAGGCGGGAGAAGGGCTCGGCCAAGGCCGCGAAGCGCTCGCCCCGCATCGCGCCGAGCGCGCCGACGGCCCCCACATGGCCGGGGAAACGCGCCATCAGCCAGTCCAGCCGCTGCGCATTCTCCGTCCAGGACAGGCCGGTCAGCAGCGCCCGGTTGCCGGGATCGTTCATCGGGAAGCCCGCCGGCTCCATCGGAATGGCGAGCAGCGTCTCGAAGCCACGCCGCCGCGCGCGCTCGATCAGGGGATCGGGCCGGGCGGCATAGGGGTTGAAGGCCAGCGCCACGGTCGGCGGCAGGGTGTCGATCGCCAGCTCCGACAGGGCCTGGGACAGGCCGACCCCGCCCAGGATCAGCGCCACGCGCGGCCGTGTCTCCTCGCGGCCGAACTCGCGCGCATAGGCCCGCAACGGCATCAGCCCATCCGGCCCGATTTTCGGCAGGAGACCGGACGCCGTCCCCTCGATGAGATTCGCATCGATGAAGCGCTGCAGCCCAGCCGGCAGGCGAGTTTGCAGGGCGCTCCAGGCGATGGCAGGCGCCGCCTCGACCGGGGCGGGCGGCTCATCGGCGACGGATGCCTGCTGCACGGCCCGCGGGCGCTCCGGCGGCCCGAGCGCGGCGAGCCGCAAGGCCCCGCCCCCGATGACGCAGATCACCAGGATCCAGAAGAGGCCCAGCCAGCGCCAGCCATGACTTCGGGGAACAGGATCCTCGGTCACGGCATCACGGGGTCAGCGCTGCGCCCGGCGCTGCGGCTGGGCGGCCATGGCGCGGATCAGCACGAGCCCCTGCTGGAGCTGGAAATCCGTCTCGGGCTTGGTCGGATCGAGGGCGGGGAAGCCCTCGGGCGGCTGGCGCTGCACGCGCTCGGTGACGGAGGCCGGCAGGTTCAGCGGCGGCAGGGGCACCGCGCCGTTCTGCGCCTCGGTCCCCTCGGCGCGAAGGGCGCGGCGCAGATCGGCCTCGCGCTCGCGTGCGCCGGGCGTGGCCGCGGCGGTCTGGGGATCCTGGCGCGTCGCGCGCACCTCGATGTCCGGCTCGATGCCGGTGGACTGGATGGAACGGCCGGAGGGCGTGTAGTAGCGCGCCGTCGTCAGCCGGATGGCGCCGTTATTGCCGCCCAGCGGCATCACGGTCTGCACCGAGCCCTTGCCGAAGCTGCGCTGCCCGATCACCACCGCGCGGCGATGGTCCTGCAGCGCGCCCGCGACGATCTCGCTGGCCGAAGCGCTGCCCCCGTTCACCAGCACCACGATCGGCAGGCCGCCGGTGATGTCGCCCGGGCGGGCGTTCCAGCGCTGGGCGTCCTCAGGACGGCGGGCTCGGGTGGAGACGATCTCGCCCTGCTCCAGCAGGTCGTCCGACACCTGGACCGCCTGGTCGAGCAGGCCGCCCGGATTGTTGCGCAGGTCGAGGATGACGCCCTTGAGATTGCCGCCCGCCTGCTGGCGCATCGCCGTCATGGCGCGGCGCAGATTGGTGTCGGTCTGCTCGTTGAAGGAGGTCACGCGGATATAGGCCACGTCGTTCCCCTCCAGGCGGTAGCGCACCACCTGCGGGCGGATCACGTCGCGCGTGATGGAGACCTCGATGGGGCGCTGCTCGCCCTCGCGGCGGATGGTGAGGCGGATGGCGCTGCCGCGCTCGCCCCGCATCTGCTCCACGGCCTCCTGCAGGGTCAGGCCCTGGGTGCTGGTGCCGTTCAGCATGGTGATGAAGTCGCCCGGCTTCACGCCGGCGCGGGCCGCGGGCGTCTCGTCGATCGGCGAGATCACGCGGATATAGCCGTTCTCCTGCGTCACCTCGATGCCGAGGCCGCCGAACTCGCCGCGCGTCTGCACCTGCATGTCGCGGAAATTGCGCGGATTGAGATAGGCGCTGTGCGGGTCGAGCCCCGTCAGCATCCCGTTCACCGCGTTCTCGACGAGATCGCGATCCTGCACCGGCTCGACATATTCGGCGCGGACGCGCGCGAAGACATCGCCGAAGAGCTGCAGCAGGCGGTAGGTTTCCGCGCGGCCGCCATCGGCCTGGGCCAGGGCAGCGACCTGCGGGCCGACGATGAGGCCCGCCGCGAAGGCGCCGGCGACGATGGCGGTGGTCCCGACCTTGAACTTCATGCAGAGAGCCTCATTCCAAAAACGCCTTGCGCGCCCTTCCCGCTGGTCTGTCCATCCGGGGCCGCCGACGGCGCGCCGGCTGGTACCGCAATGATACACCATTCGGGCAGGAAAAGCTTAACCCTTCCTCTAGATGCCATACCAGAGGAACAGACGGACGGGTCCTGCCCGCGTGCAAAGAATTGTCACAGCAGGATTCTGGCCGGTACACCCGCCACGCGTGAAAACGCCTCCACATGGTCCAGGACCGAGGCCCCGGCGCCGATGATCGCCCCCTCGCCGACTCGGATATTCGGGGCGATCACGGCCCCGGCCCCCACCATGGCCCCCGCGCCAATCCGCACCCCGCCGCAGAGGATCGCCCCTGGCGCGACATGGGCGCCCTCGCCCAGCTCCACGTCGTGCTCCACGATGGCGCCGGTATTGACCAAGGCGAGCCGCCCCACCCGCGCCTGAGCGCCGAGGACGGCCCGTGGCATCACCACCGCCCCCTCGGCGATCTCCGCGCTGCGCGCCCGCACCGCGGAGGGGTGCAGCAGCACCGGCAGCGCCGCGCCCAGTCGCCGCGCGGCCGCCAGCCGGGCGGCGTTGTCGCCCACGGCCAGCAGCAGGGGCAGGCCCCCATGCGCCGCCTCCCGGCCCAGAACGGGCAGGCCCAGCACGTCCGGCAGCGGCGCGCGGTCGTCCAGGAAGCCCACGACCTCGAAGCCTGCATCGCGCGCCGCCTCGCAGACCGCGCGCCCATGCCCGCCGGCGCCGAGGATGGCCACCCTCACTTCACGGCTCCCGCATTGCCGCTAGTCTGGGTGCAACCCCGGGGAATGCGACCAATGACCGATCTCGACCTGCTGCGCCTGGAGCGGCGCGTGGAGCGCCTGCTCGACCTGCCGGCCGGGGCGCCTGGCGCCACCCTCGGCATCGCGCGCGACGGACAGGTGCTGCTGCACCGCTCGGGCGGCCTCGCCTCGATCGAGCTGGCCGTGCCGATCGGGCCTGACACCACCTTCCGCATCGCCTCCGTCTCCAAGCAATTCACCTGCGCCGCCATCCTGTTGCTCGCACGCGAGGGGAAGCTCGCGCCCTCGGATCCGGTCCGCAGACACCTCCCGCGCCTGCCGGCCGTGGCCGACAGCATCACGCTCGACCATCTGATGCGCAACACCTCGGGCCTGCGCGACATGCTGGAGCTGAACCGGCTGGGCGGGGTGGATCTGGGCATGCCGCTCACCGAGGCCGAGCTGGACGAGGGGATCGACCGGCAGGCCACGCTGAACTTCCCGCCCGGCTCGCGCTACCTCTATTCCAACAGCGGCTTCCGCCTGCTGGGCCAGGTCGTGGAGCAGGTCTCCGGCCAGAGCCTCGCGCAATTCCTGGAGGCGCGGATCTTCGCCCCCCTGGGCATGACGCGCACGCGCCACACGCCCGAAATCGCCGTGCCGATCGCGGGCCTCGCCACCGCCTATCTGCCCGACGGCAATGGCGGCTTCACCCGCGCGCAGCATGGCTTCCCGCTGGGCGGCGAGGGTGGGCTGGTTTCCTGCGTCGAGGATCTGCTGCTCTGGGGCCAGGCCATGGATCGCGGCGCGCTGGGCGGCATCGCGGCGGAGCTGGAGGCGCTGGTGCCCTTCACCAATGGCGAGCCGGGACGCTACGCCCGCGGCCTGCAGGTGGATGTGTGGCGCGGCCTGCCCAGTGTCAGCCATGGCGGTCTCTGGCCGGGCTATAAGACGGCCTATCTGCGCATCCCCTCGAAGGGGCTGACGGTGGTCGCCATCGCCAATCACGGGGGGATGGACCCCTCCTTCCTGGCCAATGAGGCGGCGGCCGCGGCGCTGTCGGGCGACGCCGATCTCCAACCCGTCCCCGCCGGGATCGACACGGCGACCATGGTCGGCACCTGGCTTTGCGAGGAGGACGGCCTGTCGCTCGATTTCGGCGAGGACGGCGTGGCCCGCATGCATGGCGTGCCCTACGCGCTTGCCGCCACGGCGGATGGCCGGCTCGCGGCGTTGCGGGGCAGCTTTCCCTTCCTCGCATCGCCGCCGAGGGACGGCGTCATGGAGGTGGAGTTCGATGCCGGATGCCGCAGGCAATTCCACCGCGTGGAGACGGTCGAAGCACCGGAGCTGGACGGCGACTGGCATTGCGCCGAGCTGGCGACGAACTGGCGCATCCGTTCGGGGAACATCCGCGCACGCGGCCCCGTGCGCGCCTCCGCCTCGACCTGGCGGATCCAGGCCCTGAGCGCGCGGAACCTGCGCATCCAGATCCCCTCGGCGCTGTATCCGGCCTGGGCGGATGCCGTGCTATCGGCGGATGCGAAGAGATTAACGATCAACGCCGGCCGCGCCCGCGGCCTCGTCTTCGATCGCGCATAGAAATCGGCGCCGGAGCACGCTCCGGCGCCTTGAAACCCTTAGGCGCCGGGCTGGGCCTTCAGCGCCTTCTTGGCCTCTTCGGAATTCACGTTCAGCACGACCTTGCCATTCTCGACGCCCTTCACCTGGTTGACGGGAAGGAAGTGGTGGTGGCCCTTTCCGTGCGGATCGCTGTCCTTGGTGAGCTTGATCTGGTCGCCCTGAAGATGGTCGACGGTGCCGACCGGATTCCCGCAGGAGCCCACGACCTGCATATGCTCCTTGATGTCCGACGTGTTCATATTGGCGATCCCTTCTTGCAGGCGCCGATTCGGCGCCATGGCAGAAGGAACGTCCCG
>NZ_CBDDFJ010000010.1:0-99868 GCF_965227005.1 Roseococcus sp.
CATCTCATAGCCAGACGGGTCATGGCCAGACGGGCATGCCCTCCAGCCCAGCGGTTTCCGGCAGGCCGCAGATCAGGTTCGCATTCTGAATGGCCTGCCCGCCGCTCCCTTGCCGAGATTGTCGACCACGCCCATCGCGATCACCAGGTTGCGCTCCCGGATCGGCCGCGTAGCTGACGAAGGCGAGGTTCGAGCCGGTCGCCCATTTGGTCTGCGGCGGCTTGTCGGTCACGCGGATGAAGGCCCGCCCGGCGTAAAAGCGCCGCGCCGCGTCCAGGCATTGCGACGTGGTGGCGCGGCCGCGGCAGTAGATGGTGGCGAGCACGCCGCGCGTCATCGGCACCAGGTGCGGGGTGAACACCAGCCCGGCCGCGCTGCCGCCGCTCAGCCGCTCGATGGTCCTGGCCATCTCGGGCATGTGGGTGTGCTGGAGCAGGCCGTAGGGCACCAGGTTCTCGTTGCTCTCGGCATAGCCGAAGCGGCTGTCGGCGCCGCCCCGGCCGGCGCCGGAGATGCCGGTCTTGGCGTCGATCACGATATTGCCGGGCTCGATCAGCCCTTCGGCCAGCAGCGGCGCCAGCGCGGTCAGCGTCGCCGCGGGGAAGCAGCCGGGGTTGGCGACGCGGGTCCGGCCCTCAATCTCGGCTGGCCAGACGTCGGCCAGGCCATAGGCCCAACCCTCGACGTAGCGGTGGTCGCCGCCGATATCGACGATCTTCACCTCCCTGGGGACGCGCGCCAGCGTCTCGGCCGATGCGCCCGTGGGCAGCGACGCGAACAGGACGTCGAGCTTCGGCAGGGCCGCGGGGTCCCACTTCTCGATCACCAGCCCGGCCAGTTTGGCCGGCAGGCCGGGGAAGCGGTCCCCCAACCGGCTGCCGGCGCTGCCTTCGCCCGCAGCGTAGATGAGTTCGAAAGACGGGTGGCTCGCGACCAGGCGCATCGCCTCGCCGCCGCCAAAACCGCTGATCCCGACAATGCCGACGCGAATGCTCATGGTGGTGTCCTGCTGCTGGAATGAAGGCAAAGAAAAACCCCCGGAGCCTGGGGCTGCGGGGGTTCGAAGATGCGGGCTGATGCCGCCTCGGAGGTGGACCGCTAGGAAGCGGGGTTCACCGGGGGAGGGGCCTGTCTGCACGCAGCCACGGAAGCCGCCGCTGGGAAGCAGCGACGGCGTCGGTTTGCGGTGCGGAGGTGAAGGCCACTCATGGGAGGGAAGCTAGTGGTCCGCCTGAATATCTGTCAACGAGGGCTCCCAAGAAAAGCTTCCGCTTCCCGAACCACTTCGGCGAGCGCCCCTGGCGCGAAGGGCGAGACCAGCCCCGCCGACTTCACCAATTCCTGGAACGGCGCGGATCCGCCGCGCTCGCACAGCGCGACATAGGCGTCGAGCGCGGCCTTGGGATCGTGCAGCGACTTCACCCAGAACTGCAGCGCGCAGCACAGCGCCAGCGTGTAGTCGATGTTAGTAGAAGGGGCTGTTGTAGATGTGGTGCTTGGCCTGCCAGCGCCCGCCCTTCGCCAGGTAGCCGATGTCGCCGTAATCCGACCACGGCATGTAGCGCGCCTCGAGTCGCTTCCAGATCGCGTGGCGTTCTTCCGGCGTGGCGTCGGGGTTGGCGAAGACCTCATGCTGGAAGTGATCGACGCAGACGCCATAGGGCAGGAAGGCGAGCGAGGAGATGAGGTGCATCCGCCGGAAGCGGTCCGCCGCATCGTCGCCGACGAGCAGGCCCATCTGCGGATGGGTTAGGAATTCGAGGCTCATGGAGTGGATCTCGCAGGCCTCCATGGTCGGCCAGAGCTGGTCGATGCCGGGGAGGTTGCGGCTTTCCCAGCACTGGAAGGCGTGGCCCATCTCATGGGTGAAGACGCCGATGTCGTGATGCGTGCCGTTGAAGTTGGCGAAGATGAAGGGCACGCCGGCATTGGGAAAGCTCGTGCAGAAGCCGCCGCCGGCCTTGCCGGGACGGTTCTTCAGATCGAGAAAGCCGCCGGCCTGCATCATCCGGTAGAATGCGGCGAGGCGCGGGTCCATCCGGTCGAACATCGTCTGCGCGGCGGCGACGAGGGTGTCGTGGTCGCCGATGGGCCTGGGGTTGCCGGCAGGGTCGATCAGCGCCTCGTCCCAGTAGCGCAACTCGTCCCAGCCGAACTCGGCGCGGCGGGATTCCAGGAGTTTCGCGATGAGGGGGACGACATGCTCGGCCACCTGGTCGCGATAGCGCGCGACATCGGCGGCGTCGTAATCGGTGCGGCGCATCCGGCGATAGGCGAGCGGCGTGAAGCTCTTGTCGCCGAGCTTCAGCGCCATGCCGTGGCGCAGCTTCACCAGCGCGTCGTAGATCGCATCCAGCTCCGCGCCGTTCTTCTCGAAGAAGGCCCAGCGCAGGGCTTCCGCGCGATGGCGCATCTCGCGGTCATTGCTCTCGGCATAGGGGGTGAGGCCGGAGAGGTTCACCGTCGCGCCGTCGATCTCGAAGCTCGCCGAGGCGAGGAGTTCGGTGTAGCGGGCGGTGAGCTTCGACTCCTCTTCCATATCCGCGGCGATGGCGGGATCGAAGGTGGTGACGTCGGTCTGCCAGAGCCGTAGCACGTAGGGGCTGACGAGCGCCTCCACGCCGGCGCGATCCGGATCGTCGATGAGGCGCCTCTTGATGGCGGCCTCGTGCCCGGTCGCGACGGGCGCCAGGGCATCGGCATATTCGCGCGCGGCCTTGGCCTGCGCATCCGTCGTGTCCTGCGCGAAGCGCAGATGGACGAGCGCGCTCCAGCTGTCGGTGGAGCGGCGCGACGCATCCCACTCGGCAATGGCGTCTTCCCGCGCGCCTTCATCGAGGAGAACTGTGATGCGCTTCGCCTCGGTGGCCAGGGATTCGGCGGTCGGCCTGGGGGCGGTGATCTCGTCGAAACGCATCTTCTAAAACTCCGCCATGAGACGGCCGAAGCCGTCCAGCTTGTCGTGAATGCCGTTGGCGCGCAGCGCGTGCCACCAGGTGGCCGTGTTGATGGCGATGACGGGCTTGCCGAGGAACAGCTCGGCCGCCGCCGCGAGGCGCACCATCGAGAGATTGGTGCCGACCTGGAGAATGGCGTCGATGTCGTCGCCGTCCAGGGCGCGCAGTTCCTTCGCCAGCAGCGAGGGCGGGACCTCCGCGATGGCCGTCCAGCGCGCGCATTGCAGGGCGCGGTCGCGCACGACGGAGAAACCCATGTCCGAGAAGTAGCGCGCGACCTCGGCGTTCATGCTCGGCCAATAGGGCGAGAGGATCGCGATGCGCCGGATGCCGCCATAGGCGTGGAGCGCCGCCGCGCTGGAATGCGAGCCGACGCTGATCCTCACGCCGCTTTCGGCCTCGACCTCGCGCACGAAGCGGTCGGCGCCGGCCAGGCCGTCGAAGAAGGTCACGGAGCTCATGCCCATCACGAGATAGTCGGGCCGGGCCGTCATCACGCTGCGCACGGCGTCGAGCGTGTTGCGGCCGATGAGCTCCACGCCGGCGCGGAAGGTCTCGTTGCTGACCGCATCGGCATCGGGGGTGAAGATGCGGCTGTAATGGGTGGTGACGCCGGCGGGGCGCATCATGTCGAAATCGGGCTGCACCACGGTGTTGGTGGAGGGCCCCAGCACGCCGAACTTCTTCCGCCAACCGAGGATGTCGGGCATCGATCGCTCCTGCTACCGGCGGGCAGCTTAGGGCCGGCGCGCCGCCGTGCAATCAGCCCGTGGCGATCGCGATGACGGAACGGTTCCGGCCGGCTTCCTTGGCCTCGTAGAGGGCGCGGTCGGCGGTGGCGATGACCTCCTCGGCGCGCATCCCTCCCTCTGAGACGACGGCGACGCCGAAGCTCACGGTCAGCGAGCGGCGCACCTCGCCGAGATCGAAGGGCTCATCGGCGATGGCCGCGCGGAAGCGCTCGACGATGGCCGGGAGATCGGCGGCGGAGATATCGCTGATGAGGAGCAGGAATTCCTCGCCGCCGTAGCGGCCGAGATAGTCGCCAGGGCGCAGCAGGGCGCCGATGCGGTCGGTGAAGCCGCGCAGCGCCTTGTCGCCGGCGGCATGGCCATAGGTGTCGTTGACGTTCTTGAAATGGTCGATGTCGGCCATGACCAGGCCCAATGTCTTGCCCGTGGCGGCGCTGGCCTGCAGGTGCTGCTCCAGCGCCAGCAGGAAGGCGCGGCGGTTGAGCACGCCGGTCAGCGCGTCGCGATTGGCGACCTCCCGGAGCTGCTCGGCCTGGCGCAGCAGGAACTGGTTCCGTTCGACCAGTTCCTGAAACAGTTTGCTCTTGTTGATCAGGATCGCGACCTGTCCGGCGATCTGCTGGAAGACGGCCTGGTGGATGTCGCGATAGACATTCGTCTGGTGGCTCGTGAAGAAGAGCACGCCGAGCGGGCGGCCATCCACGAAGAGCGGGCAGGTGAGGCTGGAGCGCCCGCCCTCGGCGACGATCCGCTGCGTGGCCTTGGACGTCGGATGCTCGGCGAGATAGCGCTCCAGATCGTTCAGGATGCGCGGCTCGCCCGTCCGGAACACTTCGCGAAGGCTGCTGCCGAGCAGGGGGCGCGAATAGCCCTTGTTGATGGCCATCGGCCCCATGTTCGAGCGCGCCCAGTAGGACATCATCCGGGTGCCGCCGGAGGACAGGAAGGCGCAGCCGATCCGGTCATAGGGAATGATGCCGACGAAGCCGCGGAAGATGCTGTCGAGCACATCCTCCACCAGGATCTCGCGCTCGGCCGTCAGCACCACCTGGTTGAGGCGGGAGAGCTCGGATTCGCGGCGGCTGATGGTCTCGGAGAGGAGCTGGAGCTCCCGGCCGAGCCGGGCGAGGGGGTCATTCCCGGACGCCTCGGGGGGGGGACCGCCTTGCCCTGGCGCAGGGCGCTGACCCAGTCCGAATAGGCGTCGAGGCGGATGCGCAGCACCTCGTCTTTCTGATCATCCGTCATCATCGCGCCTGGGAACTCATCAGCTCGGGAATCGGCCCTGCCGTGGCCGGCAAAGATGTCGCGGACCTAATGTCCCTGGCCCCTCGGGGCAAGGCGCTGCGGCGTGTTTCAGGCCGGCCCGGCGCCCGGCGCGGCGAGCGGCACGCCGGAGAGGTCGGCGAGCCAGGCGAGGCGTTGGCGCTGGGCCGCGCGGGCATGCAGCTTCGCCGCCTCGGCCGCGGCCTCGCCATCGCGGGCACGCAGCGCGGCGAGCAGGGTCAGATGCTCCCCATGCGCCTGTTGCGCGCGGCCGCCGATCGTCAGCAGCGAGGGCAGCAGCGCCATGGTGGCGGCCAGCTGCTCCAGGCTGCGCAGCAGATAGCGATTGTGCGCGGCCAGGTAGAGCAGCCCATGCAGGCGCTGGTTCACCGCGGCCAGGCGCGGCGCGTCCGCGAAAAGCGCGACCTCGCCGGCCACCAGCTCCTCCATGGCGTCGATCTCGGTCTCGCTGGCGTGCTGGGCGGCGAGGCGCGCGGCGGCGCCCTCCAGGATCTCGCGCATCACATAGAGCTCGACGACCTGGCTGTGGTCCGGCCGGGTGACGGAAAGGCCGCGCCGGGGCTCGTGGGTGAGCAGGCCCTCGGCCTCTAGCCGGGCGATGGCCTGGCGGATGGGCGTGCGCGAGACGCCGAAGCGGGCGGCGAGATCGGTTTCGGTGAGGCGGACGCCGGGGGGCAGGGTGCCGTCGCGAATGGCCTCGCGCACCCGCTGATAGGCATCCTGTGCGCGGCCGAATTGGGCATTGCCTTCCATGGGGGGAAACTAACCCATCTGGACATGTTCGGATACAGCCGGATACAACCGTTCGGTATCGAGGAATGGACAAGAGCGGATGGATTTCGCCCGCACCTATGACGTGCTGGTGGTGGGCGGCGGCAATGCCGCGCTCTGCGCCGCCATCACGGCCGCTCAGGCCGGGGCAAGCGTCGTCGTCGCCGAGCATGCGCCCAAGCCGATGCGCGGCGGCAACAGCCGCCACACGCGCAACCTGCGCGCGCTGCATCCCAAGCCCACGGGCGTGCTCACCGAGAGCTATCTCGAGGAGGAATACTGGGACGACCTGCTGCGGGTGACCGGCGGGCGGACCAATGAGGACCTCGCGCGCATGACCATCCGCGCGAGCCAGCACGCGCCCGGCTTCCTCGCCGATTGCGGCGTGGTCTTCCAGCCGAGCCTCTCGGGCACGCTGTCGCTCTCGCGCACCAACGCCTTCTTCCTCGGCGGCGGCAAGGCGCTGGTGAACGCGATGTACCGCACGGCGGAGAAGCTCGGCATCACCATCCTCTACGACACCGAGGTGCAGCACATCGCGGTGCAGGACGGCTTCGCGACCGAGGCCATCGTGAGCTGGCGCGGCTTTCCCCAGCGCATCCGCTTCAAGGCGATCGTGGCCTCGGCGGGCGGCTTCCAGGCCAATCGCGAATGGCTGCGCCAGTATTGGGGCGACGCGGCCGACAACTTCCAGATCCGCGGCACGCCCTATGCCCAGGGCACGGTGCTGAAGGACCTGCTGGCCAGCGGCGTCCATGAGGTGGGCGACCCCACCCAGTTCCACGCCGTCGCCAATGACGCGCGCGCGCCGATGGTGGATGGCGGGCTGGCCATGCGGCTCGACTGCGTGCCCTTCTCCATCGTCGTGAACAAGGACGTCGAGCGCTTCTACGACGAGGGCGAGGATGTCTGGCCCAAGCGCTATGCCATCTGGGGCCGGCTGATCGCGCAGCAGCCCGACCAGCGCGCCTTCGCCATCACCGACAGCAAGGCGCTGCACAACTACCTCCCCAGCGTCTTCCCGCCGATGAAGGCCGACAGCATCGGCGAGCTCGCGCAGAAGCTGGGCCTGGACGCGACGAAGCTTCAGGCCGTGGTGGACGAGTACAATGCCGCGGTTCAGCCCGGGACCTTCCACGGCAACAAGCTGGACGACTGCCGCACCGACGGGCTCGAGATCGAGAAGACCCACTGGGCGCGCCGCATCGACAAGGCGCCGTTCTATGGGCATCCGCTCGCGCCGGGCATCACCTTCACCTTCCTGGGCGTGAAGGTGAACGAGCGTGCGCAGGTGCTGATGGCGGATGGCAAGCCGAGCGGAAATCTCTTCGCGTCCGGCGAGATCATGGCCGGCAATATCCTGGGGCAGGGCTATCTGGCCGGCTTCGGCATGACCATCGGAACCGTCTTCGGACGGCTGGCCGGCGAGGGGGCCGCGAAATATGTCCGCAACTGAATACCCAACAACAGAATCGGGGGCCATCGTCGAAGCGCGGCGGCAGATGGAGATCTGCAATGCCTGCCGCTATTGCGAGGGCTATTGCGCCGTCTTCCCGGCGATGACGCTGCGGCGGGAATTCGCCGTGGGCGACCTCACGCATCTCGCGAACCTCTGCCATTCCTGCAAGGGTTGCTATCACGCGTGCCAATACGCGCCGCCGCATCCCTTCGGCGTGAACATCCCCGAGACCTTCGCGATCCTGCGCGCGGAATCCTACGCGCAATACGCGTGGCCCGCGCCGATGGGCCGCGCCTTCGAGCGCAACGGCACCATCGTCTCGCTGATGGCCGTGCTGGCAGTGACGCTGGTGCTGCTGCTGACCATGGGCCTGCAGGATCCCTCGATCCTCTACACCGCGCAGACCGGCACGGGCGCCTTCTTCCGCGTGGTGCCCTACTGGCTGATGGCGGGGCTGGCGGGGCTGACCTTCGGCTATTCGGTGCTCGCGATGACGATCGGCGGGGGTGCGCTACTGGCGCGGCACCGCCCCCGGCGCGGGGCAGAAGCCGATCACGCCCCAACCGGTCGCGACGGCGGCGGTGGACATCCTCACGCTGCGCAATCTCGGCGGTGGCGGCCATGGCTGCAACGACATCGACGACAGCTTCGCGCAGACGCGGCGCATCTTCCACCAGACGATGTTCTACGGCTTCATGCTGTGCTTCGCGGCCACGACGGTGGGGGCGGTCTATCATCACGTCTTCGGCTGGAAGTCGCCGCATGCCTTCCTCAGCCTGCCGGTGCAGTTCGGCACCTGGGGCGGCGTGATGCTGTGCATCGGCACGGCCGGGCTACTCTGGGTGAAGACGGTGACCGATCCCGGCCCCGTCGCCAAGCGGCTGCTGGGCGGCGAATACGCAATGCTCGGCCTGCTCTTCACCGTGGGTATCACGGGGCTGCTGCTGCTGATCGTACGGCATACGGGCGCGATGGGCGTGATGCTCGCGATCCATCTGGGCTTCGTGCTCGCCCTCTTCCTGGTGCTGCCCTACAGCAAGATGGTGCACGGCCTCTATCGCGGCCTCGCTTTGCTGCGCAACGCGCAGGAAAAGCGCAACTGAGGCTGCTGGACAGGGCCTGAGAACCGGGATCATCCTTCGGCAAAACCGAGGGATATCCAAGATGATCAGGCGACGCATCGCGCTCGCATTGCTGGCCACGCCCGCCGTGGCCCAGGCCCAAACTCAGGCACAGACGGCCTCCTTCCCGACGCGTTCCATCCGCCTCGTCATCCCCTTCACGGCCGGCGGCAGCAACGACATCGTGGGCCGCATCCTGGCCGAGGCGATGGGCGCGCGGCTCGGCCATCCGCTCGTGATCGAAAATCGCGGCGGGGCAGGGGGGCTGCTGGGCAACGACCTCGTCGCGAAGGCGCCGGCCGATGGCTATACGGTGCTGCTGGCCGGCAGCGGCAGCTTCGTGATCTCGAGCCTCACCGTGCCGCGCGTGCCCTATGACGTGGCGAATGGCTTCGCCGCGATCGGGCTGCTTGGCGCCGGGCCCAATGTCATCGCGGTGAACCCGCAGCTGCCCGCGCGCAACCTCGCCGAGCTGCGCGATTTCGCGCGCGCCCATGGGCCCATCACCTTCGGCACGCCGGGTGCGGGCACCACGGCGCATGCGCTGGGGGCGATGATCGCGCTCACCCTCGAATTCCCGATCGAGTTCGTCCACTACCGCGGCACCGCGCCGGCCCTGACCGATGTCGTCGCCGGCCGGGTGCAGATGATCACCAATGCCGCCGCGCCCTTCCTGCCCTTTCTCGCCTCGGGGCGGCTGCGGGCGCTGGCCGTCGCGGGCCGTCAGCGCGCGTCGATCCTGCCGGATCTCAGCACCTCGGTGGAGCAGGGCTTCCCCGACATCGACAGCGCCACCTGGTACGGGCTCCTGGCACCGGCCGGCGCGCCGCAGGAGGTCATCGCGCGCCTGCATGCGGCGATGAACGGGGCGCTCGAGGATGCCGGTGTCCGCGCACGGATGGTCGAGAACGGCGTGGAGATCGAGACCAGTCCGACGCCGGACGATTTCGCGCGATTCCTGGTCACCGAAAGGGAACGCTGGGGGACGATCGTGCGCCGGGCCAGGCTGAGCGTGGAATAGGGGGCAACCGATCGGCCGGGCCGAAAAGTATTTGTCCCGGGATTGAATGCGGGGCCACGATGCGGGGGCCAAATACGGGGACAGGGCGAGGGAAGAGTCGATGAGGCCCATCGGGTGGATTCTGGCGGGTCTGCTCCTGGCGACGCCGGTACTGGCCACCGCGCAAGGGGCGGACCAAGCGCACCGCCGCTTTGGCCAATGGTCGGTCTGGGCGCCGTTCCAGGGCTACTGCCGGGCCAGCGTCACCTCGACGGAAGGAGGCCAGGAGATCTGGTTCTACTTCGCCCTGGCCGCCGACGCGCCCAGCGGCATCACCGCGCGGCAGATGACCGACGGCCAGCAGTTCCTCATGGGTGGCCCGCCCCAGAGCCTGGAATACCGCGCCGGCGGGCAGGTGACGGCCCTGCGTGTCACCGAGGCGGGCTCCGGCACCTTCGTCGCGGTGTTCGAGACGCCCTTCCAGCCCGAAACGCTGGCCCGTCCGGGCGCGCACGAGGTCTGGTGGCGGGACGTGCTGCTCTTTCGGATCAGCCGCGTGGGAGTAGCCGCCGCATCCCGGGCGATCGCCGCCTGCAGGGCGGGTCGGAACCCGCCGTAACGGGCACGGGAAACACGGCCCCGGCGCGGTATGACCGAACCGAGGCCCCGCGCCCTCAGATGTGGATGGCGCGCCCTTCGACGGCGAGCGCGGCTTCCTTCACCGCCTCGTTCAGCGTGGGATGGGCGTGGCAGGTGCGCGCCACATCCTCGCTGCTCGCGCCGAACTCGATGGCCATGGCCAGCTCCGCGATCAGCGTGCCGGCATCCGGCCCGATGATATGCGCGCCCAGCACCAGGTCCGTCTTGGCATCGGCGATGATCTTCACCAGCCCGTCCGTCTCGCCCATGGCGCGCGCGCGGCCATTGGCGGTGAAGGGGAACTTGCCGACCTTATAGGCCACGCCCTTGGCCTTGATCTGCTCCTCGGTCTCGCCGACCGTCGCGACCTCGGGCCAAGTGTAGATGACCGAGGGGATGGCGTTGTAGTTGATGTGCGGCTTCTGGCCCGCGATCATCTCGGCGAGCGCCATGCCTTCGTCCTCGGCCTTGTGCGCGAGCATCGCGCCCGTGATGCAGTCGCCGATCGCGTAGATGCCCGGCACGTTGGTCGCGAAATGCGCGTCCACCTGCACGCGGCCGCGCTCGTCCAGCTTCACGCCCGCCGTTTCCAGCCCGAGGCTGGCGAGATAGGGGCGGCGGCCGATGGCCAGCAGCACGATGTCGGCGGAGATCTTCTCCTCCTCGCCGCCGGCGGCCGGGGCCACGGTCAGCTCCACGCCCTCGCCGGTGACCTTGGCGCCCGTCACCTTGGTCTTGAGCTTGAGCTTCATGCCCTGCTTGGTCATGGCGCGCTCGAACTGCTTGCCGATCTCGAGGTCGAGGCCCGGCGCGAGGCGATCCATGAACTCCACGACCGTGACCTTCGCGCCGAGGCGCTGCCACACCGAGCCGAGCTCCAGGCCGATGACGCCGCCGCCGATGACCACCAGGTGCTCCGGCACCTTCTCCAGCTCCAGCGCGCCGGTGGAGGTGACGATCTTCTTCTCGTCCACCTCGACGCCGTTCAGCGGCACGCTCTCGCTGCCCGTGGCGATGACGATGTGCTTGGCGGCGTATTCCTTGCCGTCCACCGACACCTTGCCGGGGGCCGCGATGCTGCCCGTGCCCTTGAGCCAGGTGATCTTGTTCTTCTTGAAGAGGAATTCGACGCCCTTCACATTGGCGTCCACCGTCTTGGTCTTGTGGCCCATCATCTTGCCGAGGTCGTAGCTGACCTCGCCCACGATCACGCCATGCGTCTCCAGCTTGTGCTTGGCCTCCTCGAAATGCTCGGTGGAGTGCAGCAGCGCCTTGGAGGGGATGCAGCCGATGTTCAGGCAGGTGCCGCCGAGCGTCACGCGCTTCTCCACGCAGGCCACCTTCATGCCGAGCTGCGCGGCGCGGATGGCGCAGACATAGCCCCCAGGGCCGGCGCCGATGACGATGACGTCGAAGCTGTCAGGGCCAGCCAGGTTGGAGACGGTGGCGGACATCGAAAATCCTTTACGAAAACGGGCGCAAACTGACGCGGGGCGAGGTGCGGCGCAAGCCTGGGGACGGTCGGCTTGTCCGGAGCCTTCCTCATTTGGCATGCTCCTGGCCTCGAAGAAGGCCAGGGGCATGCGACATTTCCTCCTGCCTGCCCTGCTCCTGCTGGGACCGCCCGGCCTCGCCACCCTTCTCGACCGGGGGCAGGTCGCCCGGCGCGAATTGTCGCGGACGCAGACCCATTACACCCAGGCGCAGCTCATCGCCGCGACCACTTTGACCTGCCTCGTCGAAGGCTGAGCGACGGCGGCGAAAACGCTTGGCATGGCGACGGGTTCCATGGCCTGATCCGATCATGACGGCGCCGTCAGATACGCCGCATGAGGGGAGACATGTCCATGGGGCCGCTTTCGCGCCGCAAATCCGTCCTGATGGGCGCAGGCCTGCTCGCCGCGCCGCGTCTGGCCGGCGCCCAGGCGCGCTATCCTGACCGGCCGATCCGCCTCATCATCCCCTGGACGCCGGGCAGCAGCTCCGACGCGCAGCTGCGCAACCTGGCCGATCTGGCGAGCCGTGCGCTCGGCCAGACGGTGGTGGCCGAGAACCGGGCCGGGGCAGGGGGCACGCTGCACGCCGTCACCCTGGCGCGCGAGGCGCGGCCGGACGGCTATACCATCGGCCAGATGCATCTCTCCGTGGTCCGGCGGCCCTATCTGGTCCGCACGCCGCAATGGGATGCGACGACCGACTTCACCCACATCATCGGCCTGACCGGCTGGCTCTACGGCGTGGCCGTGAAGGCCGACAGCCCTTTCCAGACCTTCGCGGAGCTGATCGCCCATGCCCGCGCCAATCCCGGCCGGCTGAGCTTCGCCACCTCGGGCATCGCGACCACGAATCACCTCGCCATGGAGGACATCGCCGCGCGCGAGCGGGTGGAGTTCACCCATGTGCCCTTCCGCGGCTCCAGCGAGGGCGTGACGGCAGTGCTCAGCGGCACCGTGAGCATGATCGCCGACAGCAGCACCTGGGCCCCGCAGGTCGAGGCCGGCGCCATGCGCGCGCTCTGCGTCTGGACGGAAAACCGCGTGGCCCGCTTCCCCACCGTGCCGACGCTGAAGGAGCTGGGCTACGACATGGTCGTCACCTCGCCCTATGGCATCAGCGGGCCGGCGCGGATGGACCCCGGCGTGGTGCGCGTGCTGCACGACGTGATGCGCGACGCGCTGATGAGCCCCGAGAACACCCGCGTGCGCGGCCAGTTCGACATGCCGGTCGCCTATCTCGACACCGAGCAATACCAGGACTTCATCCTCCGGCGCGCCGCTTATGAACGCGAGATCGTGACGCGGCTCGGCATCCGGATGGATGGGTGATGAAGGACCCGATCATGAACCGCCGTTCGCTTCTCGCCTTGCCGCTGCTCGCGGCCCCGTCCCTCGCCGGCGCGCAGGCCCGCTACCCCGAGCGGCCCATCCGCCTTATCATTCCCTGGCCCGCCGGCGGCAGCGCGGACGCGCAGCTGCGCAGCATCGGCGAGCTGGCGACGCGCGTCCTCGGCCAGCCGGTGATCATCGAGAATCGCGGCGGCGCGGGCGGCACGCTGCATGCGGTCTACCTGGCCCGCGAGGCCCGGCCGGACGGCTATACGCTGGGCCAGATGCACCTCTCCGTGGTCCGGCGGCCCTTTCTGGTCCGCACGCCGCAATGGGACACGACGACCGATTTCACGAACATCATCGGCATGACCGGCTGGCTCTTCGGCGTGGCCGTGAAGGCCGACAGCCCCTTCCAGACCTTCCCGGAGATGATCGCCTATGCCCGCGCCAATCCGGGCAAGCTGAGCTTCGCGACCTCGGGCATCGCCACCTCCAACCATCTCGCCATGGAGGACCTGATGGCGCGGGAGCGCGTGGAGATCACGCACGTTCCCTTCCGCGGCGCCAATGAGGGCGTGACCGGGGTGCTGAGCGGCAGCGTGAGCATGATCGCCGACAGCAGCGTCTGGGCCGGCAATGTCGAGGCCGGGCAGATGCGGCTGCTCTGCGTCTGGTCCGCCGAGCGCGCGCCGCGCTTCCCCAATGTGCCGACGCTGAGGGATCTCGGCTACGACATGGTCGTCACCTCGCCCTATGGCGTCAGCGGGCCGCCGCGGATGGATCCGGGCGTGGTGCGCGTGCTGCACGACGTGATGCGCGACGCGCTGATGAGCCCCGAGAACACGCGCGTGCGCGGCCAGTTCGACATGCCGCTCGCCTATCTCAACACCGAGCAATACCAGGACTTCATCGTCCAGCGCGCGGCCTATGAGCGGGAGATCGTGACGAGGCTCGGCATCCGCATGGAGTGAGGCGCGTCGGCTACAGGGAGACTTCACAATGAAAAGACGCACTCTGCTGGCCGCGTTACCTCTCGCTGCCTCCTTGGCGATGCCGGCTTTGGCGCAGGGGCGCTATCCCAACCGGCCCATTCGGTTCCTGATCCCCTGGCCGCCGGGCGGCAGCCTGGATGCGCTGCACCGGCAAATGTTCGAAATCGCCGGGCGGGACCTCGGCCAGAACTTCGTCGTGGAGAACATGCCGGGCGCGCGCGGCACCCGCGCGGCCTTCTACCTGACCCAGCAGGCGCGGCCGGACGGCTACACGCTGGCGCATCATCACCTCTCGATCCTGCGCCATCCCTTCCTGACCCGGCAGCCGACCTGGGATCCGGTGACGGATTTTTCCTACATCATGCAGCTCACGGGCTTCGTTTTCGGCACCGCGGTCCGTGCCGACAGCCGCTGGCAGACCTTCGACGACCTCATGAACGAGGCGCGGGAGAAGCCGGGCACGCTGACCTATTCCACCTCCGGCATCGCGACGACGAACCACCTCGCCATGGAGGACATCCTCACCCGTCGCGGCGGGCGGATGGAGCACATCCCGACGCGCGGCTCGCAGGAGGGCGTGACCATGCTGCTCGGCCGCCAGATCGACGTGGTCGCGGATGCGCAGAGCTGGCGGCCGCAGGTGGAGAGCGGCGAGTTCCGGCTGCTCTCGGCCTGGACGCCGACGCGGCTGGGCTCCGCGCCCAACGCACCCACCCTGCTGGAGCTGGGCTTCGGCATGAGCGTCACCTCGCCCTACGGCATCGTCGGGCCGAAGGGGATGGAGCCGGAGGTGGTGAATATCCTGCACCGCTCGCTGAAGAAGGCGCTGGACGACGAGCTGTGCCAGGCGATCGTGCGGCGATGGGAAATGCCGAACGAATATCTGGGGCCGCCGGAATACCTGTCCTTCGCGCAGGAGCGGGTGCTCTACGAGCGGGACATGGTGAGAAGGCTGAACCTCAGCATCGACTGAGGTCAGTTGTCGCGCCAGCGCAGCTTGATGTTGTTGACGTTGGCGAAGATCTTGGCGTTGTTCACCCCCTGCTCCACGGTGAGGTCGGCGCGATCGTTCAGGAAGATCTGGCCCTTGATGTCCAGTTCGAACCGCGCGCGATTGATGACCATCTCCTCGACGGCCTCGCTGAATATGATGCGGTCGTAGATATGCGCCTCCACCATCCGGTCGGCGAGTTCCATGTCCCTCAGCGTCATGCTGCGATAGGTGCTGTTGATGATGTCCTGCAGCGCGTCCTTGCTGGCGTACAGGAGCAGCGCCGGTAGGAAGCCGTAGGTGATCCGGCTGTTGTGATCCATGCCCGGGGTGAAGGTGTCACCCATGTAGTAGATCGCGTTCGCCTTGAACCTCTCCTTCAGGACGAAATAGTGCGGGCCGTAGGCCGTGGTGGCGCCGCTGGGCCGCCGGCCATAGTTGAGTGCGGCGAAGACCTGCCGGGCCTTCGAGTTGAACTGGGCATTGGGGACAGTGACGTTGGTCCCGCTACGGATTTCGCCGCCGCCGGTCTGCATGAAGCGCTTCACCCCCGCCATGCCAGGCGTGTTGACGTTGGGTGCGAAGGAGACCCTGGTATCGACCGCATCGCGCTGGCCGGCTTTGTTGGACGAGTTGCCCTTGACGATCCGCTCGCGCGTGCCGTCATCGGCGGTCGCCATCTCGTCGCCGCGCTCATACATCTGCTTGTAGACGCGGTAGTGGTTCGGGCGGTCGAACCAGCCGACCGTCGGGAAGTTGATGGTCAGGGCCGCCGACTGCATCGAGCGCGCCATGTTCTTGATGACGTCGGCGATCTGCGCGTCCGGCATGTTGGCGAATTCGGGCATGGTGTGCAGCTTGGCGACGACCTGGGCGTGCAGCTGGGCCTCGCGCTTGTCGAGATGGCGCACCTCGCTGCGGGCGAAATGGTGCATCACCACCCTGGCGGATATGGCCTGCATGTTCGCCGGAAGCTGGGTCGGCGTGCTGGAGCGAGCCCAGCCACCTGGGGCAGGGGCGGCCGGCAGGGCGGGGGCCGCCGTCGCGGGCGCGGCTGGCATGGGCGGCATGGGTGCCCTGGGCAGGCGCGCGGTGCCGATTTTGGGCTGTTTGCGAAACCAGTCGGACATCTGCGCCATTCACCAGCAAGTTTTGGAGGATCACCTTGCCCCGCGGTGCGCCCAGTGACGCCTGGAATGCGTGGAAGCCCGGGGAATGCCATGGGAATTCCAACCATTGCCGAATGGGAGCATTCTCCCGCCGGTCATCGGGCAGCACGCACCGTCGGCTGGGGTCCGCGCAGCGGATGTCATGTGAGCCTTCATGGGGTTCGATGAAATAATGCCTTCACCGGTCGAGATCGCCGCCAAGCTGTCACTGACGAGCCAGGTATTGGGGTGCAGCAGTCACAAGGACCTGTGCGGACGCTTCCGCGCGGTCAATCCCACGACCTATTTCGATCCGCAGCGATCGAGGAAGTGGATGCAGGGCAAGGCCGAGCCGCGCTTCACCGAGGTTTACGAAGACTGGGCCAAGGTGCTGGGCCTCGCCCGGGATGGCGCCTGGATTGCCGGCTCCAGCCTCGAAGAGTTCGAGGGCGAGCTGCAGGCCCGCCTCGGCGCAAGACCTTTGGCGCGCGCCGACGCCAGGTCGACCGGCACCCTGGAAAGCGAGATCACCGGCCTCTACGCGGCCTATTCCATGGCGTGGTCGCCGCATTTCAGGGGGCGCATCCTGCGCGGTTCGATGCGGCTGAGCCGCACCCGAAGCGCCTCGCTACTGGCCGAGTATCACGAGGATCTGCCCATCGGCGCCTCGTTCTACCGAGGCGAAGCGGCGATCGCCGGCCGAACCCTGAGCCTTCCGCTGCGCGAAATCGCCACCGGGCTGCCGCTCTTCATGAGCTTTGCTCTGCCAGGCCTGCCGGCCGCCGTGATCGGCGGCGTGCAATGCGGAGTGGCGCTTCTGTCGCACAGCACGGAACCCATGACCGGCCGCATTCTGCTGGCGAAGATGCGCGGCGTCCCCGAACTGCGCGCCTCGAACCGATATATGATGAATGGGGAAGGCATGGCGGCCGATCTCGCCGCGCTGGGACTGGTGCTGCCCGAGGGATCCGATGCCCTGCTCAGCGCGGCGCTGGGAGAGCCCGACTGCCTGACGACGATGGAGCAGACAGGCCTCTCCAACATCTTCGATCCAGCCTTTCTGGCAGGCTGATCCATCCGACCCACCCCGCTCGGCGACCGCTTGGTGACGGGCGCCGAGTTGCGTGGCCGGCTGTGGTCCGTCTCTTCGCCTAAGCCAGCCCGAGCGCCCAGAGCAGCACGCCCTTCTGCGCATGCAGCCGGTTCTCGGCCTCGTCGAAGACCACGCTCTGCGGCCCGTCCATCACCTCGTCGGTGATCTCCTCGCCGCGATGCGCCGGCAGGCAGTGCATCACGATGGCGTCCGGCGCGGCGTGGCCGAGCAGCGCCTTGTTCACCTGATACGGTGCCAGCATGTTGTGGCGCTGGCGCGCGCTGGTCTTGTCGTCGCTCATCGAGACCCAGGTGTCGGTCACGACGCAGCGCGCTCCCGCCACGGCGTCCTGCGGGCTGTTAGTCAGCACCACGCGCGCGCCCTGGCTGCGAGCCCAACCGATCAGGCCGGGATCCGGCGCCAGCTCCGGCGGGGTCGCGATGTTGAGCGTGAAGTCGAAGCGCGCCGCGGCCTGGATGAAGCTCTGGGCGACGTTGTTGCCGTCGCCCGTCCAGGCGACCGTCTGCCCGGCGATGGGGCCGCGATGCTCCTCGAAGGTCATCACGTCGGCCATGAGCTGGCAGGGATGCGACACGTCGGTGAGGCCGTTGATGACCGGCACCGTCGCGTATTCCGCCAGCTCGCGCATCTTGGAGACGCGGTCGGTGCGCAAGATGATCGCATCCACGTAGCGGGACAGCACGCGCGCCGTATCGGCCGGCGTCTCGCCGCGGCCCAGCTGGGTGTCCTTGCTGGACAGCGTCACGACGTCTCCGCCGAGCTGGCGGATGCCGACTTCGAAGCTGACGCGCGTGCGCGTCGAGGGCTTCTCGAAGATCATGGCGATGTGCTTGCCGGCGAGCGGCTTGCCCGCCAGATCCCCGCGCTTGGCGCGGGAACCCAGGTCGAGCATGCGTCGCAGGGTCGAGGCGTCGTGGTCCATCAGTTCCAGGAAGTGGCGCGGCGCGCCACTTCCCTCGATGGGCTTGAGCACGGCGCTCACTTGGCCAGGGCCGGCGTCTTGGCCGGCGTGAGCTTCACGCAGGCGCGGTCCATCATGGCCAGGGCCTCGTCGACCTGCGTCTCGGTGATGATGAGCGGCGGGGCGACCCGCAGCACGTTCATCCCCGCGGCGACGGTGAGCAGACCCTCGGCCACGCAGGCGGTCTGCATGTCGCCGTTCGAAACCTCGGGACGCAGCTTGAGACCGACGAGCAGCCCCGCGCCCTGCACGCCCTCGGCGACACGCGGATGGCGGGCGGCCAGCGCCTCCAGCCCCGTCCAGAGGTAGCGCGCCACGCGGTCCACCTGGGCTAGGAAGCCGTCCGCCAGCACCACGTCGAGCACGGCATTGCCGGCCGAGCAGGCCAGCGGGCTGCCGCCATAGGTGGTGCCGTGCGTGCCGGGCTTAAGGTGCTTGGCGACCTTCTCCTTGGCCAGGACGGCGCCAAGCGGGAAGCCGCCGCCGATGCCCTTGGCCGAGCTCATGACGTCCGGCTCGATGCCGGCCCACTGATGCGCCCAGAGCTTGCCCGAGCGACCCATGCCGGTCTGCACCTCGTCGAGCGCGAGCAGCAGCCCGAACTCGTCGCAGACCGCGCGGAGTTCGCGCAGGAAGCGGAGGTCCGCCGGGCGGACGCCGCCCTCGCCCTGGATCGGCTCGATCATGATGCCGCCCGTCGCGGGCGTGATGGCGTCGCGCAACGCGTTCATGTTGCCGAAGGGCACATGGTCGAAGCCCTCGACCGCCGGGCCGAAGCCGGCGAGGTACTTCTCGTTGCCGGTCGCGCTCAGCATGGCGAGGGTGCGGCCGTGGAAGGCGCCCTCGAAGCAGATGATGCGGAACTTCTCCGGATGGCCGTTCTCGGCGTGATACTTGCGCACGGCCTTGACCATGCCCTCATTCGCCTCGGCGCCCGAATTGGCGAAGAACACGCTGTCCGCGAAGGAGTTGGCCACATGCCGCGCGGCCAGCTTCTCCGCCTGGGGCACGCGGTAGAGGTTGCTCACATGCATGACCTTCGCCACCTGATCGGCGATGGTCTTCACCAGATGCGGATGCGCATGGCCGAGCGAGCTGGTGGCGATGCCGGAGCCGAAGTCGAGGAATCGTCGACCGTCTTCCGTCCACACATAGGCACCGTCACCCCGCTCAAAGGCGAGATCGGCACGGTTGTAGGTCGGCATCAGGGCGGGGATCACGCTTCAGCGCTCCTCTGGAGTCATTCCCCTCACAGAATGCGGGGGGAAACCTCCAGTTTGACGCAAAAGCGGCGGAAATCAACCCTTTCGCCGGAAGGGGCTGCGTTACCGGCCCGTATTCGGGGTCGGGCCACCGGTCGGGACGATGTCGCCGCCCGCGCCGGTGGGGCCGGCATTGAGGCGGCCGACATTGCCGAAGAGCGACTGCAGGATGCTGCGCTCGTTGCCCGGCGTCGGCGTCTCGCGCGTCACGAAGCTCACGCTCGGCATGTCGGCCTGGCCGATTTCGCGCACGCCCGAGACGGTGCCCTGCGCGTTGAAGGTGATCGCCAGCACGCGCTGGTCGCGCACGGCCAGCGTCTGGGCGGGGCGCAGGCGCGTGGTGCTGCTGAAGTAATACCAGTTGTCGTCGGTGAAGGTGCTGGTCTGGCTGGGGCTGCCGAGCAGCGCCTGCACGTCCGTGCGCGTCGTCACGCCCGGGGTAATCTGCTGGACCAGCTCTTCCGAGACGGCATGGCCGCGCGGCACGATCGGGGTCGCGAAGACGTTGCGCGGCCGCTCGGGCGCGGGCGGCAGATAGCTGCAGCCGGCCAGCGCCGGCGCGGCCAGGAGCAGCGCGGCCAGCAGGGGATTTCGGATGTTGACCAAGGCGATTTGTCGGGCCATGTGCCGGGATTAACGACACCCGGCCGTTGCGGTCAATGCGCGCTTCGGCCGCCCTAGCAGGAAGCTTCCCATCATGGGCCTTTTCGGCCTCCTACGCCGCCCTCGCCATGAGAGGACCGGCTTCGTCCTTTACGGCGCGGCCGTGGCGGCGGCCCGCGAGCCCCATTTCTACGCCCGGATCGGCGTGCCCGACACCTCGGCGGGCCGATTCGAGCTGGTCTCGCTCCACGCCGCCCTGCTCATCCGCCGCCTGCGCGCCGAGGGCGACAAGACCGCCGACCAGCTCGCCCAGGCCGTCTTCGACGCCATGTTCGCCGATATGGACGTGAACCTGCGCGAGATGGGCATTGGCGACATGACCGTCGGCAAGCGGGTGAAGATGCTCTGGGAAGGCTTCCATGGCCGGGCGCAGGCCTATGCCGAGGCCCTGGCCGCCGGTGATGTCGAAAACCTCGCCGCCGCGCTGGAGCGCAACGTCTGGGTGAAGGAAGCCGCGCCCGAAGGGGCGCCCGCGACCCTGGCCCGCCACGTGATGCAGGCCGATGCCGTCCTGGCCGGCCAGCCGGTCGCCGCCATGCTCGCCGGAAAGGTGCATTTCGCATGACCCCCGAATTCAGCCACAGCGTGATCCTCGCCCAGGTGCCCTCCGGCGGGCAGGGCCTTCGCCTGGCGGCGAACCCGGCCGAGCGCGAGGCCCTGGCCCGCCGGCTGGGCCTCCTGGCCCTCCATGCCTTCTCCGCCGAGCTGCGCCTTGTGCCCGACGTGGAGCGCGCGATCCTCGTCACCGGACAGCTGACGGCGGAGCTGGAGCAGGAGTGCGGGGTCACCCTGGCGCCCGTGCGCCAGTCGGTGAGCGAGGCGGTCGCCTGGCGCCTGCTGCCCACGGGCATGGAGCCCTCCGACGGCGAGGACGATCCCGACGACATCGAATCCGAGCAGGGCGCGGCCGATCTCGGCGAGGCCTTGGCCCAGCAGCTCTCGCTGGCCATCGATCCATATCCCCGCGCCCCCGGCGCCGAGCTCTCGCAGCTCGTCGGCGAACAGGAAGCGCATGGCCCCTTTGCAGCCCTGTTGAAGCTCAAGCGCCCCTGACTGTTGCGCCCTGGGGAGGTTGGGTGCTAATCGCCGCCTCCCTGCCGCTGCATGACCGCCGCGGTGGCTCCCGCTTGGGCAATCGCCCCTCTGACCGTGTTGAAAGGCTGGCTCAATGGCCGTCCCTAAGAAAAAAGTCTCGCCCTCCCGTATGGGCATGCGCCGCAGCCACGACGCGGTCGCCAAGGAAGCACATCTGGAGTGCTCCAACTGCGGTGAGCTCAAGCGCCCGCATCACGTCTGCTCCGCCTGCGGCCATTACGATGGTCGTGAGGTTGCGGCTGCCGACGCGCTGAAGGGCGTGGTTCGCCTCTGAGCGACACGCAGCGGGGCGCCCGAAGTGGTGAGCAACCGTCGGTGAATATCGCGGCGCCCGCCGAAGGGGGCCTTCGGCGCTTTTCCCTGGCCATCGACGCGATGGGTGGGGATCACGCGCCGGATTGCGTGCTCGACGGGCTGGAGCTTGCTGCCGAGCGGCACCCCCAGGCGCAGTTCCTGCTCGTGGGGGACGAGGCGCGTCTGCGCGCGGCGCTGGCCAGCCGGCCGCGCGCCGCGAAGGCCTGCGTCATCCGCCATGCGCCCGACGCCATTCCCGGCGATATGAAACCGACCCAGGCGCTGCGCCAGGGCCGGAAGTCTTCCATGCGCCTGGCGATCGACGCCGTGGCGCAGGGCGAGGCCGCGGGCGTCGTCTCGGCCGGCAATACCGGCGCGCTGATGGCGCTGGCCAAGATCGTCATCAAGACCATGCCGGAGATCAGCCGGCCCGCGCTTGCCGCCATCGCGCCCTCGCTGCGCGGCGACGTGGTCATGCTCGACCTCGGCGCCAATGTGCAATGCGATGCGCGCAACCTGATCGAATTCGCCATCATGGGCGATGCCTTCGCACGCGCCGTGCTCGGCCTGCCGAGTCCCACCATCGGTCTGCTCAATGTCGGCTCCGAGGAGCTGAAGGGCGACGACCGCGTCCGCGAGGCCGCCGAGACGCTGCGCTCGAGCCATGCCGGACTGAATTTCCACGGCTTCGTCGAAGGCCACGACATCTCGACCGGCACGGTCGACGTCGTCGTGACGGACGGCTTCACCGGCAATGTCGCGCTCAAGACCGGCGAGGGCGTCTACAAGCTGATGAGCACGCTGCTCAAGCAGGCCTTCACCTCCTCGATCCCCGCGCGGATGGGCTATCTGCTCGCCCGCCCGGCGATGGAGCGGCTGCGCGAATGGATGGACCCCCCGCCGCTACAACGGCGCCATCCTGCTCGGGCTCAACGGCGTCGTCGTGAAGTCGCATGGCGGCACCGACGCCACCGGCTTCGCCCACGCGGTCGACGTCGCCATGGACATGGTGACCCACGGCTTCACCGCCACCATCCGCGAGAGCCTCTCTCGCCTCGCAGCGACCCCCCGCGCCCGTCGTCCTTCCCGATGCAGCGCCCTCGATCGCCGCCCAGCAGGACTGACCCGCCTTGGCCCTTCGTTCCGTGATCGCCGGCTGCGGCGGTTATCTGCCTTCCAACGTGCTCGACAACGATGCGCTGGCGGCGAAGTACGGGCTGGACACCAGCGACGAATGGATCCGCGAGCGCAGCGGCATCCGCCAGCGCCATCTCGCCGGCCCGGATGACAGCGCGACCTCGCTGGGCGCGGAGGGCCTCGCGCCGCGCGCTGGCCCAGGCGGGCATCGACGCCTCCGAGGTGGACGGCATCGTCTGCGCGACTTCCACGCCGGACAAACGCCTTCCCCTCGACGGGCGCGCATATCCAGGCCGCCATCGGCATGACGCGGGGCTTCGCCTTCGACGTCTCGGCGGCCTGCACGGGCTTCATCTACGCGCTCTCGATCGCCGATGCGATGATCCGCGCGGGCCAGGCCCGCTGCATGCTGGTCGTCGGGCAGCGAGGTCTATTCGCGCATCCTCGACTGGACCGACCGCTCCACCTGCGTGCTCTTCGGCGACGGCGCGGGGCGCGGTGGTTCTGCGGGCCGAGGACGGGCCGGGCGATCGCGGCGTGCTGTCCACGCATCTGCATGCGGATGGCCGCCAGTCGGGCATCCTCTATGTCGAGGGCACGACCGGGCCGCTGAAGATGGCGGGCAACCTCGTCTTCCGCCAGGCCGTGAACAAGCTTTCCGCCGCGGTGGACGAGGCGCTGACCGCGAACGGCATAGACAAGGCCGAGGTGAACTGGCTGGTGCCGCACCAGGCGAATATCCGCATCATCGACGCGATGGGCCGCAAGCTGGGGCTGGCGCCGGACCGCGTGGTGAAGACGGTGGACCGGCACGCCAATACCTCGGCGGCCTCGGTGCCGCTGGCCCTGGCGGAAGCCGTGGGCGACGGGCGGATCCGCCCGGGCGACCTCGTGCTGCTCGAGGCGATCGGCGGCGGGCTGACCTGGGGCGCGGCGCTGGTCCGCTTCTGAGGCGAGGGGCCTGGGGCCCCTTCTGGAGCGCCCCGCCGGCGCAGGACTGACTCGAATTCCAGAAATCCGGGGCCGAGGGCCCTGATACGCCATCGCGCCTGCCGTTCGACGCGCTCCCCCCGATCTCCGCAAGCTTGCCCTCGCCGCCGCGCAATGCGTGGCGGTCTATTTATGCTTCATGATGCATTTATGTGAAATTATGTGCATCGTCTGCCTTTTCATTGCGAAAAAGACGGCCTAAGCACGGGTAAGCCGGGTTATCCGATCAAATCTTCACATCAAGAGCATCATGACAAAGAACGACTACAGCGTCTGCGTGGTGGGTCTGGGCTCCATGGGGATGGGGGCCGCGCGGTCCTGCATCGCCGCCGGGCTCACAACCTACGGTACCGATCTCACCCCCTCGGCCTGCCAGTCGCTCAAGGATGCCGGCCGCCGCCGCCTGCGGTCCGGACGCCGCGGCCTTCGCCGGTGAGCTCGACGCCGTGCTGCTGCTGGTGGTCAATGCGGCCCAGTGCAAGGCGGTGCTCTTCGGCGAGAACGGTCTCGCGGCGAAGCTGCGCCCCGGCACGGGCGTCATGGTCTCGGCCACCATCTCGGCCGCCGATGCGAAATCCATCGCCGCCGGGCTGGAGCCCTTCGGGCTGCTGGTGCTGGACGCGCCCGTCTCGGGCGGCGCGGTGAAGGCGGCGGCAGGGCAGATGACCGTCATGGCCTCGGGCGCTCCTGCGGCCTTCGACCGGCTGTCGCCCGTTCTCGATGCCGTCGCCGGCAAGGTCTATCGCATCGGCGAGGAGATCGGCCTGGGCGCCACGGTGAAGATCGTCCACCAGCTCCTGGCCGGCGTGCATATCGCGGCCGGGGCCGAGGCGATGGCGCTGGCGGCCCGCGCCGGCATTCCCCTCGACACCATGTACGAGGTGGTGACCAACGCCGCCGGCAACAGCTGGATGTTCGAGAACCGCATGAAGCATGTGGTCGATGGCGACTACACGCCGCATTCGGCCGTCGACATCTTCGTGAAGGACCTGCGCCTGGTGGCCGAGACCGCGCTGTCGCTCGGCTTCCCGCTGCCGCTCGCCAGCACGGCCTATACGATGTTCGCCAATGCCAGCAATGCCGGCTTCGGCCGCGAGGGACGATGCCGCGGTCATCAAGACCTTCGCGGGCATCGAGCTTCCGGGCGTGAAGAAGTGAGCGCGAGCCTCGGTCCGAACTCCCTCCGCCTGGGCGTCATCGCCGACGACTTCACGGGCGCCACCGACATCGCCGGCTTCCTGGTCGCCAACGGCCTGCGCACCGTGCAGCTCAACGGCGTGCCGCCGGCCGATCTGGCCATCGACGTCGATGCCGTGGTGATCAGCCTCAAGACCCGGTCCTGCGCGGTGGACGAGGCCGTGTCGCAGAGCCTCGCCGCCCTGGACTGGCTGCGTGCGCGCGACTGCCCGCAATTCTTCTTCAAATACTGCTCGACCTTCGACAGCACGCCCCAGGGCAATATCGGCCCCGTGACCGACGCGCTGCTGGCCGCGCTGGACGAGGACTTCACGGTCATCTGCCCCGTGCTGCCGGTGAATGGCCGCACGATCTACAACGGCTATCTCTTCGTGAATGGCGTGCCGCTGGATGAATCCGGCATGCGCCACCACCCCGGTCACGCCGATGACCGACGCCAATCTGATGCGCCTGATGGACGCCCAGTCCCAGGGGCAGGACCGGCAATGTTCCCAGCTCGGTCATGGACCAGGGCCCCGATGCCGTGCGCGCGGCGCTCGAGGCGCTGAAGGCCCAGGGCTTGCGCTACGCCGTGCTGGACGCGCTGAACGACGCGCATCTGGTGGTGATGGGCCAGGCGGTCGCCGGCATGACGCTGGTGACCGGCGGCTCGGGCCTGGCCGACGGCATGGCGCGCGCCTGGGGCAGGGACGGCGATGCCGCCGCCGCCGCGCGCGAGGGCAAGCCGGCCAGGGGCCGCGCGGTGGTGCTCTCGGGCTCCTGCTCGCAGATGACCAATGCGCAGGTCGCGGCCTATCGCGAGGCCGCGCCCTCGTCGGTGATCTCGGTCGAGCGCTGCATCGCCGATGCCGGCTATGCCGCCGAGCTCGCCGGCTGGGTTCGCGCGCAGTCCGCGGAGGGCCTCGCGCCCATGGTCTATGCGACCACCACGCCCGAGGGTCTCAAGGAGATGCAGCAGGCATTCGGAGGCGTGGCCGCCAGCGCGGCGGTGGAAGCCACCTTCGGCCGGCTCGCGCAGCTGCTTCAGGCGGAGGGCTTCGATCAGTTCATCGTGGCCGGCGGCGAGACCTCTGGCATCGTGACGCAGTCGCTGGGCATCGGCGGCTTCCACATCGGGCCGCAGATCGCGCCGGGCGTGCCCTGGGTGCGGGCGGTCGGCAAGCCGCTGTCGCTGGCGCTCAAATCCGGCAATTTCGGCCAGGAGCGCTTCTTCTTCGACGCGCAGAATCTCGCGGCCTGAGGAGAATCAACATGCCCAAATTCGCCGCCAACCTGTCGATGATGTTCACCGAGCTGCCCTTCCTGGACCGCTTCGCCGCGGCCGCGAAGGCGGGCTTCGGCGCCGTCGAATTCCTCTTCCCCTATGAGCACCCGCCCGAGGTCGTCGCCGGCAAGCTGCGCGAGGCCGGCCTCGTCCCAGGCGCTGTTCAACATGCCGCCCGGGCGACTGGAATGCGGGCGAGCGCGGCATGGCCGCCATCCCCGGCCGAGAGCAGGAATTCCGCGACAACGTCGCCATCGCCATCACCTATGCCAGGGCGCTGGGCTGCAGGACGCTGCACGCCATGTCCGGCCTCACCGCCGGGATGGACCGCGCGGCCTGCGAGGCGACCTTCGTCGAGAACTTCCGCTTCGCCGCCGATGCCCTGGCGCCGCACGGCATCACCCTGCTGGTCGAGCCGATCAACAGCCGCAACATGCCCGGCTATTTCATCGCCCATCAGCTGGAGGCCGTGGCCCTGGTCGAGCGCGTGGGCCGGCCGAATGTCTCGGTGCAGCTGGACCTCTACCACGCGCAGATCATGGACGGCGACCTCACCAAGCTGATCGGCAAGATGGGCGGCAGGTTCGCCCATGTTCAGATCGCCTCGGTCCCCGAGCGGCACGAGCCCGACGAGGGTGAGCTGAACTACCCGCATCTCTTCGCCGTGCTGGACGCCGCCGGCTACGAGGGCTGGATCGGCTGCGAATACAACCCGCGCGGCGAGACGACGGCCGGGCTGGGCTGGTTCGCCCCCTACAAGGCGCGCTGAGCCGGCCATGATCCCCGCCGAGCGTCAGACCCTGATCGTCGCGCGCCCTCGCGGATCGCGGCGTGCTCAGCATCGCCGAGCTGACCGAGCTGCTGGCCGTGTCGCACATGACCGTGCGCCGCGACATCCAGCAGCTCGAGCGCGAGGGGCGGGTGACCACGGTGGCCGGCGGCATCAGCCTGCCCGAACGGATCTCCTTCGAGCCCTCGCACGTCACCAAATCGGTGATGGCGCATGCGCAGAAGGTCGCGATCGGGCGCCGCGCGGCGGAGATGGTGCCGCCCAATGCCGTCGTCTATCTCGACGCCGGCACCACCACGCTGGAGATCGCCCGCGCCTTGGCCGGGCGCAGCGATATCGCCGTCGTCACCAACGACTTCGTCATCGCCGCCTTCCTCACGCGCGACTCCCGCTGCCGGCTCCATCACACCGGCGGCGAGGTGGAGCGCGAGAACCAGTCCTGCGTCGGCGACGCCGCGGCCGAGGCGATCCGCCGCTTCAACTTCGACATCGCCTTCGTCTCCACCTCCTCCTTTGGCCTGCGCGGCGTCTCCACCCCGGCGGCGAACAAGGTCGCGGTCAAGCGGGCCATCGCGCAGAGCGCGGCGCGCAGCGTGCTGGTGACCGACAGCAGCAAATACGGGCTGATCGGCACCTTCAACGCGATCCCGATGGAAAGCCTTTCCGCCATCATCACCGATTCCGGCCTGCCGGATGGCGTGCGCCTGGCGATCGAGGAGCGTGGCATCGCGCTGCACCTCGTCCCCGCCGAGGCCGGAACCGTCAACGCGAAGAATATGGGAAGCATCACGGCATGAAGATCATCGTCACCGGCGGCGCCGGATTCCTCGGCAGCCGCGTCATCCGCGCGCTGCTCGCCCATGGCGGCGGCAAGGACGGGGTGCCGGCCTTCGAGGGCATCGTCTCGGTCGATCTGGGCGAATGCCCCGTGCAGGATCCGCGCGTCGCCTCCATCGTCGGCGACATCGCGGATGCGGCTTTCGCGAAGTCGATCATCGGTCCCGACACGGTGGGCGTCTATCATCTGGCGGCGGTGCTCAGCGGCGGTTCGGAGCAGGATTTCGACCTGGCCATGAGGGTCAATGTCGACGGCACCCGCGCTTTGCTGGAGGCAGCCCGCGCCGCCGGCAGCTGCCCGCGCTTCATCTTCACCAGCTCGCTTGCCGTCTATGGCGGGCCGATGCCCGATGTGGTGCCCGAGAGCCTCGGCCTGCAGCCGGCCTCGACCTATGGCGCGCAGAAGGCGATCGGCGAGTTCCTGGTCAATGACTATTCGCGCAAGGGCTTCGTGGACGGGCGCGTCTGCCGCCTGCCGACCATCTCGGTGCGCCCGGGCAAGCCCAATTCCGCTGCCTCGTCCTTCGCCTCGGGGCATCATCCGCGAGCCGCTGAACGGTATTGCCGCGACCTGCCCGGTGCCGCTTTCGACCCGGATGTGGCTGTCCTCGCCCGATGCGGCGGTGGCCAATCTCGTGCACGCCATCGCGGTCGACGGCGCGGCCATCGGCGTCTGGCGCACGATGAACCTGCCCGGCCTCTGCGTCACCGTGGCGGAGATGCTGGCGAGCCTGGAGCGCATCGGCGGCGCTGGCCCGCGCGCCCTGGTGACCGAGCTGCCGGAGCAGCGCGTGATCGACATCGTCTGCTCCTGGCCGGGCGATTTCGACGTGTCCAGGCCGCTGGCGATGGGCTTCGTCCGCGATGCCGACTTCGACGCCGCGGTGCGCCAGTACAAGGACGAATTCACCCACTGACAACTGACCCGCCGGGCACCGCAGCCGGCGATGATTTGCCACGACAAGATTGGATAGTTTGATGAACGCTGCCGCCACCGCGGTTGGGCCGGGGGCCATTGTGGGCCTGGCCTTCGGAATCGCCTTGCTCATTTTCCTCGTGCTGCGCACCAAGATCCACGCCATCGTGGCGCTGGTCATCGCCGCGTCCATCGCCGGGCTTTCCGCCGGCATGGCGCCCGATGGCGTGGTGAAGTCGATCACCACGGGCTTTGGCTCCACTCTTTCCACCATCGGCCTGGTCATCGGCTTCGGCGTGATGATGGGGCGCATCCTCGAGATCTCGGGCGCGGCCGAGCGCCTCGCCGTCACCCTGGTCCGCTGGCTGGGCGAGAAGAAGGAGGAATGGGCGATGATGGCCACCGGCTACATCGTCTCCATCCCGATCTTCTGCGACAGCGCCTTCGTCATCCTCAACCCGCTGGTGCGTGCGTTGTCGCGCAAGACGGGGCGCTCGGTGCTCACCCTGGGCATCGCCCTGGCCGGCGGCCTGATGCTGACCCATCACGCGGTGCCGCCGACCCCCGGCCCGCTGGGGCGCGGCCGGCATCTTCAACGTCGATATCGGCCTGATGATCTTCTGGGGCGTGGTGCTGACCATCCCGGCAACCTTCGCCGTCGTGCTCTATGCCCGTGTCATGGGCCCGCGCATCGAGGCGATGATCGAACGCGACACCGGCGAGACCTTCACCAACAAGGAAGCCTTCGCCCAGTTCAAGGAAGAGGCCGCCGCGCGCGAAAAGGACCTGCCGCCGCTGTGGCTGTCCATGATGCCGATCCTCGTGCCGATCGTGCTGATCTTCATCAACACCGTCGTCGCCGGCATCGTTACCGCCAGCGGCGACCGGGGCATGGCGGCCCACCCGCTGGTGCAGGTCAGCGCCTTCATCGGCAATCCGGTGATCGCGGTCGGGATCGGCGTGATCATCGCCGTCTATGGCCTGGCCGGTAAGCTGAGCCGCGAGGGCAGCATCGCCGAGATGGAGAAGGGCGTCGAGGCGGCCGGCATCATCATGCTGGTCACCGGCGCCGGCGGCGCGCTGGGCGCCGTGCTGCGCGACAGCGGCACCGGCACCTATATCGGCCAGTGGGTCTCGACGCTTCCGCTGCCGGCCGTGCTGATCCCCTTCGTCATCGCGACGCTGGTGCGGCTCATCCAGGGCAGCGGCACGGTCGCCATGATCACCGCCGCCTCGATCTCCGCCCCCATCCTGGCGCAGATCCCGGGCGTGAACATGGTCTTCGCCGCTCAGGCGGCGGCCATCGGTTCGATGGTCTTCGGCTATTTCAACGACAGCTACTTCTGGGTCATCAACCGCATCCTCGGCGTGAAGAGCGCCAAGCATCAGATGCTGGTCTGGTCTATTCCGACCACGATCGCCTGGGCGACCTGCCTCGTCACCCTGCTGATCGCCAACGCCATCTTCGGCTGACCTTCCAAAGACCCGATACGGGGGGCGCCGTCATGGCGCCCCCATTTTTTTGCGAGGAGCGACATCATGACCGAGACCGAATTGCGCGCGCAGCTCGTGGAGCTCGGCGCCAGCCTTTTCGCCCGGGGCTACTCGGTCGGCAGCGCCGGCAATATCAGCGTCCGGCTGGGCGACGGCTATCTGATCACCCCCACCAATTCCAGCCTGGGCCGGTTGCAGGCGGCGCGCATCAGCCGGCTGGATGCGGACTGGAACCATATCGGCGGCGACAAGCCCTCCAAGGAGGTCTTCCTGCATCGCGCCGTGCTGACCGCGCGGCCCGAGGCCGGTGCTGTAGTGCATCTGCATTCCACCTGCGCGACGGCCATCGGCTGCCTGGCCGCGCCGGGCGAGGCGATGCCGATCGCTTCGCTCACGCCCTATTTCGTCATGCGCGTCGGGCGGACCCTGCCGGTCATCCGCTATTATCGCCCCGGCGATGCGGCCATGGAGAACGACATCCACCAGGCGGCGAAGGAGGCCCGCGCGATGCTGCTGGCCAATCACGGGCCGGTGGTCAGCGGCAGGACGCTGCTCGATGCGGTCTATGCCGCGGAGGAGCTGGAGGAGGCGGCTAAACTGGACCTGATGCTGCGCGGCCAGGCGGCCCGGCGGCTGACGGACGACCAGATCGACGACCTGCTGCGCACCTTCGGCTGAGGGATCAGCCGTCGCCGAGGCGACCCAGGCTCTGGGCCATCTCCGGGAAGTAGTGATCCACGTCGTCGAAGAAGAGCGCGGCGATGCGCCGGTAGCCCCAGTCGGTGAAGTGCACGCCGTCCTCGGCGCGGAAGACGCGAGCGCCGCGATCCAGCGGGACGCTGGGCAGGAAGCGGCCCTCCGCGTCGCTCGTCGCGTCCCAGGTGGGGATGAAGACGCCGCCGGCCGAGACCACGGCGTTCTGCTGGATCTCGTTGAGCTGCCGCGCCGCCTCGGCGATCTGCGCGCCGCGCATATTGGGCAGGCCGAACCAGACCACCTTGGCGCCCGAGGCCAAGGCCGGCGTCACCATCTCGGTCACGCGGCGGGCATAGCCCTCGGCGAAACCCTGGGTGCCGAAGGCGAATCGGATGCGCTGCTCGCGCACGACGAGGGGGCGGAAGTCGTTCGCGCCGATCCAGAAGATCACGAGGTCGGGATGGTTGCGCGCCACCAGGTCGCGCGCCGCGGTCGGCCAGTCGTGCTCGTCGCTGCGGGTGACGCCGGTCGCGTGCAGCGTGCCGTTGACGGCGCGCAGCCCGGCGCGCCGGCGCAGCACGCCGTTCAGCGAGAGGAACATGCCCTGCGCCAGGGAATCGCCGCAGAAGAGGATTTTCACCGGCCCGGGGGGCGCGGGCTGCGCGCGGGCGACTCCGGCCGGGGGGAGCAAGGCGAGGCTGCCCAAAGTCATGGCGCTGAGGACCAAACGTCGGCGAATCATCAGGAAGTCATCGAAACCGACGGCCACGCCGTACACTCCGAGAGGGGACAGATGAACTGGAGCCAGCTATATCACGGGCATGGCTGTGATGAAGTCCCGAGCCTTATGAAATGCTGAATCGTCGAGGTTTTATCTCGCTCCTCAGCGCCGGCCTCGCCGGCTGCCAGGGCGGCGCTTCCGCACCGCGCGGCGCGGAGGATCTTCCGCCGTGGCAGGATCCCATCTTCGTCGCGCAGGCCGCGCCCGATCCCGTCTTCAATGACCTGCTGCCGGTCAGCCGGGGCGGGGATCCCTTCGCGCCTCTCGGGGCCGCCCTGCGCGGTATCCAGCGCGGCGACCGCGATGCCCGCGCCCTCGTGATGATGATCGGCGACAGCCACGCGGCCGGCCCGGTGATGGTCGAGCACCTGCGCGGCCTCTTCCAGTCGCGCTTCGGCGCGGTGGGGGTGGGGCGGCTCTCGCCGGGCAAGTCGCAGCGCTACTTCAACCCCTCGGCCGTCACCATCGGCCAGAGCGGAGAATGGACCGCGCGCAACGCGCTGCGCTCCACCTCGCCTGGCCCCTTCGGTCTCACCGGCTATCGGCTGAGCGGCTCGGGCGCGGGCGATACCATCACCCTGCGCTCCGACGAACTCGAGGGCTTCGACCGGGTCCATCTCTCGCTGATGGCGGGCCCTGAGGCCGGCAGCTTCCGCCTGCGGGTGGATGGCAACTGGATCGGCCCGGCGACGCTGAAATCCGCCCGCCCCGAATTCCGCCCGATGTTCCTCGACGTGCCCTCGGGCAGCCGCGAGATCGCGATCGAGTTGGTCGGCGACGGCCAGGTGGAGCTGCTCGGCTGGGGCCTGGACCGGCGCGGCCGCGGCGTGCTGGTGGAGGCCTTCGGGATTAACGGCGCCACGCTCTCCACCCTGGACAACCGCGACCCCGAGATCCTGCGGCGCGAGCTGACGGCGCGGCCGCCGGCGCTGCTCATCCTGGAATTCGGCACCAACGAGGCGACCGATCCCGAATTCGACGAGGCCGGCTATGCCGCGGCCCTCACGCGCCACATCCAGCGCCTGCGCCAGATCCTCCCGCGCAGCGGTATCCTGCTGATGGGCGTGCCCGATGCGGGCCGCCCGGTGCGGCTGCCGCCGATCCGTCGCGGCCGCCACATGGTCGCGCAGCGCCAGCCGACGGGCTGCGCCGCCGCCACGCCGCTGGTCGCCCTCTCGCGCGTGCGGGCCGCCCAGCGCGCGGTGGCGCAGAGCGAGAACATCGCCTTCTTCGACTGGAGCGCCGAGGTCACGCAGAGCCCCTGCCGCCTTCAGGCCCTGGCCGGCGGCGATGCGCCGCTGATGCGCGCCGACTTTGTGCATTTCACGCCCGACGGTTACCGCCTCACGGCCGAGAAGCTGCACACCCATATCCTGCGTGGCACGGGCCTGGGCCCGCGCCGCAGCAACGCCTGACCGGTGCTTTTCCCGACCGGCGTCTTCGCGCTCTTCTTCGCGGCCGTCTTCCTGGGGCATTGGACGCTGCTGCGCGTCCGGCCCGCGCTCGACCGCTGGTTCCTGCTGGCGGCCAACCTCGTCTTCTACGCCTTCTGGAGCGTGGAGTTCTGCGCGGCGCTGATCGCCGTCGGGCTCTGGACCTGGGGGGTGGGGCTGACGGCGGCGCGGCGACGATCGCGCCCCGCGCTCTGGATCGGCGTGGCCGGTACGCTCGCCTGGCTGTTCTACTTCAAATACGCGAATTTCTTCCTGCAGGAGATCGTGGCGAAGCTTGGTTTCGACGCGCCCGTCCTCGCGGTGGTGCTGCCCGTCGGCATCTCCTTCTACTGCTTCCAGGCCATCTCCTACATGGTCGACGTCCATTCGGGTGAAGCCGAGGTCGAGGCCAACCCATTGAACGTGCTGGTCTATCTGACCTTCTTCCCGCATCTGGCGGCGGGTCCCATCGTGCGCGCCGCGCATTTCCTGCCGCAGCTGCGCAGCCTGCCGGACCGCACCCGCATCCCGGTGGCGATGGCCGCGATCCTCATCCTGGGCGGGCTGTTCAAGAAGATGGTCGTCGCCAACGAGCTGGCGACCGGCATCGTCGATCCGGTCTTCCGCGATCCGACGGCCTACGGCGCCTGGGACATCGTCCTGGCCTGCTACGGCTACACCATCCAGATCTTCTGCGATTTCTCCGCCTATTCCGACATGGCGATCGGCTTCGCGGCGCTGCTCGGCTTCCATTTCCCGAAGAATTTCGACCAGCCCTTCCGGGCCGTCTCGCTCTCCGAGTTCTGGCGGCGCTGGCACATCTCCCTCTCCACCTGGCTGCGCGACTATCTCTATATCCGCGCGCTGGGCGGCAGCCGGGGGAGCGAGGCGCGCACGCGCTTCAACCTGATGGCGACCATGGTGCTCGGCGGCATCTGGCACGGCGCCAACTGGACCTTCCTGATCTGGGGCGCGATCCACGGCGTGGCGCTGGCGGTTGAGCGCGCTTTGGGCGGCCGCGCGCGCCCGGTCACGAAGGGCGCGATCCTGCTGCGCTGGCTCATCACCTTCCATGTGGTGATGCTGGCCTTCGTGCTGTTCCGCGCGCCGGATCTGGGAACCGTGGCGGCGCTGGTCGCCGGGCTGGGCGAGGGACTGCCCAGCGAGGCCGTCACCTGGCGTCTCGCGGCGCTGGCCGCCCTGGGACTCGCCATCCACTTCCTGCCGCCCGACCTGCGCGAGCGCATCGAGGCGCGGCTGCGCGCGCTGCCGCCGGCCGCGCTCGGCCTTGCCCTGGGCCTTGCCCTGCTGGCGATCCTGCTGGCCGGGCCCGAGGGCGTGGCGCCCTTCATCTATTTCCAGTTCTGAGGAGGCGCGGATGCAGCAACCCTGGCTGAACCCTCCCGGCACCGCGCCCCGCCGCGGCGTTCCGGACGACTTCTCGCCTGCAACCGCGACCCTCCCCTGGCGCGGGGCACTGGTCGTGGTCGCGATCGTCTGGCTGATCCTGCTGGCGGGGCGCTCGGCCGCGATCGTGGATGCGGCCTACGGCCTGCCGGTCGCGCCGGGGACCGAGACGCTCATCGCCGTCGCGGATGCGTGGAACGATGCGCTTTCGGCCCTCGGCATCCCGCAGGCCCTGGATGCGATCCGCCAGAGGCTCGCTACCGGGCGGTGAATCAGGCGCCGGCGAGGGGATGGCGGCCGAGGAATTCGGCCAGCTTGGTCCACCAGGCCTGATAGGCCATGCCGGTGGCGGGGTGGATGCCGTCGCGCGAGGGGAAGCTGCAGCGCGACTGGCGGCCGGAATTGATCGCCGGAAGATCGCGCAACAGGTCCGAGGCTTGGTGCCGGACCTGGGCGAGCACGCGGTCCAGCGCGACGCTGCTGCGCTCCATCGCATGGTCCTGCGAGAAGCAGCCGGGCGTGGCCCAGATCACCTGCTCGGCGTCCCATTTCGCCATGACCTCGGCGATGCGGGAAGGGTAGGCCTCGGCCTCGGCGGCGCTCATGCCGCGCAGGTCGTTGGTGCCGAAGACCAGGACCAGCCGGCGGGCGCAGCGCGGCGCCTGGGTGCGCAGCCAGCTGATGCCCGCGCCGCCCTGGGCGATCACCTCGAAGCCGAGCGCCTGGGCATAGGGGCCCATGCCGACGGCCAGGCTGTCGCCGAGCAGGATATCGGGGCAGGCGGGGGCGGCGGCGCGGGCCGGAGGGGCGATCAGGATGGCGGCCAGGGAGAGACTGAGGGCCGCGAGGGTCCGGTGGAGCGGGCGCATGGTGGTCGTGACTCCTTCCTGGGGCCTGCCGCTTGCTGGCACTCCCCGGGTGAATTTTCGATGAAGGGGGCAATCTCCCCCGAGCGGACCCCTCTGGGCGGACCCCGCTGGGGCGCTGAGCGCGCCGCCAGGATCGAAAAACATGGTTGACGTGAGGGGCTCTTCCCGGCTTTCCTGCCTCTTCAAGCACTTGCAGGGTAGACCAACGCCATGGAGACCTTGACGCGCTCGGGACTTGCCGAGGCCATCTATGCGGCTGTCGGATTGTCCCGGAACGAGTCCGCCGCCTTGCTCGAGGCGGTGCTGGAGCGTGTGTCCGGCGTGCTGGAAACGGGCGAGTCCGTGAAGATCTCGGGCTTCGGTACCTTTCTGATTCGCCAGAAGGGACAGCGGATCGGCCGCAATCCCAAGACCGGCGTGGAAGTTCCTATCCTTCCGCGGCGCGTGCTGACCTTTCGGCCCAGCCAGGTGCTCAAGGCCCGGATCAACGGCGAGACCGTGAGTGCCGAGGACCTGAAGGCCGACGGCGCGTGAGTGGGCTGCCCGATCTAGAGGATCGGTCCCGGCCACGCAAATCCGCGCAGGCCTTCCGGACCATCAGCGAGGCGGCGGACCAGTTGAACGTGCCGCAGCACGTTCTGCGCTTCTGGGAGACGAAGTTCCCGCAACTCAAGCCACTTAAGCGCGGCGGCGGGCGCAGGTACTACCGGCCCGAAGACCTCGCTCTGCTCAAGCGCATTTCCGATCTTCTCTATACGCAGGGCTACACGATCAAGGGCGTGCAGCGCCTGTTGAGCGAGGGCGAGCCGGAGCCGGCGCCGGGCGATCCGCCGGAAGAAAATGCGTTGGCTCAGGTGCTTGCGGAGCTGGAGGCGATCGCGGCGGAGCTGAAGACGCTTTAGCCGGTCAACCGGTGCGCGGAGTGGCGCGCCGCGCCACTCCCGCAACGCGGCGATCAGTCGTCGTAGGCGAGCAGCGTCTCGACCGGGACGCTCAGCTTCTTGCGGCCTTCGAGGAAGGTCAGCTCGATCAGCGCGGCCACCGCCGGCACGACGGCGCCCGCCTGCTGCAGCAAAGCGAGGCCGGCCGCCATCGTCCCGCCGGTGGCGAGCAGGTCGTCCAGCAGCACGACGCGCTGGCCTGGCTGCACCGCATCCGCCTGCATCTCGATCCGGTCGGTGCCGTATTCGAGCGCGTAGTCGTAGCCCACGGTGGGGCCGGGCAGCTTGCGCGGCTTGCGCAGCATGATGAAGCCGAGGCCGAGCTCCAGCGCCAGTGGCGCCGCCAGCAGGAAGCCGCGGCTCTCGATGCCGGCCAGCAGGTCGGGCTTGTGGGGCGTGACGCGCGCGGCCATCGCGGCCATCGCGGCCTTCCAGGCCGGACCGTGCCGCAGCAGCGTCGAGATGTCGTAAAACAGGATCCCCGGCTTGGGGAAATCGGGGATGCCACGGATGTGGGACTTGAGTTCTTGCTCGGTCACGGCTTTCTTCGCATGGAGCGAGCGGCGCGGAGGCGCCGACGCGTGGATCGCGGGCCGAAACTAGCCTTGCCGATCAGTATCCCGCAAGCTTGCCTCCCGCCGAAACGGCGAAGAAATCCGAGAAGGTTCTTTCACTCCCATGTCACGCGGCAAGAGCGCGATGCTGATCGGCATCGTCGGATTTTTTATTTATATCGCCATTGTCGTCAAGATTGGTGACTTCTTTGTGAATCAACATTGGGCAATCCAAGTTGTATATTATTTCATTGCTGGATTTTTCTGGGTTTTCCCGGCCATCTCGCTGATCAAATGGGGCGCTGGCGCGAACCGCCGCTGACGGTCCGGCCGGCGTCCCCCCGAGGCAACGAAAAGAATCCCGGGCCGGCTCAGTCGCCGGTCATGGTCATGCCGCCCGGGCTGATCGTGACCGTGCCGGGGCCCGAGATCGCGACCGGCGCGCTCAGGGCGGACCAGGTGAGGGCATTGCCGCTGGAGGCCGCGTCGAACAGGCCCACATGCGAATAGGTGCCCATCGCGGCCGTGAAGGTGAAGCGCACCGCCTCGGCATTCTGCTGCACGCCCGTTCCGGTGAAGGTCACGCGCTGGCGCGCATAGCCGCTGCCCACGGGCTCGCCGGAGATGCCGGTCGGGTTGCTGCCGCCGGTGCCGAGCGCGAGATAGACTGCGCTCGGCAGCACGGGCGTGCGGCCGCAGACGGCGCGCGCGAGGACGTTCTTGGCGTAATCGGTGATGGAGCTCATCGGTGATTTCCTTCTGCGGGGGTCAGATGTCGGCGGCGGCGGCGAAGAGCGCGGGAAGCGCCTCGCCATCGGCGCCGATGCCGGCGGGCTGGGCGCGGATCGCCCGATAGAGGTCGTCGATCTCGAGGCGGCGCGGATCGTCCAGGGCGGTCTGCTCGAAGCGGAAGCCCATGCGCTGGAGCGGCGCCTTGCCGGCGCGCCGCGCGGCCTCGTCGCGATAGCCGTGCAGCTGCGCCTCCACGACGCCGGCCACGCGGTCGAACTGGATATGCGTCAGCCGCCAGTAATCGGCGGTGATGCCGGTCTCGTTGATCTCGACGGCTTTCAGGAAGGCCATGTCTTGCTCCTTCGGGGCGATCAGGCGGTGGTTTCGATGGAGAGCACGCGGGCCACCCACCGGATGGACTTGCTGGCCTCGCCCGTGGCGGTGACGGCCAGGCCGCCATTCGTCGTGTCGGCGGCCAGGCCCAGTCGCCAGCCGGCCGCCGCGCTGTCGGCATGGATGGGCGCGACGGCGGAGCCGGAGGAGCCGACCAGGATCGTGGCCGCGGCATTGGCGCCGCGCCGGATCAGCGCGGTCAGCTCCCAGCCGGCGCTGTCGCCCGCCGTGCCGGCGCTCCCCGAGGCCTGCCGGGCCACCACGAGCAGGCGAAGCTGGTAGCTGCCCGAGTTCGGAAGATTGAGCGTGTTCGTCGTGCCTGCCGCCGCCTGATCCGCCGTCAGCCGCGTGGCCGTGGCGTCCGTCGTGAGATTGCGCAGGATGAACTCGCCGGACTGGGCGTCGCCCAGGGTGGAGAACTGGCCATTGGCCCAGCAGCCTCGGCCCAGCAGCCCTCGCGATACGGACCGCTGCCCCCCGGGGATCCAGCAATTGAGGCCGTCGGCCGAGTTCGTGGAGCCGCCGGACACGGTCGCGTTGGCGCCCCCCGCGGTATTGGCGACACCCCCTCCGATCGTGCTCCGCGTGCCCGTCGCGGTGCCGCTGACGCCGCCGGCTATGGTGCTTTCCGTCCCGGAAGCGAGGTTCCCGCCGCCGCCGCCGACGGTCGAGGTGGCGCCGCTGGCGACCTGCGTGGCCGCTGTCCGGGCGGTTTGCCAATCCGTGGCGTTGACGCCGCGGGCATTGCCTCCGGCCGGGGTGGCGTCGGCGAACTGGGCCTGGAGAGGGCCGGTTCCCTTCGGCTGGCCGACGACGGCGGCGATATTCGCATCCGCCCCCGTGGCGATCCACCCGACCAGGGAGGGGCTGCCCGTCGCGGCGCCGCGGATCTCGATGCGGTTCACCGCATTGGCGGGCGTCGTCACCTCGAGGCCATGGGCGCTCGGCGCGGCGCCGAGGCTGATCGTGCCGCTGGCGGCGCGCAGGAGCTCGACGCCGTTGGCGGCGGCGGAGAGCGTCGCGGCCGCCGGCCGGAACAGGCCGGTCGCCGCCTCGCCCACCGAAAGCCCCGGCCGCGCGGCCTCGCCGGCCGGAGCCTGGATCCCGGTCGAGCCGTTGCTGCCGGCGTTGGAAAGCAGGCCGGGCGTGGCGGTCTCCAGCAGCGGCGCGCCGGCGAGGTTCACGCGATTGGCCACGCCCGTGGCGGCATGAGCCAGGTGGATGGCCGCTGCACCGTTGTTGCGCTGGTTGAAGTTCACGCAGCGCAGCGCGCCAATATCGAGGCGGTTGCCGGACTGCTCGACGCGGATCGCATTGTCCTCGACGTCGTCGACGCGAAGCGTGCCGATCTGCACGCGGGTGGATTGCGCGTTCACATAGAGGCCGATGCTGCCCGCGAGCGGCGCGCCGGCGGCGTTGAAGATCTCGCCCTGCGTCGTCAGCGCGTCGATCTGGCCGTCGGTGCCGTTGGCATCGATCCACACGCCGTGTTTCACGAAATCCGCATAGGCCTGGCCGATGGAGAATTTCCGCGTGAAGCCGGCCGCCGAGGAAGTGAAGCGGAACATCGAGCGGTAGCCGAGCGCGAAGGACTGATCGACGAAGACGCCGTCCACCCTGCGAAAGACCAGGGCGTCGCCATTGGCCTGCTGCCAACGCATCACATGGTCGTTGGCGGACCAATAGGGCCAGAAATGGACGTTCATCAGCCGGCAGGTATCGTAGCACTCGTCGATCTCGACGCCGGTGGTGAAGACCTGGCCGCGGATCCGCCGCAGGTCCGTGCGGCCGGAGTTGCGCGAATAGATGCCCTTGTTGATGCCCGAGAGCAGGATGTTGTCGAAATCCACGCCGCCGTAGCAGTCGACGACCTTGAAGAAATAATCATAGGCCGTCGGCGCCCAGGCGGCGTTCTGCGCGGCGGTGTGATTCTGGCGGATGGCGATGTCGTGGACGCCCGAGCCGCGCGAGGCGGTGCCGGTGAAGGTGATGGGGGTGAAGGCGGTCGAGTTCACCGTGAACCAGGTGCCGTCGCCGGGATTGCCGCCTTCCGCGAAGCCCGCGCCCCGGAGCCGGACGGCGTTGCCGCTGATCGTGATGGCCGAGTTCAGCCGGTAGTTTCGGGCGCCGAAATGGACCGTGCCGCCCGCCGCGCCGAGCGCGGCGATCGCCGCCTGGATGGCCGGCGCGTCATTGGTGGTGCCGTCGCCGAGGGCGCCGAAGTCCCGCACTTCCACGCCCCGGTCGGCGAGCACCGCGCGACGGAGCTGCGAGAGGCTGACGCGCTTGGTGGCGGGGGAGGGGGAGACCTGCACGAAGGGCGTGAGGTCGCTGTCTGCCACCGCGGTCGCGGCGGGCAGTTCGCTGATCTTCAGATCGGGCATGGGCTCCGTCCGTTGGGGTAGGGTGTCGAGGGCGGCGGGCGGCGGAGCGATCAGTCCTGCGCGATGGCGGCGCCGTCCTCCTGCAGCAGCTTCGGCCCGTCCTCGGCCAGCATGAGATGCAGGTCGGGCAGGATGTTGAAGCTGCGCGAGGTCACGACGATGCCGCGGTCCTCGTTGTCCTCGACCTGGATGCGCCATCCATTGCCCACGGCCGGCGTCGGCAGCGTCGTGGTCACGTAGCCCTGGTCGACCGGCACGGTCCGGGCGGGCGGGATCACCTGGTTCTGCGCATTGCGCAGCGTGACGACCACCGAGGCGATCGGGCCGACCACCTGCGCGTGGACGGGGATGGCCGAGCCCATGATGATGCCGGCCACCAGCGGCGCGAGGATGATGGTCGCGACCACCGCGCCCGCGGCCTGCACCATGCGCAGGGTCTGGGCGACGGTGCGGGTGAGGGCGATGGGCGTGACCGCGCCGTCGAGCGTGACGCCCGGGCCGATGCCGACATTGCTGCGCACCGGCAGGATGGCCATGGAATCGGAGGACTGCACGATCATCACGTCGCCGGCCTGGAGGCGGCCGGCGGCAGGGGCGAAATAGCCGGGGGTCACGATCGCCGCCTTGAGGTCCGCGCTGCGATAGTGCCAGAGGTTGAAGCGGGCGGTCTGGATCAGCGGCATGAGATCCGTCGCGATGAAGGACATGGGCGTGCGTCTCCTGGGCCGCGCGGGATGCGGGCGGAACGGGGAAGGGACTGATCGGGGATGGGGGCCTGAAGGGGGAAGGATTGGACGCAATTCGCCCCTTGGCCTCGTCGTTCTATGTGAACAAAAAGAGAACGTCAAGAAAATTGCAGGAGGCGAAAGCGATATTGTGAAACGGCGCGTCCTGCCGCATAGCCGGAGGCCCGCGCTTCTGGAGATCGCCCATGCGCCGCCTGCTGCTGAGCCTCGCGCTGCTGCTCGCCATCCCTCCCTTGGCCTCGGCGCAACAGCCGGTGCTGAACATCTACAACTGGGCGGACTACATCGATCCCTATGCGATCGAGCGCTTCCAGCGCGAGACGGGCATCCGCATCCGCTACGACGTCTACGACACGCTGGAGACGCTGGAGGGCAAGCTCTCCGCCGGCCGTTCGGGCTACGACATCGTGGTGCCGACCAGCGAGCCCGCCTTCAACCGCCTGGTGCGGGCGGGCGCGCTCCGGCCGCTCGACATGGCGCGGATTCCGAATGCGTCGAACCTCGACGCCGCGATGATGGCGCGCGTGGCGGGGGTGGATCCCGGCAATCGCCACGGCGTCATCTATCTCTGGGGCACCACCGGCCTGGGGATGAACGCCGCGCGCATCCGCGAGGTCGCGCCCGACGCGCCGCTGGACAGCCTGCAGCTGCTGCTCAACCCCGAGCATGCGCGCCGCGTCGCGCGCTGCGGCATCGCGGTCATGGACAGTGCGATCGACGTGCTGCCCTCCGTGCTGCGGCATGTCGGCGCGGACCCCGACAGCACGGCCCAGGCCGATCTCGACCGGGCGCAGGCGGCCCTGCTGGCGATCCGTCCCTTCCTGCGCTCCATCCCCTCGCCGCCGGCGATCATCGACGCGCTGGCCCAGGGCGAGATCTGCCTGGCCTTCTCCTATTCGGGCGACGTGATCCAGGCGGCCGCCCGGGCGCGCGAGGCGCGGCGGGGCCATGAGGTGACCTATGTGATGCCGGCCGAGGGCGCGCAGCTCTCCTTCGACATGCTGGCGATCCCCGCGGACGCGCCCAATCCGGACGCCGCGCATGCCTTCATCAACTTCATGCTCCAACCCGAAGTGATGGCCGGCGTCACGCGCCAGACGCGCTACCCCAACGCGGTGCCGGCCTCGCGCGCGCTGTTGCCGCCCGAGATCCGGAACGATGCGAGCATCTTCCCCGATGCCGGCGCGCTCTCGCGCGGCTTCGTCGCCGGCACGCCGGCCCAGGCGGGCGAGCGCGCCAGGGCCAGGCTCTGGGCTCGCTTCAAGGCCGGGCGGTGACGCTCCTCGCGCTGGAAGGCGTGACCCGGCGTTTCGGGGCCGTGACGGCCCTGGACGCGCTCTCGCTGGAGATCGGGGCGGGCGAGTTCTTCGCCCTGCTCGGCGGCTCGGGCTCGGGAAAATCCACGCTGCTGCGCATCGTCGCCGGCTTCGAGACGCCCGATGCCGGCCGCGTGATGCTGCGCGGCGCCGACATCACGCGCGACCCGCCGCCGGCCCGCGCGGTCGCGATGATGTTCCAGTCCTACGCGCTGTTTCCTCATCTCAGCGTGGCCGACAACATCGCCTATGGCCTGCGCCGGGCGGGCGAGGGGAGGGCCGCCATCGCCGCCCGCGTGGCGGAGCTGGTGGCGCTGCTCGGCCTCGAAGGGCTGGAGGCGCGCCGGCCGCGCCAGCTCTCCGGCGGCCAGCAGCAGCGCGTGGCCCTGGCCCGCGCCCTGGCCCGCCGCCCGCCGCTGATCCTGCTCGACGAACCGCTGGCGGCGCTGGATTCCGGCCTGCGCGAGCGCACGGGCCTGGAGCTGCGCGCGCTCCAACGGCGCCTGGGCGCGAGCTTCGTGATGGTGACGCATGACCAGGCGGAGGCTCTCGCTCTGGCCGATCGCGTCGCCGTTCTGGAGCAGGGGCGCATCGCCCAGGTCGCGGCCCCGCGCGAGCTCTACGAGCGGCCGGCGACGCGCTCCGTCGCGCGCTTCCTGGGGGCGGCGAATGTGCTGGAGGCCGGCGCGCTGCCGCTGCGCGCCGAGATCCCCGCGCCCGCCTATGCGCTGCGGCCCGAGCGCATCCGCCTCGCCGCCGCGCTGCCCGAGGCGAATGGCGCGCGCGCCACCGTCACCGACGTAGCTTTCCGGGGCGGCGATGCGCTGATCCTCGCCCAGGTCGCGGGCGGCCCGCTGCTGCGCGTCGTGCTGCCGGCCGGCGAGGCCCTGCCCGAGGCGGGCGCGACGATCGTCCTCGCCTGGGATGCCGCCGCCCTCGCGCCGCTCGCCGCATGACGCGCGCGCTCGCCTGGCTCGCTTTGCTGCTGCTCGTCGCCGCGCCCCTGCTGATCGTCTTCGGGATGGGCTTCGGCACGCCCGATGCCGGCGTGCCGCCCGTGATCCCGCCGCTCGGCCGCGAGGGCTGGCAGGGCAGCCTCGAGGCCTGGGGACTCCTCTTCGCCGACGGCTTCTATCTCGACACGCTGCTGCGCTCGCTGCGCCTGGCGGCAATGACGGCCTCGCTCTGCCTCGTGCTGGGCTTTGCCATGGCGATGGGCATCGCCAGCGCGCGGCCGGAGCGACAGGCGCTGCTGCTGGCCCTCGTCCTGCTGCCCTTCTGGACCGGCTTCGTGCTGCGCCTGACCGCCTGGGTCGGGCTGCTGCGCGACGGCGGCTGGATCAACGGCGTGCTGCTGCGCCTCGGCCTGATCGCCGAGCCCCTGCCGCTGCTCTACAGCGATGGCGCGCTGCTGCTCGGCATGGTGCATTCCTACCTGCCCTTCGCCGTGCTGCCCCTGGTGGCGACGCTGGCCCGGCGCGACCTCGCCCTCGAGGCGGCGGCCGCCAATCTGGGCGCGCGGTCCATGACCGTCTTCCGGACGGTGACGCTGCCTCTCGCGGCGCCGGCGGCGGCGGCGGCCTTCCTGCTGGTCTTCATCCCGGCGGCGGGCGAGGTGGTGATCCCCGAGATGCTCGGCGCGCCGGACGCCATGCTCATGGGCCGCGCCATCTGGGGCGAGTTCTTCCAGACGCGCGACTGGCCCGCGGCCGCCGCGCTGTCCACGGCGCTGCTGGCGCTGCTGGTGGTCCCGGTCGCGCTCTACCAGCGGCTTTCGGTGCTGAAGTGAAGCGCATCGTCCTCGTCCTCGGCCTGGGCTTCCTCTGGGCGCCGGTCCTGCTCCTGGCGGGCTATGCCTTCTCCGACAGCCGCGTGCCCTTCGAATGGGGCGGCTTCTCCCTGCGCTGGTTCGCCGCCTTGGCGCGGAACGAGCGCATGGTGGAGGCCGCCTGGCTCTCGCTGCGCATCGCCGCCGCCTCGGCCAGCCTGGCGACGCTGCTGGGCCTCGCCTTGGGCTGGGTGCTGGCCCGCCACGGCCCCTTCGCCGGACGCTCGATCTTCGGCGTCCTGGCCGGCGCGCCGCTGGTCCTGCCGGAGGTGGTGACGGGCCTGGCCCTGCTGCTGTTCTTCGTCGGCCTCCAGGCGCTGACGGGATGGCCGGAGCAGCGCGGGGCGGTCACGGTCTGGCTGGCCCATTCCTCGCTGGGCATGGCCTATGTGGCGGTGCTGGCGCAGGCCCGGCTGGCGGCGCTGGACCCCGTCCTGGAGGAGGCCGCCGCCGACCTCGGCGCGACGCCCTGGGCCGTCTTCCGCACGGTCACTTTGCCGCTGATTCTCCCAAGCCTCGGCGCCGGCTGGCTGCTGGCCTTCACCCTGTCGCTGGACGACGTGGTGCTGGCGAGCTTCGTCTCGGGGCCCGGGGCCACCACCCTGCCGGTCTATCTCTTCTCCCAGCTGCGCCTGGGAATGACGCCCGAGGCCAATGCCCTGGCGGTGGTCTTCCTGGCCGTGGCGGGGGGAATCAGCACGATTGCATGGGTGTTGCGCCGCCCAGCGGGTTGAACGCCGGGGTCGCCGGGATTACGGTCCGCCGCCGCGAAATTCCCGCGTCGTCCGTAGGAACCGTCATGAACCTGATCGCCGAACGTCTCAACCGCATCTCCGCCTCCCAGACCATCGCCATTTCCACGAAGGCGCGCGAGCTGAAGGCGGCGGGCAAAGACGTGATCGGCCTCTCGGCCGGCGAGCCCGACTTCGAGACGCCGCAGCACATCAAGGACGCGGCCATCGCCGCCATCCAGGCGGGCGACACGCGCTACACCGACGTCTCGGGCACGCCCGCGCTGCGCAAGGCCGCCGCCGGCTACTTCAAGCGCGAGCACGGCCTCGACTACAAGCCCGAGCAGATCATCGTCTCCACGGGCGGCAAGCAGGTGATCTTCAACGCCATGCTCGCCACCCTGAACGACGGCGACGAGGCGATCATCCCCGCCCCCTGCTGGGTCTCCTATCCGGACATCGTGGCCCTGGCCGGCGGCAAGCCGGTCATCGTGGCCGCCGGGCAGAACCAGGGCTTCAAGCTGACGCCCGAGCAGCTCGAGGCCGCGATCACGCCCAAGACCAAGTGGCTGATCCTCAACAACCCCTCGAACCCCACGGGCGCCGCCTATTCCAAGGCCGAGCTGAAGGCCCTGGCCGAGGTGCTGCTGCGCCACCCCAACGTCTGGATCTTCACCGACGACATCTATGAGAAGCTGGTCTATGGCGGCTTCCAGAGCTCGACCATCGCCGCCGTGGAGCCCAAGCTCTACGACCGCACGGTGACCATGAACGGCTGCTCCAAGGCCTTCGCGATGACCGGCTGGCGCATCGGCTTCGCCGGCGCCCCGCTGGTCCTGGCCAAGGCGATGGACAAGCTGCAGAGCCAGTCCACCAGCGCCACCAGCTCGATCAGCCAGGCCGCCGCCGTGGCCGCGCTGAACGGCCCGCAGGACAGCGTCGAGGCGATGCGCGTGGTCTATGAGCGCCGCCGCGACCTCGTGGTCGGCCTGCTGAACAAGGCTGACGGGCTCCATTGCCTCAACCCCGAGGGCGCCTTCTACGTCTTCCCCTCGGTGGCCGGCTGCCTCGGCAAGACCAGCGCCGGCGGCAAGAAGATCGAGACGGACGAGGATTTCGTCATCGCGCTGCTCGACGAAGAGGGCGTGGCCGCCGTGCACGGCTCGGCCTTCATGTTCCCCGGCCACTTCCGCATCAGCTACGCCACGAGCGACGAGCTGCTGGTGGAAGCCTGCACGCGCATCCAGAAGTTCTGCGCGGGCCTGAAGTAAGACCATGGAGCCGGCCTTCGTCCCCGCGACGGAGGCCGATCTCCCTTATTTGCTCGATCTTTCGATTCGCGTGCTGCGCGCGGATCTGGAACGGGTCGGACGGTTCGACCCGGCGCGGCGCGAGCGCCGGCTGCGGGCCACCTTCGACAAGGGCGGTCTCTGCCTCATTCGCCAGGGCAGCGAGACCCGAGGCTGCGCCCAGCTGCTGCGCCATCCCGATCATCTTGAAATCACGAGCCTTTATCTGGAGCCCACGGCCCAGGGCCTCGGACTTGGCCGGGCCGTCGTCGCCGCGCTCCTGGCCCGGGCGCCGGAGCTGCCGGCGCGGCTGGAGGCCCTGAAGGGGGCGCCGGCCCGCGCCTTCTGGGAGCGGATGGGCTTCGTCGTGACGGGCGAGGCCGGGGTGGACTGGCATATGGAACACCCGCCCCGCGCCTGACGCGGGGCGCTTCCTTCTCTACCGGCTTGCATATTCCGCCCGGAGAGGGCATCTCCCCGCCCACTGGACATATCCTGACCGTAAGAGATAGGGCAGGCAGCGCCGTGGGGTGCTGTTCCTGCCTTGCCGCATGGAGGCCTAACGTGGCTCACACACCGCTCGAGAAGATTCGCAACATCGGCATCACCGCGCATATTGACGCGGGCAAGACGACCACGACCGAGCGCATCCTCTACTACACCGGCAAGAGCCACCGGATCGGCGAGGTCCACGACGGCAACACCACGACCGACTATATGGCGCAGGAGCGTGAGCGCGGCATCACGATCACTTCGGCGGCCGTGACGGCGGAGTGGAAAGACCACCGCATCAACGTCATCGACACCCCCGGCCATATCGATTTCAACATCGAGGTGAACCGCTCGCTGCGCGTGCTCGACGGCGCGATCTTCGTGATCGAGGGCGTCGCCGGCGTTCAGCCGCAGTCCGAGACCAACTGGCGCCTGGCCGACCGCTACAACGTGCCGCGCATCATCTACGTCAACAAGCTGGACCGCACGGGCGCCGATTTCTACAAGGCCTGCGACACGCTGACGGAGAAGCTCGGCATCAAGTGGGTGGCCCTGCAGATTCCGGTCGGGATCGAGGACAACCTCAAGGGCATCGTCGACCTGGTCGAGATGAAGGCCCTGATCTGGGAAGGCGACGAGCTCGGCGCGAAGTACAACGTCGTCGATATCCCCGCTGACCTCGCCGACAAGGCCGCCGAATACCGCGAGAAGCTGCTCGACACCGTCGTCTCCGCCGACGACGAGGCGATGGAGCGCTACCTCGAGGACGGCGACGTCTCGGTCGAGCTGCTGAAGCGCGCCATCAAGAAGGGCACGCTGACCGGCGAGTTCCGCCCGGTCCTCTGCGGCTCGTCCTTCAAGAACAAGGGCGTGCAGCCCCTGCTCGACGCGGTGGTCGACTACCTGCCGAGCCCCATGGACGTCGAAGGCATCAAGGTCGCCCCCGATGAGGGCCAGGACGAGTCGGCCGAGCGCCGCATCATCCCCGTCCGTCCGGACGGCCCCTTCGCCGGCCTGGCGTTCAAGATCATCAACGACAAGTACGGCAACCTCACCTTCGTGCGCGTCTACTCGGGCATTCTCCGCCAGGGCGACATGGTCATGAACACGACCAAGGGCCACAAGGAGCGCATCGGCCGCATGTTCCAGATGCACGCCGACAAGCGTGAGGAGATCAAGGAGGTCATCGCCGGCGACATCGCCGCCTTCGTGGGCCTGAAGGACACCGGCACGGGTGACACGCTGGCCAGCCAGGAAGACCCGGTGGTGCTCGAGCGCATGGCCTTCCCGGTGCCCGTCATCGACATCGCCGTTGAGCCCAAGACCAAGGAGGCCGTCGAGAAGATGACGATCGGCCTCGGCAAGCTCGCCGGCGAGGATCCCTCGCTGCGCGTGAAGACCGACCAGGAGACCGGCCAGGTCATTCTGTCGGGCATGGGCGAGCTGCACCTCGAGATCATCGTGGACCGTCTGCGCCGCGAATACGGCGTGGATTGCAACATCGGCGCGCCGCAGGTGGCCTATCGTGAGACGATCACGAAGAGCCACACCGAGACCTATACCCACAAGAAGCAGTCGGGCGGTTCGGGCCAGTACGCCGAGGTGAAGATCGTCTTCGAGCCGCGCGAGCGGAATGCGGGCATCGAGTTCGTGAACGCGGTCGTCGGTGGTTCGGTGCCGAAGGAATACATCCCGGCCGTCGACAAGGGCATCAAGGTGCAGGCCGATACGGGCGTGCTCGCCGGCTTCCCCACGGTGGACTTCAAGTTCTCGCTGGTGGACGGCAAGTACCATGACGTCGACTCGTCGGCCCTGGCCTTCGAAATCGCCGGCAAGGCCTGCTTCCGTGAAGGCATGAAGAAGGCCGGCCCGGTCATCCTCGAGCCGATCATGGACGTGGAAGTGACCACCCCGCAGGACCACGTCGGCGACGTGGTGGGCGATCTCAACCGCCGCCGCGGCGTGATCCAGAACCAGGACATGGCCGGCACCTCGGTCATCGTCCGCGCCCACGTGCCGCTGAAGGAGATGTTCGGCTACATCTCCAACCTGCGCGGCATGACGAAGGGCCGTGCGTCCTTCTCCATGCAGTTCCGCCACTACGATCCCGTGCCGCGCAACGTGGCCGACGAGATCATGAAGGCCGCCGGCTGATCGCCGACGCGCCGTGAAGGGCGGGCCCGGGCAACCGGGCCCGCCTTTTTTTATGCGCGGCCGTCGGGTGCTTCCGCGAAAGCCCCCGCCGCGCCCTGAAAGGAACTGGCCGCCACCGCCAGGTCCATGAGCAGGTTGAAGCCCGGCGCGCTGTCCGACACCGCGCAGACCGCGCTGTAGCGCACCTCCACGTGGCGCGGCTCCATGGGCAGGACGCGAAGGCGCCCTTCCGCGATGTCCCGTTCAAGGGTCATCCGGGGCATGAGGCTGACGCCGAGGCCGGCGGTGGTGAGGGAGATGCGCGCCGCCAGGCTGTTGCAGGAGGTTCCGCTCCGGCGGCTTTTGCCCCCGGGGTAGAGGATCGAGTTCATCAGCTGGTTCATGAAGGAATCGGCGCTCTGGTAGATGATCGGCCAGCGCCGCAGGTCCTCGACCGTGATCGCGCGCTCCGGCAGTTCGAAGCTGGCGCCGGCCATCCAGGCGAAGGCGACGGCTCCCAGGTCGCGCATCTGCAGCTCGGGCTGCCGCTCCGGCGCGATGATGAGGGCGATGTCGAGGTCGCCGGAGCGCACGCCGTTGACCATGGAGGGGTTCATCGCCACCTCGAATTGCAGGATGACGGCGGGATAGCGCTCGCGCACCATCGCGGTGAAGCGCGGCAGCCAGGTGACGGCGATCAATTCCGCCACGCCGATGCGCACCACGCCGGCCAGCGCCTCCGGGGAGCCGATGCGGCGCTTGATCTCCCGCTGCAGCGCGATGACCCGATCCGCATAGTCCAGCAGTTCGCGGCCCTTCGGCGTCAGTTGGATCTGGCGCCGGCTCCGGTCGAAGAGGGCGACGGCGAGGTCCTGCTCGAGCTCCTTGATCCGGGCGGAAACGGTCGACTGCGTCAGGTTGAGCCGTTCGGCGGCCTCCACGAAGCTGCCGTGCCGGGCGATCGCGATGAAGGCTTCAAGCTGCTTGATGTTCATCGGATGACCGGAGACCTCGCTGGGCTGGTCATCGTATCGAAAAATTCGATCTGAAACCCATCTAAAATATTCGTTTGTCCGAGGTGATTGTTCGGACAAGGATGCGCCGTCCAGAAAGCCATGCGCCCGGTCCAAGGGGCGAAATCGCCGGATCTGCTCCGGCGCATAAAAATAAAGAGGAAGCGCCCGCATGTCGGTCAGAGTTATCGGAATGATCGGGGTCGAGCCCCCGAAGGGAACGACCCTGCACGTCATTGCCGGCGGCGTATCGCCTTCCTTCCTGGCGGAATTCGCCCAGACCCACGAGAAGGCGGGGTTCGATCAGGTCCTGGTCGGGTATTACTCGTCCTCGGCCGAGGGCTTCAACGTCGCCTCCTATGCCGCGGCCCATACGAAGACGCTGTCCTATCTCATCGCCCACCGCCCCGGCATCGTCTCGCCGACCCTGGCCGCGCGCGCGGCGGCGACCTTCGACCATCTCTCCAATGGCCGCCTGTCGATGCACATCATCGCCGGCGTGACCGATAAGGAGCAGGAAAGCGAAGGCGATTTCCTGTCGAAGGACGACCGCTACGCGCGGGCCGCCGAGTATCTGGGCGTCATGCGCAAGCTCTGGACGTCGGGCACGCCCTTCGACCATGCGGGCCGCTATTACAGGTTCAACGGCGCGTGGAGCGCGGTGAAGCCGCTGCAGCAGCCCTATCCCAAGCTGTTCTTCGGCGGCTCCTCCGAGGCGGCCATCGAGATGGGCGCCGAGCATTGCGACTCCTATGCCCTCTACGGCGAGCCGCTGAAGGAGACCGCCGAGCGCATGGCGGATTTCCGTAAGCGCGCGGCAAAATTCGGCCGCGCCCCGGGCTTCAACATCTCCTTCCGCCCGATCATCGCGCCGACCGAGGGGCAGGCCTGGGACAAGGCCCGCAAGATGCTGCAGGACCTCGAGAATGCCGGCCTGCCGCGGCATGCCCAGGACAAATCGGCGGAGCGGATGCTCGCCATCGCCGCGCGCGGCGACGTGCATGACGAACGTCTCTGGCTCCCCATCGCCAAGGCGACCGGCGCCAAGGGCAACACCTCCTGCCTCGTGGGAACGCCCCGGCAGGTGGCGGATGCGATGCTCAAATACTACGAGCTGGGCGTCGGCTCCTTCCTGATCCGCGGCTTCGATCCGGTGGCCGATACCACCGAGTTCGGCCGCGAGCTGATCCCCATGCTGAAGGCCGGCGCGGCCGAGCTGGACCAGGCCGCCGCCGCCTGATCCAGGCCTGCCCGGCATTCCAAGACCAAGAACCGATCTCGGAGAGAGACGCCTTCATGCGCCTACATTCCCTCGTCCACGCGCTCGCCGCCGCCTGCGCGCTCGTCCTGCCCTTCCAGGCCTCCGCGCAATATCCGGATCGCCCGCTGCGCCTGGTGGTGCCCTATCCGCCGGGCGCGACGAACGACCTCCTCGGTCGCGCCTTCGCGGAACAGCTTTCCCGGGAGTTCGGGCAGCCGGTCATCGTGGAGAATCGCGGCGGCGCCGGCACCGCGATCGGGGCGCAGGCCGTCGCCACGGCCCGGCCCGACGGCCACACGATGCTGCTCGGCACCGGGACGACCTTCGTCCTGAATCCGAGCCTCCAGCGGAACCTGCCCTACGATCCGGTGCGGGACTTCACCATGGTCTCCATCATGGCGGAGGTGCCGGTCGTCTTCGTCGTGAACACGCAGTTCCCCGCGCGCAGCCTGGCGGAGCTGGTGGGCTATGCCCGCAGCCATCCGGGCCGGGTGAACTTCTCCTCCTCCGGCATCGCCACCTCCCTGCACCTGGCCGGCGAGATGTTCGCCAAGGCCGCGGGCATCCAGCTGGTGCACGTGCCCTATCCGGGCAGCGCGGCGGCCATGCTCTCGGTCATCGGCGGCGACGTGCAGATGATGTCCGAGGTCATTTCCGGCGCCGTGCCCAATATCCAGGCCGGCCGCGTCGTCCCCTTGGCCGTCACCTCGGAGGCGCGCGTCTCCGTGCTGCCGGACGTCCCGACGGTGGCGGAAAGCGGCTTTCCCGGCTTTCAGGCGCTGGGCTGGTATGGGCTGGCCCTGCCGCGGGCGACGCCGGCCCCTGTCGTCGAAAGGCTGCGGGAGGCGACGAACCGGATCCTCGCCCAAGGCGAGCTGCGCGCCCGCTTCGAGCCGACCGGCCTCCTCATTCTCTCGCCGAGGGATGGGGCGGCCGTCGACGGCTATATGGATCGGGACCGGGCCCGCTGGGTGCCGCTCGTGCGGGCGCTCAACCTGTCGATGGACTGACCGGCGGCGCGTCAGCGCCGGAGGAAATGCGTCGCCAGCATCTCGATGACGGGCTTCTGGTCGGCGATGCGCGTGCCGGCGTAGCGCATCGTCACCACGCCGAGCTGCGGCTTGGATCGCGACGGCGTCAGCGTTTCCACCACCCCCGTCACGGCCACCGTCTCGTCCGGGCGCAGCGGCGCGGGCCATTTGGTGTCGATCTGGCTGCCGCCGAGGCTGATGGCGCGCCAGAGCCCACTGCCCATGATCAGCCCGAAGCAGGCGCCCATGGTGTGCAGCCCGCTCGCCACCAGCCCGCCGAAGAGCGGCGCGGACTTCGCCGCCTCGGGATCCATGTGGAAGTATTGCGGATCGTATTTGCTGGCGTAGTCGATGATCTCTTCCTGGCTCAGCGCGAAAGAGCCGAAGGCGAAGTCCTGGCCGAGGGTCAGTTCGTCGAAGGAATTCAGCGGCGTCAGCATCAGTGGATCACTCTTCCATCGGCCAGCCAGAAGATCAGCAGGTAGAGTCCGCCGCCGGCCAGGAACCCCACCAGGGTTCCGTTGATACGCACATATTGCAGGTCCTTGCCGACCCGCAGCTCGATCTTCTCCGTGACCTCGGCCGTGTCCCAGCTCTTCACGACGTCTGCGATGAAGGCGGCGAGGCGCGTCTGGGCGGAGGGCAGCAGCGTCGCGAAGGCGGCCTCGATGGTGCCGTTCAGCCGGGCGCGCGCGGCCTCGTCCTCGGCGAGGAAGGTGCCGGTATTGACCAGCGCCGTCTGGAGGAAGGCGATGGTGCGGCCCTGGGGATCCGCGGCGTCCATCAGGATGACGTTGCACAGCCGGGCCCAGACGTCGTGCAGCCATTCGGCGACGGCGGGGTGGGCGAGGGCCTTGCGGATGGCGCCGCCCATCGCGGCGGCGCGTTCGGGCTCGTTCTCCAGCCGCGCGATCTCGGTCTCGATCCAGGTCTCGAAGGCGAGTCGCAGATCGGATTCGCCAGGCTCGACCTTCTCCAGCTCGGCGTTGAGCACGGCGAGCACCTTGTCCGCGACATAAGCGCCGGCCGCCCAGCCCATGAGCTTGCCGCCCTGCTCGCGCACGCGGCGCTTGATGGCCTCGCGCAGCTCCTCCTGCTTGCCCGCCAGCACGACCTTGAGCTGGGCCAGCGCGATGTCGAAGACCGCCTGGTGCTGCCCGCCCGCCATCAGCGCCCGCAGCATGCGCGCCACCACCTGCGCGGCGCCGGGGCCGCCCGCGAGCCGCGGCAGCAGCCGGGCCGAGAGGCGCAGCGCGCGGCCATCCTCCAGCGTGCGCAGCAACCGCGGCACCGCGGCGGCCAGAGCCTGGGCGGCGGGGCGCGAGGCCTTGGGATCGGCGAGGAAGCCCGCCAGGATCCCGGCGATGTCGAGCCGCGCGATCACCCGGCGCAGCTCGGCCTCGGTGAAGACCTGATTGGCGACGAAGCGCCCGAGCCCCTGGCCCAGCCGCTCCTTCTGGCGCGGGATGATGGCGGTGTGGGGGATCGGCAGGCCGAGCGGGCGGCGGAACAGCGCCGTCACCGCGAACCAGTCGGCCAGGCCGCCCACCACGCCGGCCTTGGCGGAGGCGGCCAGCAGGTCGGTCCAGAAGTTGGGGGGCAGGCGATAGGCCAGGATCGTAAGCCCGGCCATAACCACCAACAGGAAGGTCGCGATGGCGCGGTGGCGCGCCAAGGCCGACCGGAGCGCGTCGTCGGGAGAAGGCATGGGGCCCATTCTATCGCGGGCTCGCCTTGCTTGGCGACCCGTGGGCGCCCATGTTATGGGATAACATCATGTCGTCCTGGACCCATCCTCTCGACCTGGCGAGCAGCAGCTTGTCGCGGGTCGCTCTGGCTGCCGCCTTGCTGGCGGCGGTGTGGTCGGCGATTGCCTGGGCGCTGACGGCATGAATTCCCTCCAAAATTCTCTCCATCTGGCCCCTTTGTCTCAGGCCCCGGCCGAGCTGCGGATCCGCGATCTCACGGTCACACATGGGCGTCGCCCGGCCGTGCACCACCTCTCCTTCGCGCTGAAGCCGGGGGCGATGATGGCGGTGGTCGGGCCGAACGGGGCGGGCAAATCCTCGCTGCTGCGCGCGATCGCGGGGCTGCAGGCGCCGTCATCCGGCCGGATCGAGGGCGTGACGCCGGGCCAGATCGCCCTGCTGCCGCAGCAGGCCGCCCTGGACCGCAGCTTTCCGCTGACCTGCCGGGATGCCGTGCTTTTCGGCCTCTGGGGCGAGAGCGGCAGCTTCCGCGCGACGCCGAGGCCCGAGCGGGTCGAGACCGCGCTGGAGGCCGTCGGCCTGGGCGGCTTCGCCCGGCGCCCCGTGGGCAGCCTCTCCTCCGGTCAGTTCCAGCGGCTGCTCTTCGCGCGGCTGCTGCTGCAGGACGCGCCGATCATCCTGCTCGACGAGCCCTTCAACGCGCTGGATGCCCGCACGGCGAGCGACCTGCTGGCCGTGATGCGGCGCTGGCATGGCGAGGGGCGCAGCATCCTGGCAGTGCTGCACGACCTCGACCTCGTGCGCCGCGAATTCCCCGAGACGCTGGTCCTAGCGCGCGAGGGCATCGCCTGCGGGCCGACCGAGATCGCCCTCTCGGCCGAGAACCGGCTGCGCGCGCGGATGATGTCGGAAGCCTGGACGGAAGGCGCCGAGGCCTGCGCGGCCTGAGCCGCCCCGCCAGCACGCCATGATCTGGGACACCTTCCTCGCGCCCTTCGCGGAATTCGGCTTCCTGCGCCGCGCTTTGGTGGGCTGCCTGGTGCTCAGCGTCTCCGCGCCGCCGCTCGGCGTCTTCCTGATGCTGCGCCGCATGAGCCTGACCGGCGACGTGCTGGCCCATGGCATTCTTCCGGGCGTGGCGCTGGGCTTCGTCCTGGCCGGGCTGTGGATGCCGGCTCTGGCCCTCGGCGGGCTGGTCGCCGGGCTCGTCGTCGCGCTCGGCTCCGGCGCGCTGGCCCGGGCCACCGGCGGGCGGGAGGACGCGGCGCTGGCCGGGCTCTACCTCACGGCCCTGGCAGCCGGCGTGGCGCTCATTTCCTGGCGCGGCTCGGCGGTGGAGCTGACCCAGCTGCTCTTTGGCTCGGTGCTCGGGGTGGATGACGCAGCACTGCTGCTGATGGGCGGGGCGGCCACCGCGACGCTGCTCTTCCTCGCCTTCGCCTGGCGCCCGCTGATCCTGGAATGCTTCGACCCCTCCTTCGCCCAGGCCGTCGGCGTGCGCGGCAGCGTGTGGCATCTGGGACTGCTGGCGCTGGTGGTGATCAACCTCGTCGCGGCCTTCCAGGCGGTGGGGAGCCTGATGGCGGTGGGGCTCATGATGCTGCCGGCCATCGCGGCGCGGCATTGGGCGCGCGAGGTCGGCGGGCTGGTGATGGCCGCCGTGGGCCTGGCCCTGGTGGCGACGCTCGCCGGCCTGCTCGCCTCCTACCATGCCGACCTGCCGAGCGGCCCGGCCATCGTGCTGGCCGCGGCGGCGCTCTGGGTGATCTCTCTCATCGCGGGGCCGGTGGACGGGCTGCTGGCCCGCCACGTGCGGCGACCTCATCTCGAGGGCTGACGCCCCGCTAGCATGGCGAGGGCCGCGAGCACCTGTACCGTCGCCGCCGTGAGGAAGAAGACGTCCGTATTGGCGAAGAGGTCGCGCATCGCCCCGAAGGCGGCGGGCGCGAAGGCATAGGCGGCCTGCCCGCAGGCGGTGGAGAGCGCCACCGCGCGCGCCGTGTCGGCGGCGGAAAAATCCTGCTGCGCGATGAGCGGCGGCAGCGAGGTCGAGTTCCCGAGCCCCAGCCCGAAGAGCGCCACGCCCAGCAGGAGCAGGACCACGTCGCTCCCGCCCGAGGCGAGCAGCACCAGCGAGCCCACCACCTGCAGCCCGTAATTGGCCGCCGAGGCGATGCGGCGGTCGGCCGTGGGGGTGAGCAGCCAACCCATCCCGGTTCGCCCCAGGATGGCGCAGGCGGTGGCGAGCCCGGCGGCGAGGCCCGCGAGGCGCGGCCCCATCGGCCCGGCCATCAGCGAGAAGAGATGCGCGATCAGCCCGATCTGCGCGAAGAGGCCGAGCGAGGTGCCCGCCACCAGCGTCAGGAAGCGGCGGTTGGTCCACATCGCGCGGCCGGGCAGGGGGGCGTGGCGCGAGGCGGGCCGGGCCGCGACCGCTCCCGCCGCATCGCCATCCGGAGACTGGCCGAGCGCGGCGGGTGTCGCCGAGAAGTATCGACCGGCCAGCCACCAGAGCGTCACCGCCATGACGCTGCCGACCAGGGCGACGGCCCAGGGAAAGCCCAGCGCGCCGATCGCGATCACCCAGAGCGGCGAGAGGATGATGCCGCCCACCGAGGCGCCGTTATAGGCGGTGCTCAGCGCGGCCGGGCGGCGGCGGACGAACCAGGGCGAGACCATGGCGTTGATCGCCGCCGCGCCGGTCATGGCCCATCCCGCGCCACTGACGGCGGTGGCGAGGAAGAGCTGCCACGGCGCCGGCGCCAGTGCCCAGCCCAGCATGCCGGCGAGCGAGAGGATGCCGCCCGCCTGCGTGACGGCGGCGACCCCGAAGCGGCGGTGCAGCGCCGGCAGGTTCGCGACGGTGAAGGCGCCCAGCAGGAAATGGCTCGTGATGGCGGAGGAGACCAGCCAGATGGGCCAGCCCCGGCTCTCATGAACGGCGAGGAGGAAGACGGGCGGGCCGTAGAAGCCCACGCCCCAGCCGAAGACGGCGACGGTGAAGGCGGCCCAGGTGACGCGCCATCCGAAGAAGGGCGTGGCGGGAAGGGCGTTGGAAGAAGGAGGGGACATGATCGCGCTCTTGGTGGACGGGAAGCATGGCACCCAAGGCGACTTCCAGAATACGGCATCGGACGAAGCATCGCGGGGTGGTTAAATGCCTTCGCACCCTATCGAAGTGACGAAGGTCATGCTTCAAGTCTTTCCCGGAGTGACCTGGGGAACAGGTCGGGGAGCCAGGGTGTTGCCAACTTGGGCCAAAGCGTCGGATGTCCGGTAAAATCTTGACAGACCAATGGCTTGTCAAAAGTCCGGCGGCGCTACCCTGGCCCGGAACGAAGGGCGGTGCGCCGCCAGGAGATAGTAAGCTTATGACGAATTTCGCATGGTCGCGCCGCCGGTCGCTTGCGGTTGCCTCCGGTCTCATCGCGACGCCTTTCCTGACGGGACGCGCCCAGGCCCAGGCCGGCTATCCGGACCGGCCGATCACCCTCGTGGACGGCTTCGTGCCGGGCGGCGGCAGCGACATCGTCGCGCGGCTGCTGGCGACGAAGCTGCAGGCCGAGCTGGGCCAGCCGGTGGTGGTGGAGAACCGCGCGGGCGCCAGCGGCACGCTTGGCATGGCTGGCGTGCTGCGCGCCCGTCCGGACGGCTATACCCTGGCCATCGGCACGATCAGCTCGCTCTCGGTTCTGCCGCAGGTGATGGTCCGCAAGCCCTATGACCCGCTGACGGATATCACGCCCATCCTGCTGGTCGCCTCGGTGCCGCAGGTGGTGGTGGTGAACGAGAACTCGCCCTTCCGCACGCTGGGGGCGCTGCTCGAATACGCCAAGGCCAATCCGGGCAAGCTGAACTTCGCCTCCTCGGGCATCGCCACCTCGCAGCATCTCGCGGGCGAGCTGCTGGCGCGCTCGGCGGGCGTGGAGATGACGCATGTGCCCTATCGCGGCAGCGGCCAGGCGCTGGCCGATCTGATGGCGGGCCAGGTGGATCTCAACGTCGACACCCTGCCGACGAACCTGCCGCATATCCGCGCGGGCAAGCTGCGCGCGCTGGCCGTCACCACGCCCGAGCGCGTGGAATGGCTGCCGGACGTGCCGACGGTCGCCGAATCCGGCTTCCCCGGCTTCGATCGCAAGGTCTGGTACATGATCGTGGGCCCGGCCGGCCTGCCCGCGCCGATCGCCGAGCGCTGGGCCGTGGCGCTCAATGCCGGGCTTGTGACGCCGGAGATCGCCCAGCGCCTGCGCGACACCGGCTTCATGCTGGGCGGAGGCACCCCGGCCACGGCGGCCGCCATGCTGCGCAGCGAGAACGAGCGCAACGCGGTGATCGCGCGCGAGGCGAATATCCGCATCGACTGAGCCTGCCGCCCCTCCCGGACATGACGGTCCGGGAGGGGCGATCCGCCGCCAGCCTGGACGCATTCATGACCGAGATCACCAGCCTCTCCGCCACCGAGCTGCGCGACCGGATCGCCCGGCGCGACCTCTCGCCCGTCGAGCTGCTGGGCGCGGTGCGCCGGCGCATCGAGGCGCTGAACCCCCACCTCAACGCCTTCGTCGAGATGCGCTGGGATGAGGCGGGGGCCGAGGCCCGGACCGCGGAGAGCCTCGCGGCGAAGGGAGGCGAATTGCCGCCGCTGCTCGGCCTGCCGGTCGGGGTGAAGGAATCCACCGATGTGGCGGGGCTGCACACGACGCAAGGCAGCGAGATCTACGCCGACAACGTCGCCGCGAAGGATGCGGCGGGCGTCGGGGCCCTGCGCCGCGCCGGCGCGCTCATCATCGGCAAGACCAATCTGCCCGAGCTGCTGCAGGGGCTGACCACGCGCAACACGCTCTACGGCCTCACCCGCAACGCGCATGATCCGGCGCTTTCCTGCCTCGGCTCGTCGGGCGGCAGCGCGGTGGCGCTCTCGGCCGATCTGGTGCCGCTGGCCACGGGCTCGGACATGGGCGGCAGCATTCGCGGCCCCTCGGCGGGCAATGGCACGGTGGGGCTGCGGCCGAGCCCCGGCCTCGTCGCGCGCGAGAGCAGCCCGATCGGCTTCGAGGTGGCCTCCGTCACCGGTCCCATGGCGCGCTCGGTGCGCGACCTGATGCTGCTCACGGCGGGGATGATGTGCACGAGCCATCTCGATCCGCTGTCCTGGCGCGCCGATCCCGCGCCGCTCCTGGCCCCGCGCCCGGCCGGGCTGCGCGGGCTGCGCGTGGCCGTCTCGGCCGATCTCGGCTGCGTGCAGGTCGAGGCCGGCATCCGCGCGCGCTTCGAGGAGGTGATCGCGAAGCTCGCCCCCGAGGTCGGGCGGCTGGAATGGGTGACGCCCGATCTCGGCCCCATCGTGCGCGCCTTCAACATCCTGCGCCCGCTTTCCTATCTGGTGGCCTTCGGCGAGATCTACGAAGCGGACCCCGAGCGGCTGACACCCGAGAAGCGCGTCGACCTCCGACGCGGCCATGCCACCACCGCCGCGATGATCGCCGAGGCGCAGGCCGACCAGACGCGCGCCTTCCGCTCGCTCGCGGGCTTCCTGCAGGAGTGGGACGTGCTGATCACGCCCGGCGCCTCGCAGCCGCTGATGAGCCTGGCCGAGATCGACAAGCGCGATGCCGCGCTGCGGGCCGAGAACGCGCGCGCCGGATTGCGCGACTATGATTTCTCGCGCCTGCCGGCGGCCAGCATCAACACGCCCCTGACCTGGACCGCACATCCCGTCGCCACGATCCAGGCCGGGCGCGGGCGGGACGGCATGCCCTTCGGCCTCAACCTGATCGGCCGCCACCAGGGCGATGTGCGCCTGCTGGAAATCGCCTTGGCCTTCGAGGAGGCGCTCGGCGCGCAGGGCCTCGGGCGGCCGATGCCCGACCTCTCGCGCCATGGAGCAGTGCCATGACCGCACAGTCATCCTGATTCAAGGGGATCCTGATCGAGACCGACTGGCTGCAGGCGCCGACCGATCTGCAAAGGCGCGCCCGCTTCTTCAACAACACGCAGCGCGACCTGATCCGGCTGTCGCAGCTCCCGCTGGGCGGCGAGCTGCTTGCGCTCATCGCCCAGCGGCATCAGGGCATCGGGACCTCGGAAAGCGGCGCGAAGCGCACGGTGACGATCCGGAAACGCCGAGAAAGCGCTCGGCGTCGGCGGGCGCAACATCCGGTTTGCCGGCGCCGGCAGCCGCACGATCATCTATTACCACAACGACGTGAACAACGAGGCCACCTACACGCAGCTCGCGGGCATCCAGACACCCACCTATATCGCGCTGGCGCATGAGCTGATCCACGCGCTGCATCACCTCGGTGGCAATGCCTATAAGGACTCGGTGACCGTGCAGGGCGGCGGCCAGGCCAAGCGCGAGGAGATGTTCACGACGGGCCTGGGCGTCTATGCCAATACGCGCATCAGCGAGAACGCGATCCGCGGGCAGGCGAGCCTGCCGCTGCGAACCGACTACACCTTCCCCGACGACCACACGCATATCCAGTCCCTCGCCCCCGCGCTGGATGGCACCCTGCCGAAGGGCTACTGGTACTGCCAATGCGTCCGCGAGCATTTCGGCTGACCGTCACAACGGGAGCGTGATGCTCCCGCCGAAATCGGGCAGGCGGAAATCCTGACTGCCACGCGCGGCGAGCAGTCGCCGCCCGGGCTCGTCGATGGCCTCCTGGGTCAGCTTGAAGGTCCCGAAATGCATGGCGATGACGGTGCGCGCGCGCAGCTGAAGCTGCGTCTCCAGCGCCTGCTCGGGCGTCATGTGCACCGCCTGCATGAACCAAAAGGGCTCATAGGCCCCGATGGGGATCAGCGCCGCGCCGAAGCCGCCGAAGGCCCGGCCGATCACGTCCAGATGCCCGCCGGCCGCCGTATCGCCCAGGAAGGCCAGCCGCCCGCCGGAGGCCGGCTCCACCGCGAAGCCGCCCCATAGCGCCTTCGAGCGGTCATGCAGCCCGCGCGCGGAAAAATGGCGCATCGGCAGATAGGTGGCGCGATGCCCGCCCGGCAGCACGGCCTCGCCGCCCCAGTCCAGCTCCACCGCATCGGGAATGCCGTGCCGCGCCATCAGCGCTGCATGGCCGAGACCGGTGAAGATCGCGGGCTGCCAGCGCGCGTGCAGCGCCTTGAGGCTGGGGATGTCGAGATGGTCGTAATGGCCGTGGCTGACCAGCACCACGTCGATGCGCGGCAGCGCCTCCAGCGCGATCGCCGGCGGGCGCACCCGCTTGGGCCCGGCCCAGGAGAGCGGGCTGCAACGGTCGCTGAAGATGGGGTCGGTCAGGATCGTCGTGCCGTCGTCCAGCCGGATCAGGAAGGTCGAGTGCCCGATGAAGGTGAAGCTCGCATGGCCATGGGGCACGAATTCCGGCGCCGGCGCCTGCGGGGGATCGACGAGCGCGTTCGGCCAGGGCGGGCCGCCGCGCTCGCGCATCATGCGCAGGACGTTGCGCAGCGATTGCCCCGCCGTCCCGCCATCGGGATTGAGGAAACGGCCCTTCGCATCTTTCCGGGAGGGCGCCAGCCTCACCACATCGTCTTCGCGGCGCGCTCGGGCCATTCCTGGTCGTAGGTCGCCCCACCAACGGCGCCCTTCGTCATCGCCGCCAGGATCTGGCCCGGCGTCGGCAGGTCGGGGGCGGCCTGGGGGTCCCAGAGCTTGGCGCGGATCACGGCACGGGCGCATTGGAAGTAGATGGTCTCGGCCCGGATGATCGCCACTGTCCGTGGCAGCTTTCCTTCCATGCGGAAGCTCTCGCAGAGTTCCTCATCGGCCGTGAGCCGCGCCGTTCCGTTGATCCGCAGCGCATTGCCGTTGCCGGGAATGAGGAACATCAGCGCCACGCGCGGGTCGCGGACGATGTTGCGCAGGCTGTCGATCCGGTCGTTGCCGCGTCGGTCGGGCAGGGCCAGCGTCCGGTCGTCCAGGATGCGGACGAGCTGGCCGGGCAGGTCGCCGCGCGGCGAGCAGTCCAGCCCCTCGGGCCCGGCGGTGGCGAGCGCCAGGAAGGGCGAGGCCTCGATGATCCGCCGGTATTCCGGGATGAACCAGTCGGCCTCCTTCTTGGTGGAGGCCGCGCCGGGCTGGCCGTAATGGCCGTGCAGATCTTCGAGCGTCTCGATGAACTTCATGTGGTCTTCACCTCCAGCTTGCCCGCCATCTCCTGGATGAACTGCCAGGCCACGCGGCCCGAGCGGCCGCCGCGCGTGATGCTCCATTCGACCGCGGCCCTGTGGAGTTCCTCGTTCGAGATGGGGAGCGACATGGCGCCGGCATAGCCCTCGATCATCGCGAAGAAGGTGTCCTGGTCGCAGTTGTGGAAGCCGACCCAGAGGCCGAAGCGGTCGCTGAGCGAGACCTTCTCCTCGACCGCCTCGTTGGGGTTGATGGCGGTGCTGCGCTCGTTCTCGATCATGTCGCGCGGCATGAGGTGGCGGCGGTTCGAGGTCGCGTAGAAGAGCACATTGGCCGGCCGGCCCTCGATGCCGCCATCCAGCACGGATTTCAGCGCCTTGTAGTCGGCATCCTCCTTCTCGAAGGAGAGGTCGTCGCAGAAGACCAGCGCGCGGCGCGGCTGGGCGCGCAGATGGGACAGCAGCTCGGGGAGGGTGCGGATGTCCTCGCGGTGGATCTCGATCAGCGCCAGGCTGTTGGGGACCAGCACATTGGCCTCGGCATGGGCCGCCTTAACGAGCGAGGACTTGCCCATGCCGCGCGCGCCCCAGAGCATGGCGTTGTTGGCCGGGAAGCCGCGGGCGAAGCGCAGCGTGTTCTCGAGGATGATCTGCTTCTGCCGCGCCACGCCCTGCAGCAGACCGATCTCGACCCGGCTGACATGGGGAACGGGGATCAGCCGGTTCTGTTCCGGCTTCCAGATGAAGGCGTCGGCGCCCTCGAGGGTGGGCGGCGGGGCCGGCGGCGGGGCGAGGCGCTCCAGGGCGGCGGCGATGCGGGCGAGAAGTTCCGTTTCCATGAAAGGGTTTGAAGCGCCGCGCGCGGCGTTGCGCAAGAGAGACAAATCATCGGACTGTTGACGGGCGGGCGCATGCGGGCCATTCGCACGGGATAGTCATCACACTGCGAGGAACGATGTTGATCTCCCCGGCCTATGCCCAGGACGCTTCCGGCGCGAGCGCCATGGTCATGCAGCTGCTGCCGCTGCTGCTGATCTTCGTGGTGTTCTACTTCCTGCTGATCCGCCCGCAGCAGAAGAAGATGAAGGAGCATCGCAGCATGCTCACCAGCCTGAAGCGCGGCGATCGCGTGATCACGGCCGGCGGCATCGTCGGCGAGGTCAAGCAGGTGAAGGAGACCTCCGACGAGGTGGATGTCGAGATCGCGCCGAATGTGCGCGTGGTCGTGGTGCGCGGGACGATCAGCAGCGTGATCCGCCCCGAGGCCGCGAACGACACCAAGAAGGGCTGAGGCGATGGCCCTGCGGTTCGTCGAAACGCCGCAGGCCATCATCGCCGTCGAGGAGCACGGGCCGGCCAGCGGCCCGCCCGTCATCCTGCTCCACGGCTTTCCCTATTCCGCGCGCGGCTATGACGCCGCCGCCGCCATCCTGGCCGAAGCAGGGCGCCGCGTGCTGGTGCCGCATCTGCGCGGCTACGGGCAGACCCGGCTCCGGCCGGGCGTGATCCGCTCCGGCGCGCAGGGCGCGCTGGGCGCCGATCTTCTGGCGCTGATGGACGCGCTGGCCATCCCCTCCGCGATCCTTGCCGGCTACGACTGGGGCGGGCGTGCCGCCTGCATCGTCGCGGCCCTGCATCCGGAGCGTTGCACCGGCCTCGTGAGCTGCACCGGCTATAATATCCAGGATATCGCCCGCAGCGGCGACCCGGCCCCGCCCGAGCGCGAGATGCGCCATTGGTACCAGTATTACCTGCATGGCGAGCGCGGGGCGCGCGGCCTCGCCGAGAACCGGCGCGAGTTCGGCCGGCTGCTCTGGCAGCAATGGTCGCCCGGCTGGCGCTTCTCGGCGGTGGATTTCGCCGCCAGCGCCGCACATTGGGCCAATGAGGACTATGTGCCGGTCGTGGTGCAGTCCTACCGGCACCGCTTCGGGCTCGCCGCGGGCGATCCCGCGCATGACGAGATCGAGGCGGCGCTGGCGAAGCTGCCGCCCATCACCGTGCCGAGCATCGACCTGCACGGTGGTTCGGATGGCGTGAACCCGCCGCCGGCAAAGCCTTCCAACCGCTTCACCGGCCGCTTCGAGCGCCGGATCCTGCCGGGGGTCGGCCACAACCCGCCGCAGGAGGCGCCAGAAGAGTTCTGCCGGGCCCTGCGGGACGTCGCGGCGCCATAGAAAAAGGGGCGCGGCCCTCGCGGACCGCGCCCCCTTCATGTCGCCCTGTGAAGGCTCAGGCCGTCTGGCCGCTCTGCAGGCCGCCCTTGTCCATCAGGCTCTCGACCACGCTCCAGTCGACAAGCTTGTTCAGGAAGTTCTCCAGGTAGTTCGGGCGGACGTTGCGGAAGTCGAGGTAATAGGCGTGCTCCCAGACGTCGGCGCCGAGGATGGGCTTGCCCTCGCCGGTCGAGATCGGGTTCGCGCCGTTCGCCGTCTTCGTGACCTTCAGCTTGCCGTCATTGCCGATGATCAGCCAGGCCCAGCCCGAGCCGAACTGCGTCACGCCAGCCTGCTTGAAGGCTTCCTTGAAGGCCGCGAGGCCGCCGAGGTCGCTGTCGATCTTGGCCGCGAGCTTCGCGGGCAGCTTGTCGCCGCCGCCGGCCGGGCTCATCACCTGCCAGAACAGCGTGTGATTCCAATGCTGGCCGGCCTGGTTCAGGACGGGCAGGCCATCGGCGCCCGCCTTGCCGGCCTCGGCCACGATGGTCTCCAGCGACTTGCCGGCCAGGCCCTTGGCCTCGATCAGGCCGTTCAGCGCCGTCACATAGGCGTTGTGGTGCTTGCCGTGATGGAGCTCCAGCGTCTCCTGGCACATGCCCTGGGCGGCAAGGGCGGCGGTGGCGTAGGGGAGGGGGGGAAGGCTGAAGGCCATGGCGTTTCTCCTGAGGAAGCGGTCCCCGCAGCTAAGCAGGGTCACGTGAGGCGTCAACCGCTTGCGCCATGACACGGTTGCGGCCATGGGCTTTTGCGTGCCCGAACTTTCCCCCTGCGGCGCCCTCGCGCGCCGCCACGACCCGGACCGCTTCTTCTGCGCGCTCTTCGCCCCGGCGGAGAAGCGCGAGGCGATGTTCACCCTGATCGCCTTCAATCACGAGCTGGCCCGCGCGCGCGAAGCCGCCAGCAACCCGATGATCGCCCTCATCCGCCTCACCTGGTGGCGCGAGGCCGTCGAGGAGGCGCGCGACGGCCGCCCTGCCCGCAAGCACGAGGTCGCCTCCCCCCTGCACGCCGCCATCCGGGAGGGCGCGCTGGATGCCGAGGGGCTGATCGCCATGGCCGAGGCGCGCGAGGCCGAGACGGAGGAGGAGGGGATCGCCTCCACCGCCGCGCTCCACGCCTATCTGCGCGGCACGGCCGGCGGCTTCGCCGTGGTCGCCGGACGGCTGCTGGACGCGCCGGTGGCGCTGCTGCCGGCACTCCAACAGGCGGGGATGCTCTATGGGCTGGGCGGGCTGTTGCGGGCGGTGCCGGCCCTGGCCCGGCAGGGGCGCTGCCTGCTGCCGGGCGATCTGGTGGTGCCCGAGGCCGTCATCGCCGACCCCGGCATGGCCTGGCCCGTGATCCGCGAGCTCGCCTCGGGCGCGCCCGAGGCGCCCAGCCTGCGCGGGCTGCCCCGCACGGCCATCGCGGCTGCCCTGCCCTTGACCCTGGCGCGGCGCGATCTGCGGCGGCTGGCCGGTGGCCGAGAGGTCCGCCGGGGCCTGCGCGACCGCCTCGCCGTGCTGATGGCCGCGCAGTTTTCGTTCAGATGATCCGCGCCTCGAAGGGCGGCGCGTAGTCCGGCGCCTCGAATTCCAGGACCCAGAGGTCCGGATCGCGCTTCACCTGGCGCTCGATATAGGCCTCGGCCGTCTCGCGATCGACGGGCTGGGGCCCGGTCCCGCGCACCCAGGCCGGCCGCCCGGAGGCGTCGCGCGCCTGGGACAGCACGACCTGGCCGCCCCGGCCTTCGAGCACGCAGAGCATCCCGCCGGAATCGGCATCGCCCTTCCGCAGCACGGCGGCGGGCCGCCCCGCCATGTCCGACATGCGGATGGCCATGGAGACCCAGATGTGAGCTTTGACGCGTGCGTCCATGAGGCATGCGTTAGGCGCTGCACCCCGCTTGCCGCAAGCCCTGCCGATGGGCACAAGGGGGTGAAATTCGCATTTCCCCGGAGCGACTGATGGACCCGAAGAAGCTCACCGAAGGCCAGCGCGGCTATGAGGCCAAGCGCGCGGCGAAGGCTGGCATGAGCCTGGACGCCTGGATGCGCGACAAGGAGAAGCGCGCCCGCGACGAGGCCGCGGCGGCGGCCAAGGTCGTGGCGCCGGAGGCTCCGGCGAAGAAGCCCGGCTTCTTCACGCGGCTGATGGACCGCGCGCACAAGCCGATCTGAGATGACCTCGGCCTATGATTTCACGGCCCGTGACATCACGGGGGCCGAGACGCCGCTGGAGCGCTATCGCGGGCAGGTCCTGCTGATCGTCAATACGGCGAGCAAATGCGGCTTCACACCGCAATACGAAGGGCTCGAGACGCTCCACAGGGAGCTCTCGGGGCGCGGGCTGGCGGTGCTGGGCTTCCCCTGCAACCAGTTCGGCGCGCAGGAGCCGGGCGACGCGGCCGAGATCGCGAGCTTCTGCAAGCTCACCTACGACGTGGACTTCCCGGTCTTCGCCAAGGTCGAGGTCAACGGGCCGGGCGCGCATCCGCTCTTCGCCTGGCTGAAGAGCGAGGCCAGGGGGTTCCTGGGAAGCTCCTCGATCAAGTGGAACTTCACCAAGTTCCTCGTGGACCGGCAGGGCCGGGCGGTGAAGCGCTTCGGCTCCTCGACGAAGCCGCAGGCGATCCGCGGCGCGATCGAGCGCCTGCTTTAGCGCGGGGGCCGGCCTGGCGGAATCGCCTTCTCAGCGGATCACGCGTCGACCGACTCGACGTCCAGGGTCGCGGCATTGTCCTGGATGAACTTGAAGCGCAGCTCCGGCTTGCGGCCCATCAGCGCCTCCATCAGCTCCGCCGTCCGCGCGCGCTCCTCCGGCGGGAGGATCACCTTCAGCAGCACGCGCTTGGACGGCGACATGGTCGTCTCCTTCAGCACGGCGGCCGGCATCTCGCCCAAGCCCTTGAAGCGGCTGACCTCGACCTTCTGATTCGCCTTGAAGTGCCGCTTGAGCTGTCTCTCGCGGTCGGCGTCGTCCATGGCATAGACGTTCTTGTCGCCCGCCTGCAGCCGGTAGAGCGGGGGCTGGGCGAGGTAGATCCGCCCCTGGCGAACCAGCTCCGGCAGCTCCTTGTAGAAGAAGGTCATGAGGAGGGCGGCGATATGCGCGCCGTCCACGTCGGCGTCCGTCATGATGACGACGCGGCCGTAGCGCAGCTTGGCGATGTCGAAGCGGTCGCCCACGCCGCAGCCCAGCGCCTCGATGAGGTCCTTCAGCTCCTGGTTGCCGCGCAGCTTTTCGGCCGAGGCGCTGGCCACGTTCAGGATCTTGCCCCGCAGCGGCAGCACGGCCTGGGTCTCGCGGTCGCGCGCCTGCTTGGCCGAGCCGCCGGCGCTGTCGCCCTCGACCAGGAAGAGCTCGGTGTTCACGCTGCTCTCGCTGGAGCAATCGGTGAGCTTGCCGGGCAGGCGCAGCTTGCGGGTCGCGGTCTTGCGCGGGGTGTCCTTCTCGGCACGGCGGCGCAGGCGCTCCTCGGCGCGCTCGACGGCATAGGCGAGGAGGTTGTCGGCATTGGCCGGATCGCCGGCGAGCCAGTGGTCGAAGGGATCGCGCAGCGCGTTCTCGGTCAGGCGCTGGGCGTCGGCGTTGGTCAGCTTGTCCTTGGTCTGGCCCTGGAAATGCGGGTCGCGGATGAAGACGCTGAGCATGCCCGCCATGCCGCCGAGAATGTCCTCGGCGGTGATGCCGGCGGCGCGCTTCTCCTTCTTCATCTCGCCATAGGCGCGCAGGCCCTTGAGCAGCGCGCCGCGCAGCCCGGCCTCATGCGTGCCGCCCTGCGGGGTCGGGATGGTGTTGGCATAGGTCGAGAGGAAGCCCTCGCCCTGGTCGAGCCAGGTGATGGCCCATTCGCCGCGGCCGGCGGAATTGGGGAATTCGGCGGTTCCGGCGAAGGGCGCGGGCACCACGGCGGGCCGGCCCTCCACGGCCGTGGCCAGGAAGTCCGACAGCCCGCCGGGGAAGTGCAGCACCGCCTCGGCCGGGGTGTCGCCAGTGGCGAGCGAGGCGTCGCAGCGCCAGCGGATCTCGACGCCGCGATACAGATAGGCCTTGGAGCGGCAGAGCTTGAACAGCCGCTCGGCGCGGAAGGGCAGGGCGCCGAAGATCTCGGGGTCGGGCTTGAAGCGGAGCAGCGTGCCGCGCCGGTTGCGGACCTCGCCCTCGCGCTTGAGCTTGCTGGTGGGCTTGCCGCGCGAATAGCTCTGCTTGAACAGCTCGCCGCCGCGCGCGACCTCGACCTCCAGGGTTTCGGCCAGCGCGTTCACCACGCTGCTGCCCACGCCGTGCAACCCGCCGGAGGTCTCGTAGGACTTGCCCGAGAACTTGCCGCCCGAATGCAGCGTGGTGAGGATCACCTCCAGCGCCGAGAGCTTGGGGAATTTGGGGTGCGGGTCGACGGGGATACCGCGGCCGTTGTCGCGCACGGAGAACCAGTTCCCGGCCTCCAGCACCACGTCGATACGGTCGGCATGGCCGGCTACCGCCTCGTCCATGGCGTTGTCCAGGATCTCGGCGGCCAGGTGGTGGAGCGCGTTGTCGTCGGTGCCGCCGATATACATCCCGGGGCGCCGGCGCACGGGCTCGAGCCCCTCCAGGACCTCGATATCGGCGGCGTTGTAGCTTGTGGAGACGGCGGCCTTGCCGCGTCCCCCGAAAAGATCGTTCATGATGTGTTCGCTGTCCCCGGGCCGGACCTTACCCGAGGCGCGGAGTCCTTCGCAACCTCAGCGGCGCGCGCGCTCGACCGCCGGCGCTGAGAGGCAGATGAACAGGAACTCCCGCGGCGAGGTCCGCAGCTATCGCTTCAGCCCAGATGGGCTTCCAGCATCCACAGCGCCTTGTCGAGCGTCCGCGAGGTCGCGGTGAAGAGGTCCGCCGTGTCGGCATCGCCGGCCTCGGAGGCCGCGTCGATCGCCTCGCGCGTGGTCGTCGCCAGGGCGCCGTAGCGGTCGGCCAGCGCCTTCACATGGGCCATCCCGTCCTTCAGATCGGCGGGGTAGGGAGCGAGACGCGTCGCCGCGCCGACCTGCTGGGTGGTGCCGGTCGGCGTGCCGCCGAGCTGGACGATGCGCTCGGCCGTGTCGTCGGACGCGACGCCCAGCTGGTCGTAGAATTCCTCGAACTTGGCATGCAGCGCGGCGAAATGCGGTCCCTTCACGTTCCAATGCGCCATGCGGACGGCGTTGGTGAGGTCCATGAGGTCGACGAGGGCCGCGTTGAGCAGGCCGACGCTGGAAAGGCGGGTGTTCTCGCCCAGGGTGTTGCGGGTCTTGGCAAGCTTGGTCATGGAATTCTTCTCCTTGGTCCACCCACTATGGGAAGCCTGGGGGCCAGCCGCCATTGATGCATATCAAACCCTGACATTCACATAGCGCGCGGCTTCCGGCCCGCCGGTCGCCTTGTGGAAGGCGGCGGCGCGGGCGAGGATCACGCGGTCCTGCTCGGTCAGCCGCGCGGCCTCGCGCAGATGCTCCTCCCAGCTCTCGATGGCCCAGAGCTCCACCCAGCGCTCGGGATGGGCGACATCCTCGTAGAGCCGCCAGGTGGCGGCGCCGCCGCGCAGCCGCACGCGCCGGCACTGCGCCATGACGGCAAGGAAGCTCGCGCGGTCGGCGGGGGCGACGTGGTAGCGCACGACCTCGAGCACGCGGTGCTCGCCCTCGTGCAGCATGTGGCTCAGCTCGGGCGCGGCGGGTTCGGGGTGGACGATCTCCACCTTGGGCGGCGGGGTCAGGGCATCGCCCTCCAGCCGCCAGTTGCGCACGGCGATGGCGCCGACGGCCGCACTCGCCGCGAAGAGCGCCATGGTCATCTCCACGCCGATCCGGCCCGCGATCCAGCCGGCGAAGGCCGAGCCGAGCGCCATCGCGCCGAAGAAGCACATCTGGTAGATGCCGATCGCCCGCGCGCGCACCCAGTTGGGCGCGGCCATCTGCGCCGAGGCCTGCAGCGTCGAGGCGGCCGAGATCCAGGCGACGCCGTAGAGCAGCATCCCCAGCCCGGTGAAGAACCAGTGGTGCAGCGTGGCTAGGATCAGCAGCGAAAGCGCGCTCAGCAGCGAGGACCACAGCACCAGTCCCGAGCGGTCCAGCCGCCCGCGCACGGCGGGCAGCAGGAAGCCCGCCGCGACGGCGCCCGCGCCCATGCAGCCCAGCAATAGCCCGAAGGCCTGGGGGCCGAGGTGCAGCGTCTCGCGCACCAGCAGCGGCAGGAGGCCCCAGACCGCCGAGCCGAAGAGGAAGAAGACGACGGCGCGGATGATCGCCGCATGCATGGCCGGCGTGGCCGCGACGAAGCGCGCCCCGGCCCGCACCGCGGAGAGGAAATGCTCGCGCGGCATGCGCGGGGTGACGCGCTCGCGCTTCCACAGGAAGAGCGCCACGACCATCGCCAGGATACAGATCGCGTTCAGCCCGAAGGCCGCCTCGATGCCGAACCAGGCGACGACCAGCCCGCCGATCGCCGGGCCCACCGCGCGCGTCAGATTGAAGCCGATGCCGTTGAGCGCGATGGCGCCCACCAGGTCCTCGCGCGGCACGAGCTCGGGCGTGGTCGCGGCCCAGGCGGGGAAGGTCATGGCCAGGCCCGCGCCCAGCGCGAAGGTGAAGGCCACGAGGCCCCAGGGCCCCAGCGCGCCGCCGGCCGTGAGCAGGCAGAGCAGCGCCGCGATCAGCGCCATCCACAGCTGCGCGCCGATGAGGAAGATGCGCCGGTCCATGATGTCGGCCAGTGCGCCGGCCGGCAGCGCCAGCAGGAAGACCGGCAGCATGGAGGAGGCCTGCACGAAGCTGACCATGATCGGGGCGGGGGCGAGGCTGGTCATCAGCCAGCCCGCCGCCGTGCTCTGGATGAAGAGCCCGGTGTTGGAGGCGAGGTTGGCGAGCCACAGCAGCCGGAAGGCAGGATGGCGCAGCGGCGCGAAGGCGGCGGGGCGGGCCATCACGCGACCGCGAATTTCAGCGCGCAGAGCCCCGCCAGGACCCAGACGGCCCCATGCACCTCGCGCGCGCGGCCGGTGAAGGTCTTGATCCCCGCATAGGAGAGGAAGCCGAGACCGATGCCGGTCGCGATGGAAAAGGTGAAGGGCATGGCGAGGACGGTCAGCATCGCCGGGAGGTATTCGGTTTCATCCCCCCAGTCCAAGTCCTTGAGCGCCTTGGCCATGAGGCAGGCGACGAAGATCAGCGCCGGGGCCGTCGCGAAGGCCGGAACGGAGGCGGCCAGGGGCGCGGCGAAGAGCGCGGCCAGGAAGAGGACGGCGACCGTCACCGCCGTCAGCCCCGTCCGGCCGCCCTGCTCGACGCCCGCCGCGCTCTCGACATAGCTGACGGTGGTGGAGGTGCCGAGCACGGCGCCCATCATCGCGCCGCCGGAATCGGCCATCAGCGCGCGGCCGATGCGCGGCACCGAGCCGTCGGGGCGCATCAGCCCGGCGCGGTGGGCGGTGCCGATCAGCGTGCCCGCATTGTCCAGCAGGTCCACCAGGAAGAAGGTGAAGACGACGCCCACGATGCCGAGCGAGAGCGCGCCGGCGATGTCCATCTGCAGGAAGCTCGGCGCCAGCGAGGGCGGCATGGCCAGCACGCCCTGGAACTGCGTGAGACCGAGGGGGATGCCCGCCGCCATGGTGATGAGGATGCCGAGGATCACCGAGCCCGGCACCCGCCGCGCGGCGAGGGTCGCCATCAGCAGGAAGCCGGCGCAGCCCAGCAGGACGGGCGCGGCGGTGAGGTCGCCCAGGCCCACCAGCGTCGCCGGATGGGCGACGACGATGCCGAGGTTCTTCAGTCCGATCAGCCCGAGGAACATGCCGATCCCCGCGGGGATGCTGAGCTTCAGCGAGAGCGGGATGCCGCCGATCAGCCATTCGCGCAAGCGCAGCATGCTGATGGCGAAGAAGAGGACGCCCGACAGGAAAACCGCCCCCAGCGCGACCTGCCACGGAATGCCGAGCGCGCCGACGACCACGAAGGCGAAATAGGCGTTGAGCCCCATGCCCGGCGCCAGCGCGATCGGGTAGTTGGCCACCAGCCCCATCAGCGCTGAGCCGATCGCGGCCGCCAGGCAGGTCGCGACGAAGGCCGCGCCGGGATCCATGCCCGCGGAGGCCAGGATCTGGGGGTTCACGGCGAGGATATAGGCCATGGTGAGGAAGGTCGTGGCCCCGGCCGCGATCTCGCGGCGCGCGTTGGTGCCGTGCTCGGCGAAGCCGAAGAATCGCTCCATGGGCGGCGCACCTCCTGGTTGGCGTGCCGAGGTTACGCGCCGCGTGGATTCGCCGCCATCACCGATGGCTCACCCATCCCTGCCGCACGAGGCTGGCTCGGTCGGTCAGCACCTCGATGCCGGGATCGCGCAGCAGCCGAAGCTGTGCCAGCGCCGCCAGCACGACCTCCGCCGCGGCCGGTGTGAGCGACCGCCCCGCCCGCCGCGCCAGCGACGCCGTGCGATGGACCGCCGGAACCAGCTCCTGCCGGCATGCCCGGGCGGCAAAAAGCGAGCGTCTTGGCATGGATGCGCTCGAGATCGGCCAGCGCGAGGCTCGCCTCCGGCCAGTCGCCGAGCACCCGGCAGCGGGTGCAGTCGCCCCAATGGCCGTCCGGCGTGATCGGATGCACGTCGAGCATCAGCACGTCGCGCTCCGCCGCCTTCAGCGGACCGGGGCCCTTGGTCGGGAAGCAAATCTTCGTATTCTCGCCGAGGCCGACATTGGTGATCGTCCAGACATGCTCGACGCCGTTCTGCGCCAGGAAGTCGCTGACGACGAGATCGATCTCCTCCTCGCTGCGCCCGGGTTCCAGCGCCGACAGGCCGACCGCGCAAGCCTGGCGGGCGAGCGCCTGCGCCCTGGCAAGGCCGGGCGGCGGCACGTCGGAGACATCCGGGCCCGGCTTGTAGCTCCAGGCAGGCACGATGCGTTTGGCGGTGGTGGATCCGGTCATGGCGACGCGCTCCGGCTGGGGTTGCTGCCACCGGCCGGCGAGGACGCGGCCAGTGGCGGGGTTTGGCATGATCGGCCTTCTTGACGAGGCCGTGTGACGTCGGGGAACGGCTGTTCCTGCGAACGCTGCCCCGGCTTGAAGGCGTTACTTGGCGAGATAGGCGTTGGTGAAATAGGTCGACGGTGCTGCGACCTCCTTGACCACGCCGAACTTGGTCAGCGCCGCAAGAAGCGCCGTCCAGTCGGCCTCGTCATTCCCCATCAGATCATCGCCGAGCGCGCCGAACAACGGGATCGTGTCGGCCCATTGCTGCGTGATGTATTTTTCGTCAAAGGCCTTGGCATAGAGTTCCTTGAACGCCGCGACACCCTCGTCCGGATGTTCGCTGGCATAGCGGATGCTCTTGGCGGTGGCGCGCAAGAAGGCCTTGGCCTGGTCGGGATGCGCCTTCAGCCAGTCGTCATTGGCGGCGAGCATGAAGATCGGCGTGTTGGGAACGCCATGCTCGGTCGCCGGCAGGAAGGCGGCCTTCTGGTTGCCGGCCGTCATCATCTCGGTCGCCTCGGCATTGGTGATGCCGGTGATCGCGTCGACGCGGTTCTGCAGCAGCAGCGGCACGGTGTCGTCGGCGGCTGCGACCATCTCGACATCGTCGAGCGTCAGCTTGGCATCGGCCAGCATCATGCCGAGCTGCGCCTTGGTCCAGGCATCGTTATAGATGCCGATGCGCTTGCCCTTGAGGTCGGCGACCGTCAGCGGCTTGCCCTCGGGGCTGATGATGCCCCAGTTGTTGCCACGGCCGTACCGGGCGATGGCGGTGACCGGCGCCTGCTCACCGCGAGCGAAGATCACATCCATCACCGTGGTGAAGGCGACGTCGGCGCGGCCGGTGCCGAGATATTTCATCGTGTCGGCGACGGTCGGCGGCACGACGATCTCGAGTTCCAGCCCCTCCTCGGCATAGAAGCCCTTCTTGGCGCCGAGCAGCCAAGGGATCCAGAACCCGTCCGGCGTCGGCCATTCCTGCACGAAGGTCAGCTTGGTCAGTTCCGCCGACTGCGCGGAGAACGGCGCGCAGGCCAGGCCGGCGGCGAGCGCGAGGCCCGCCACTAGAGTGCGTCTCGTCAGGGTCATGCTCATGTTCCGATCCTCTTCCTCTGGTTCAGGCCAGCGGCCGCCGCGCCTCTGCGGGCCAGTCGTTCCGCTGCGTCGATGGTTGCGTCGAGCAGGACCGCGGCGCCGGCGACGGATGCCGCCGGCTCGACGAATTCATGCTCATTGTGGCTGATGCCGCCGCGACACGGCACGAAGATCATGGCGGTCGGCGCGATCGCAGCGATGGCCAGCGCGTCGTGGAAGGCGCCCGAGACCATACGGCGGGCGGCCAGGCCCTGCCGCGCCGCGGCGCTTTCGACAGCAGCGACCATGTCCGGGTCGAACGCGGTCGGCGGCGTCGCGAACAGCGTCTCGATCTCGGCGACGCAGCCATGAGCCGCGGCCGCCTCGCCGAGCACGGCACGCGCATGCGCCTCCATCGCCGCGAGCCGATCGGCGCTGGGATGGCGGAGATCGAGCGTGCAGCGGGCCTCGCGCGCGACGGCATTGACCGAATCGGGCAGCGAGCCGAGGCGGCCCGCCGTCAGCCGCGCCGCATCGTCGCCCGGCATGACGTCATTCTGCAGCCGTCCGAGCGCCGCGACCAGCGCCGCCACCGCGTCTCGGCGGGCGCCAAGCGGCGTCGTGCCGGCATGGCTGGTCTCGCCGCGCATGGTGACGCCGAGCCAGCGCGTGCCCTGGATCGCCTCCACGGCGCCGATTGGCAGGCCGGCCCGCTCGAGGATCGGCCCTTGCTCGATGTGCAGTTCCAGATAGCCGGCGATCGGAAAGCCGAGCGGACGCTGCGTGGCTTCGGGCAGCGACGCGCGGGTCGCCGCAATGGCCGCGTCGAGCGCGATCCCGGCGGCATCCAGCGTGGCGCCATCCGGCAGATGGCGGGCGGCGAAGGCGCGCGAGCCCATGGCGCCGGGCAGGAAGCGGCTGCCCTCCTCATTGGCGAAGGCGACCAGTTCGACCGACAGCGCGGTCGAAGCGCCATGATCCTCGAGCGCTTCCAGCACCTCGAAGGCGGCGAGCGTGCCGAGCGCGCCATCGAAGCGGCCGCCGCTCGGCTGGCTGTCGAGATGGCTGCCGATCAAGAGCGGCGCCCCGTCGTCGGCGCCGCGGCGAATGAACAGATTGGCGACGTCATCCTGCGCGACATGGAAGCCGCGCGCCGTGGCGAGCGCTGCGAGGAGCCCGCGCGCCGACTGGTCCGACGGCGAGAAGGCCGGTCGGTCGACGCCGCCATTCGGCAGGCCGCCGATCGCCGCGAACGCGTCGAGCCGCGCCAACAGCCGCGCGCCGTCGACACGAGGCGTCACCACCCCGCACCATCCCTGCCGGCGGCGTCTGGAAAGCCTGCTGACATCGGCGCCATCACCCCGTCCCCCGACGGATGCCGCCCCCCGGCTCCGCTCGATGCCGGCGATCATTCAAGAGACTTGAACGCTTGTCAACGCCGTTGCGAAATCCGCGCGAAGGGGCGACACTCGGCCGGAGCCGGGCTCTGCGCCCGGGTGAATGGACGCGGGAATGATGATGACGATGAAGGCGAAGGCCGCGGTGGACGCAGTCCCCACGGCCGAGATGCGGCTCGGCATGCGCTTGCGGCTGGCGCGGCAGATCCGCGGAATGACGCTGAAGGCGCTGGCCGAGGCCGCCAGTTGCTCGGAGAGCCTGCTCTCCAAGATCGAGAACGGCAAGGCGTCGCCCTCGCTGCCGATGCTGCACCGGCTGGTGCAGGTGCTGGAGACCAATATCGGCTGGATGTTCGAGGAAATCGACGGCGAGGAGGGTATCATCTTCCGGGCCGGCGCGCGCCCGATGATCGCGCTCGATCCCCTGCGCCAGGGCGACGGCATCACGCTCGAACGGGTCATTCCCTATTCATCCGGCCATCTCCTGCAATGCAACATCCACCATATCGAGGCGGGTGGCGAGAGTGCCGGGCCGATCCGCCATGTAGGCGAGGAGGTCGGCTATCTCATCTGCGGCGAGATCGAGCTCAGCGTCGGCGAGCGGCAGTTCCACCTCGCCGCCGGCGACAGCTTCGTGTTCGAATCGGACCGGCCGCATCACTACCGCAATGTCGGCACGGCCCGGGCCAGCATCTTCTGGGTCAACACGCCTCCAACCTTCTGAACCTCATTCAAGCGACTTGACAGTGCGCGCGCTTTCCGGACTGTTGGCGCCGCGATCGAAAAACTCAGGCATGGGATCTCTATGATGGCGGGGCTGAAAGTACTGTTGGCGGGCGAATCCTGGATGTCGTCGGCGACCCATGTGAAGGGCTTCGACCAGTTCCAGTCCGTGACCTTCCACACCGGCGCCGATCCGCTGCTGGCGCTGCTGCGCGAGCGCGGCTTCGAGGTCACCTTCATGCCCTCGCACGAGGCGCAGCGCGATTTCCCGCAGACCGCCGACGCGCTGGCCGCCTATGACGCCGTCATCCTCTCCGATATCGGCGCCAACACGCTGCTGCTGCATCCCGACACCTGGCTGAATTCGAAGCGGACGCCGAACCGGCTGATCGCGCTGCGCGACTATGTCGAGGCCGGCGGCGCGCTGCTGATGTTCGGCGGCTATCTGAGCTTCCAGGGCATCAACGGCTCCGCCCGCTATCGCGGCACCGCGGTCGAGACGGTGCTGCCGGTGACCTGCCACCCCTATGACGACCGCATCGAGGTGCCCGAGGGCTTCACGCCGGTGGTCACCGGCGCTGCCGGCCATCCGATCCTCGCCGGCCTCGGCGGCGAGTGGCCGCCACTGCTCGGCTTCAACGAGGTGATCGCCCGGGACGATGCCGAGGTGCTCGCCACCGTCTCGTCCGGATATGGCGCGCTGCCGCTGCTCGCCACCCGCCGCCATGGCAAGGGCCGCACGGTCGTGTGGACCTCCGATGTCGGGCCGCACTGGCTGCCGCCGGAATTCGTGGCCTGGGAAGGCTATGGCCGGTTGTTCGAACAGATGATCGCCTGGGCAGTCGCCAAGGACTGAGCGCCACGCGCCGAAGGAGCCGCTGATGCCCGCAACCCGCGTCAAGGAAGCGCCGCTGACCGTGGCGTCAATCCAGATGGAGCCGCTCATCGGGGCGGTCGAGCACAATCTGCAGCGCTCGATCGCGCTGATCGAGGAGGCGGCGGCCAAGGGTGCGAAGCTCGTCGTTCTACCCGAGCTCTGCAACACCGGCTATGTCTTCGAGAGCCGCACGGAAGCGCAGGCGCTGGCCGAGGCGATCCCCGACGGACCCTCGTCGCAGGCGTGGATCGCGGCCGCCCGCCGGCTCGACGTCCACATCGTCGCCGGGATCACCGAGCGCGACGGCTTGCTGCTCTACAATGCGGCGGTGATCATCGGCCCGGACGGGTTGATCGGCCGCTACCGCAAGGTGCATCTGTGGGGCGACGAGGCGCTTTATTTCGCGCCCGGCAATCTCGGCTTTCCGGTGTTCGATACGCCGTTCGGCCGCATCGGCTGCCATATCTGCTATGATTGCTGGTTCCCGGAGAGCTTCCGCCTTGCGGCGCTGCAGGGCGCCGAGATCGTCTGCGTGCCGACCAACTGGGTGCCGATCCCTGGCCAGGACCCGAAGCGCGAGGCCATGGCCAATATCATCGTCATGGGCGCCGCCCATTCCAATTCGGTGTTCGTCGTCTGCGCCGACAGGGTCGGCACCGAGCGCGGCCAGCCCTTCATCGGCCAGAGCCTCATTGTCGGCCAGACCGGCTGGCCGGTGGCCGGGCCGGCGAGCGCCGACCGCGAGGAGATCCTGATCGCGACGGTCAATCTCGCCGACGCCAGGCGCAAGCGGAACTGGAACGACTTCAACCAGGTGATGCGCGACCGCCGGCGCGACGTCTATGACGAGATGCTCGGCAGCGGCCTCAAGCCCGGCTGGTACTGAGCAGGCTTCGTTGCCCATGGACTTTCGGGGGCCTGCGCCGCTAGCTTGCCGCGGTCTTGCGCGAACCGGCAGCCCCGGGCCGCGCGCTATGTCGTCCCGGACCAGCGGAGCAGCGCCGAAATGGTATCGTCTGAGAGGCTCGAGGACGCATCGCGGGCGGCCTGGCTCTATTACGTCGCCGAGAACACCCAGGACCAGATCGCGCAGAAGCTCGGCGTCTCCCGCCAGGCAGCGCAGCGCCTCGTCTCGCTCGCCGTTGCCGAGGGGCTGGTCAAGATCCGCATCGACCACCCGATCGCCGCCTGCCTCGACCTCGCACGCCGGCTGACCGATCGCTTCCAGCTCAGCCATTGCGAGATCGTGCCGTCCGATCCCTCCGCCCCCGGCGCGCTCGGCGGCATCGCCCGCGCCGCGGCAGCCGAGATGGAGCGCTGGCTGTCACGCTCGCCGCCGCTGGTGATGGCGATCGGCACCGGGCGCTCGCTGCAGGCCTCGGTCGACCAGATGCTGCATATCGACTGCCCGCAGCATCGCGTCGTCTCGCTCACCGGCTCGATCCTGCCCGACGGCAGCACCTCGCATCACAGTGTGATCTATTCGCTCGCCGGCCGGATCAGCGGCGCCACCTTTCCCCTGCCGTTCCCGGTCGTCGCCTCGTCGAGCCATGAGCGCGAGACGCTGCATGCCCAGGCGATGATCAAGCCGACCTTGGCGCTGGCCGAACGGGCCGAGGTGACCTTCATCGGCATCGGCGACATGGCGCGCGACGCGGCGATGCGGCTCGATGGCTTCATCACCGCCGAGGAGCAGGCGCTGCTCGAAGCCTCCGGCGCCGTCGGCGAGATCATCGGCTGGGCCTTCGGTGCGGACGGAAGGCTGCTCGACATCGCCACCAATGCGCGCGTCGCCTCGGCGCCCGTTCCCGACCGCGATCGCGGCCTCGTCATCGGCATCGCCGTCGGCGCCCGCAAGCGCCCCGCGATCCACGCCGCCCTCGCCGGCCGCCTCGTCAACGGCCTCATCACCGACGAAGCCATGGCCCGGATGCTGCTGGACGCCTGAGGGCGGCGCCATGACGGGCCGTGCCGGCTGCAAGAGACTGCCGGCCGACGAGCGGCCTCCCTAGAGCGTTTCATCGCTATTCGGAATCGGGATGGATTCCGGTTTGGTTGAGAGTGTGATTCAAGATGCTGGCTGGGCGGAGGCCAGCATCTATGGCACGAGCTCTTTCGAACGATCTTCGCGAGCGTGTTGTTGCGGCGGTTCTGGCGGGCGAAACGAGCCGATCCGTGGCGGCCCGGTTCGGCGTCGCGGTCTCGTCGGTGGTGAAGTGGTCGCAACGCCACAGGATGACGGGCTCGGTGGCGCCGGCGAAGGTCGGGGGCTATCGGCGACGGGTTCTCGAACCGCACCGCGCTTTCATCGTCGAGCGGATCAGCCAGAACCCGCAGCTGACGCTGCATGGGCTGAAGGGGGAACTGGCGGCGCGCGGCATCGTCGTCTCGCACAATGCCGTGTGGCAATTCCTGCGGCGCGAGGGGCTGCGCTTCAAAAAAAACGATGTTCGCCCTTGAGCAGGCACGGGCCGACATCGCGCGCCGTCGACGTCGCTGGAGGATCTGGCAGAAGGGCCTCGATGCCGGCCGCCTCGTCTTCATCGACGAGACCTGGATCAAGACCAACATGGCGCCGATCCGCGGCTGGGGGCCGAAGGGCAAACGGCTGAAGGGTTTTGCTCCCCATGGCCATTGGCGGACGCTGACCTTCCTCGGCGCCCTGCGCGTCGATACCCTGACCGCACCCTGCGTCTTCAACGGCCCGATCAATGGGCTCTGCTTCCGCGCCTGGGGCGAGCAGCAGCTCGTTCCGACGCTGAGGCCCGGCGACATCGTCGTCATGGACAATCTCGGCAGCCACAAGTCGGCTGCCGTGCGCGATCTCATCCGAGCAGCCGGAGCCCGGCTCTGGTTCCTGCCGCCCTACTCGCCCGACCTCAATCCGATCGAGCAGGCCTTCGCCAAGATCAAGCATTGGATGCGGCCAGCACAGAAGCGATCCGTCGAAGAGACCTGGCGACACGTCGGCACACTCGTCGACACGATCTCCCCAGCGGAGTGCGCCAACTATCTCGCCAACGCTGGCTATGCTTCTATCAAAACATGAAATGCTCTAGGGTCGCTCGCCTGCAGCGGGTCCGTTGGACCCCGACGTCGCTTCAGAGCGTCGACATCCTCGGATCGATATCGGCCCCGTTGACCATCACGCGGCCATTGAAGATGAGGACGTCATTGCCGTTAAAGCTGGTGAAGCTCCAGAAGGGCGCGGTTTTCGCCGGGCCGTCCCGCTCCACATATTCGAGCGATTCCTTGCGAAGGATCTCGGCCGCGATCTGCTCGCCGAGCCGCAGCGAGCGCGTCTTGTCGGAGCGCCAGTGCACGCCGCCCATCGAGCGCCCCATCGCGACATTGCAGGCGATCTTGTTCAGTTCGCCTTCGACGGTCATGGAGTCGGCATCGTCCGCGGCGTATGGCACGAGCTTGCCGAGTTCGTTGGTCGTCGAGATCACGACTAGGCAATGGTCTTCATCAGGGTCGATGCAGTCTCCAGCTACCTTCGAGCTGCTGGCGCTTACCGAACCGTCGGGCAAGTGAGAACCCATAGAGATCGTTTCACAATCGGAACTGGCAAGCGGATGCCGCGGCTTCTTGAGGGCGAGATGGTCGCCGAGCGGCGTCTTCTCATCGAGCCAGGCCTTGAGGATCGTGACGCAGGCGCCGGCGACGGTCGCATGGCCGGCGCCATAGGCCGGGTGCGGCGGTGATCCCGCTGTAAAGGCCATCGGCAGATAGTGGTTCTTGTAGAAGCGCGTCGACGACGGATCAGTGAGAATCTGGGTCGCTTTCGTTTTGAACACCTTGTCGGGCAGACGGTAGTCGCGCTTAGTCGGTGCGGCGGGATTCGCCGGATCTATCAAACCAACCTGCTGCATCTCCATCATCCCGCCATAGACCTCGGGGCGAAGGCGGCGGTGGACCTCCCATTTCTGGCGCCAGACGATGGCGAGCGCCCGCGAGGCGACTTCGGAGACGCGCGTCAGCAGGTCGGGTCCGCCGAAAGTGCCGAAGTTGCCCTGCCGCGTATACCGGAGATAGGGGTTGCCTTGGTCGAACGGCACCTTCCAGGAGAGGCAAAGCAGCGCGGCGTTGAAATAAGCCTGGTGCAGGGCATCCTTGTTCACGAAGCGCGCGAGATCGCGCATGGTGCTGATCCGCCGCGGGCCGCCAGGCTCCTCCAGCGAAGATTTGCTCACGAAGTCGTTGTCGTCGGAATAGCCGTGCCCCCATTCGTCGAGCCCGGTGTTCTGCGCCCGAAGCCAGTCTCCGTGATTGGTCAGGAAGTCCTTCCGCGAAGCATAGGGACGCACCTTCTGGATGATGAACTGGGCGCCATAGGCAATATCGTGCAGGAAGAACTGCGAGATGATCGGCCCCTTGTCCTCGCCGAGCAACCCGCAGCGGAACAGCGTTTTTTCGGTGAGGTCGAGCTTGCCGTTCGCGTCGACGGGCAGATCGATGCCAAGTTTCAGGCCGCCGGGCTCGTTTGCCGCGATCACGCTGCCGAAGGCAGCGCTGAGGTCGTCGACGGCGGGCTGGAGCGTCGCGGTGGTGAAGTCCGAGAACTTCTCGTCCCGCAGGATCGCCATCCACTGCAGTTCGGTCATCTCGGCGGCCGTGGAGAGCGACAGCACCTTCGGCGCGGCCGACATCATGAAATGGGCCGGGCCACCACTCAGATCGTCGAGAAACCGCGCCGCCTGCGGGTTGTTCAGTTTGTCGCCGGAGAGAGGCATGACTCCGGCGTTGAAAGGACTTTGATAGGGGTTCGGCATGACCGTGGGATCGACGACATGATTTCCGTTGGCATCGAGCTTGAAGCCGGTCTTCACGCTCGCGACCGTCTCATAGTCGCCGCCGGTCACCGCAACCAGCTTGAACGCCGCATAGGCGGCGGGATCGACCTCACCGAACTTGTTATGCGGCAAGGTCTTGTGAAAATTCCCGATCGCGACGACCGGCATCGTGTTCTTGCCATTGTAGGGCAGGCCGGTTGTCAGAAGCTCGTCACCGTTATTCGTCATTCTACATCCCCCCGGATGAAATGCACAAATTTCCACCATTGCGAACCCGAACAATCGCGCTTCAAACTCAATCTCTTCAATCAGTGATTCAATATCATGGGTCATATCCCTCATAAAGTGCAATTTTTACATGAGATCTAGTTGGAATTGTTTGTTCGAGACGTCAGTGGCAGCGGGCCTCGCTGCTGGGCAGGCTCGCCATCAGCTCGCGAGCACGGCTCGGCGACGTCGCATGCATCGCCGTCGCGCGCCCCGGGGGACAGGCAGACCGAAGCGCCACATGGTGCGCCGCAGTATCGAATTTCGTTGACCACGCTCGGCCTCTTGTGAGTATTTTCCCCTCTATTGGGCAAATGCCCGATACAGGGAGGATGCAATGAAACTCAATCGACACCTTGCGGGCCTTGCCTCGCTGGTCGCGATCGCAGCGGCTGGACCGGCTCTGGCCGAGACCACGCTCACCATCGCCACCGTCAACAATGGCGACATGGTCCGCATGCAGGGCATGACGGACGACTTCACCAAGGCCAATCCGGACATCAAGCTGCAGTGGGTCACGCTCGAGGAGAACGTGCTCCGGCAGAAGGTGACGACGGACATCGCCACCAAGGGCGGCCAGTACGACGTGCTCACCATCGGCACCTATGAGGTTCCGATCTGGTCGAAGAACGGCTGGCTGGTGCCACTCGACAATCTCGGTGCCGACTACGACGTCGACGACCTGCTGCCGGCGATCCGCTCGGGCCTCTCGTCGGATGGCAAGCTCTACGCCGCGCCGTTCTACGGCGAGTCGAGCTATGTCATGTACCGCAAGGACCTGATGGAGAAGGCCGGGCTGACCATGCCCGACGCCCCGACCTGGGACTTCATCCGCCAGGCCGCCGACAAGATGACCGACCGCGCCAATGGCATCAACGGGGTGTGCCTCCGCGGCAAGGCCGGCTGGGGCGAGAACATGGCGTTCCTGACCGCGATGTCGAATTCGTTCGGCGCGCGCTGGTTCGACGAGAAGTGGCAGCCGCAGTTCGACCAGCCGGAATGGAAGAACACGCTGCAGTTCTATGTCGACCTGATGAAGTCGGCCGGTCCGGCCGGTGCCTCGTCGAACGGCTTCAACGAGAACCTGACGCTGTTCCAGCAGGGCAAGTGCGGCATGTGGATCGATGCCACGGTCGCCGGCTCGTTCGTGACCGACCCGAAGGCCTCGACGGTCGCCGACAAGGTCGGCTTCGCGCTGGCGCCGGATACCGGCCTCGGCAAGCGTGGCAACTGGCTGTGGGCCTGGTCGCTGGCGGTCCCCGCCGGGTCGGCCAAGACGGAAGCCGCCGAGAAGTTCGTCGGCTGGGCGACCTCGAAGCACTACACCGATCTCGTTGCCGCCAAGGAAGGCTGGGCCAACGTTCCTCCGGGCACGCGCACCTCGCTCTACAAGAACGCCGACTATCTGAAGGCGGCGCCGTTCGCCCAGATGACGATCGACTCGATCAACACGGCCGATCCGACCCATCCGACCGTCAAGCCGGTGCCCTATACCGGCGTGCAGTTCGTCGCCATTCCTGAGTTCCAGGGCCTCGGCGACACCGTCGGCCAGATCTTCTCGGCGGCACTTGCCGGCCAGTCGAGCGTCGACGATGCGTTGAAGCAGGCGCAGGACGTTACGACGCGCACCATGACCAAGGCCGGCTACATCAAGTAGCGGACCCGGCGTGCCTGGGGCTCCGGCTCCGGGCACGCTTCCGATCCGACCGCATCGCGACGAGATCCCTCACCGCTGGCGCCCGCGCGCGCGCCCGGCCGAGCCTCACCGCGACGGCGTCATACCCGACAAGAACAAAGTGGGGAGGCAGGAAATGGCGGCGACCGTCAACACGCGCAAGCTGGCGCGATCGATGCTCATGCCGGCGGTGGTCATTCTCTTCATCTGGATGATCGTGCCGCTGCTCTTGACCATCTGGTACTCGTTCCAGAACTACAGCCTGCTCAATCCCGCCAATGTCGGCTTTGCCGGCTGGTCCAACTACAAGTATTTCCTCACCGACCCCGCCTTCTTCCAGGCCTTCGCCAACACGCTGATCCTGACCCTGTCGGTGCTGGCGATCACCGTGATCGGCGGCATCCTGCTCGGCCTGCTGCTCGACCAGTTCATCTACGGCCAAGGCATCGTCCGCATTCTCGTGATCTCGCCGTTCTTCATCATGCCGACCGTCGCGGCGCTGGTGTGGAAGAACATGCTGATGAACCCGAATTACGGCATCTTCGCCTGGATCGCGACGCGGCTCGGATTCGCGCCGGTCGCCTGGCTCGAGACATATCCGCTCTTCTCAATCATCCTCATCGTCGCCTGGCAGTGGCTGCCCTTCGCGACGCTGATCCTCCTGACGGCGCTGCAATCGCTCGACGAGGAGCAGAAGGAGGCGGCCGGCATGGACGGCGCCAATTTCGCCAGCCTCTTCGTCTACATCACGCTGCCGCACCTCGCCCGCGCGATCACCGTCGTCATCCTGATCGAGACGATCTTCCTGCTGTCGGTGTTCGCGGAGATCCTCGTCACGACGAGCGGCGGCCCCGGCTACGCCTCGACCAACATCGCCTATCTGATCTACCACCAGGCGCTGCTCGACTATGACGTCGGCGGCGCCTCGGCCGGCGGCGTGGTGGCGGTGATCCTCGCCAATATCGTCGCCATCTTCCTGGTCCGCCTTGTCGGCAAGAACCTCGACGCGTGAAGGGAGAGAACCATGGCCCGCGCCATCAGCCCGCAGAAGAAATGGACCTTCACGATCCTCGCCTGGATCGTGGCGCTGATCCTGTTCTTCCCGATCCTCTGGACGTTCCTCACCGCCTTCAAGACCGAGGGTGACGCCATCCTGTTCCCGCCGGCCTTCCTGCCGCCGCACTGGACGCTGGAGAATTTCGTCGAGGTGCAGACGCGTTCGAACTACTTCAAGCACTTCTTCAACTCGGTGGTGATCTCGGTCGGCTCGACGCTGATCGGCCTCCTGATCGCGGTGCCGGCCGCCTGGTCGATGGCGTTCTCGCCGACCAAGCGGACCAAGGACATCCTGATGTGGATGCTCTCGACCAAGATGATGCCGGCGGTTGGCGTGCTCGTGCCGATCTACCTGATCTTCAAGAATCTCGGCCTGCTCGATTCGCTCGGCGGCCTCACCGGCATCCTGATGCTGATCAACCTGCCGATCATGGTCTGGATGCTTTACACCTATTTCCGCGAGATCCCGATCGACATCCTCGAGGCCTCGCGGATGGATGGCGCGTCGCTCTGGAAGGAGATCGTTTATGTCCTGCTGCCGATGGCGGTACCGGGCATCGCCTCGACGCTGCTGCTCAACATCATCCTCGCTTGGAACGAGGCTTTCTGGACGCTGAACCTGTCAGCCGCCGATGCGGCGCCGCTGACGACCTTCATCGCCTCCTATTCGAGCCCCGAGGGCCTGTTCTGGGCCAAGCTGTCCGCAGCCTCGACGCTCGCCATCGCGCCCATCCTGATCATCGGCTGGTTCAGCCAGAAGCAGTTGGTGCGCGGCATGACTTTCGGCGCAGTGAAATAGACGACGGGGAGAGAGAACATGGGCAAGATCGTCCTGGAAGGCGTCGAGAAGCACTTCGGTACCGTGAAGGTGATCTCGAATGTCAGCCTGACCGTCGATGACGGGTCGTTCGTGGTGTTCGTCGGCCCGTCGGGCTGCGGCAAGTCCACGCTGCTCCGGCTCATCGCCGGGCTTGAAGATGTCACCGCCGGCAAGATCTTCATCGACGGCGTCAATGTCGTCGACCTGCCACCGGCCAAGCGCGGGCTGTCGATGGTGTTCCAGTCCTATGCGCTCTACCCGCATATGAGCGTGCGCGGCAATATCGGCTTCGGCCTCAAGATGGCCGGCATGCCGAAGGAGGAGATCCGCCAGAAGGTCGACGCCGCCGCCGCGACGCTGAACCTGACGCCCTATCTCGACCGCAAGCCCCGCATGCTCTCGGGCGGCCAGCGCCAGCGCGTCGCCATCGGCCGGGCGATCGTGCGCCAGCCGAAGGGCTTCCTGTTCGACGAGCCGCTGTCCAATCTCGACGCGGCGCTGCGCGTCAACATGCGCATCGAGATCGCGCGGCTGCAGAAGAGCCTTGCCACCACCGCCATCTATGTGACGCATGACCAGGTCGAGGCGATGACCATGGCCGACAAGATCGTCGTGCTGAATGCCGGCTCGGTCGAGCAGGTCGGCTCGCCGCTCGAACTCTATGAGCGTCCCGACAATCTGTTCGTCGCCGGCTTCATCGGTTCGCCGAAGATGAACCTCGTCGGCGGCTCAACCGCAGCGACCTACGGCGCCGAGACGGTAGGCATCCGGCCGGAGCATCTCGGCGTCGCGCGAGACGGCGACGGCTGGGCAGGTACCGTCAGCGTCGCCGAGCATCTCGGCAGCGACACCTTCCTCTATGTCGATGTCGCCGGCATCGGCCTCGTCACGGTCCGCACGCAGGGCGAGGTCGGCTTCAAGGTCGGCGAGCGCATCATGCTGCAGCCGGATCCGGCGCGGTTGCACCGGTTCGACAAGAGCGGCCGGGCGATCCGGAGCTGAGGCTTCGGGAGGTTGAATGTCGGCGCGGGGGCATGGATGATCCGCCCGCCCGACGCGGCAGAGATTCGAGAAACGAGAAGAACAGCGGCCATGGCGATCAAGCTCACGACCTCCACCCTGCCCGAGATCGCCGCCACGGCGCGGGTGCCGAACTATGACCGCGCCGGGCTCAGCGCCGGCATCCTGCATTTCGGCATCGGCAATTTCCACCGCGCCCATCAGGCCGCCTATCTCGACGATCTCTTCTCGACCGGCCGCGACCATGATTTCGCGATCATCGGCACCGGCGTCACCGAGCATGACAGCCGCATTGCCGGGCTGCTCGCCGGGCAGGACCTGCTGACGACGCTAGTCGAGCAGGAGGCGACGAGCTCGCTCGCCCGCGTCACCGGCTCGATGATCGCGACCATCGCCCCGGATAATCGCGAGGCGATCCTCGCCAAGCTGGCCGACCCGGCGATCCGCATCGTCTCGCTGACCGTCACCGAGGGCGGCTATTTCATCAACGCGGCCACCGCCGCCTTCGACCCGCAGCATCCGCAGATCGTCGCCGATGCCGCCGACCCCGAACGCGCCCGGACGGTGTTCGGCCTCATCATCGCCGGACTGAAGCGCCGCCGCGCCGCCGACCTCACCCCGTTCACGGTGATGTCCTGCGACAACCTCCCGCATAATGGCGCGGTGACGCGCAACGCCGTCGTCGGTCTCGCCGCCCTTTCGGACCCCGCCTTCGCCGCCTGGATCAAGGACACTGTCTCCTTCCCGAACGGCATGGTCGACAGGATCACGCCGGCGACCGGCGAGCGCGAGAAGAAGCTGCTCGCCGACGAATTCGGCATCGACGATGCCTGGCCGGTGTTCTGCGAGGATTTCCGGCAATGGGTGCTCGAGGACGACTTTCCGGCCGGACGGCCGCGCCTTGAAGAGGTCGGCGTGCAGTTCGTCCCCGACGTGACGCCGTTCGAGATGATGAAGATCCGCATCCTCAATGGCGGCCATGCGGTCATCGCCTATGCCGGCGGGCTGCTCGACATCCATTTCGTGCATGAGGCGATGGAGCATCCGCTCGTCGCCGGCTTCCTCGAGAAGATCGAAACCGAGGAAATCCTGCCGGTGGTTCCGCCGGTGCCCGATACCGATACCAGCGCCTATTTCGAGCTGATCCAGCACCGCTTCGCCAATCCGAAGATCGGCGACACCATCCGCCGGCTATGCCTCGATGGCTCCAACCGGCAGCCGAAATTCATCATCCCGACCATTGCCGACCGCCTGGCGCAGGGCCTCCCGATCGAGGGACTGGCGCTCGAGTCGGCGCTGTGGTGCCGCTATTGCTTCGGCACCACCGACAGCGGCGCCGTCATCGCTCCCAACGATCCGAACTGGGAGCTGCTGACCGAGACCGCGGCCCGCGCCAAGGATGACCCGTTCGCGTGGTTGGCGATGCAGGACATCTATGGCGCGATCGGCGAGAACGCGATCTTCCGCGACGCCTTCGCAAAGGCGCTCAAGGCGCTATGGACGGATGGAACGGCGGCGACGCTGACGCGCTATCTCGCGCGCTGACGCGGGGCCAATCATGCGCAGCGCCGGGCTCGTCATCCTCGACTGCGACGGCGTCGTCGTCGACAGCGAGCCGGTCGCCATCGCCGCGCTCGCGGAGTTCCTGCAGGGCATCGGCCTGCCGGTGGCCGAAGACTATGTCTACCGGCATTTCCTCGGCCGCAGCTGGACGACGGTGACAGCGCTGCTCGCGCGCGACTATCAGATCCGCCTCTCCGCCGAGGAGGTCGAGGCCTATAAGGAACTGCTTTTCGAGCGCATCCGCACGCGGGTCGAGCCGATGCCGGGCATCGCCGCGGCCATCGCCGCGCTCGACCGGCCGGCCTGCATCGCCTCGTCGAGCACGCCGGAGCGGCTCACCGTCTCGCTCGGCAAGGCCGGTCTCAGCGAGCGTTTCGAAGGCCATGTCTACAGCGCGTCGCTGGTCAAGAACGGCAAGCCGGCGCCCGATCTCTTCCTCCATGCCGCCGCCGCGATGGGTTACGCCCCCGAAGATTGTCTCGTCGTCGAGGACAGCCCGGCCGGCATCGCCGCCGGGCTTGCCGCCGGCATGGTCGTCGCTGCCTTTCTCGGCGGCTCGCATATCGGCCCGGGCAAGCTGCGGCCGGCGGCGCTGGCGCTCGGCCCGGCGATCATCTTCGACAGCATGGCCGAGTTACCGGCCGTGCTCGCCCGCTTCGACGCGCTGCGTCCGGCCTAGCGCTTTCGGCTCAGTGCGGCTTGCGGATGCCGCCGTAATTGGCGGCAAGGCCCTTGTCGAAGGTCTCCTGCATCTCCTCCGCCGTCAGCAGCACCGGCCCGCCGATCAGCAGCGCGTTGTAATATTGCCGGGCGATGGTCTCGAGCTCGACCGCCCGCCACATCGCATTGGCGAGGTCATGGCCGGTGGCGATGGCGCCATGATTGGCGAGCAGCACGGCCGAGCGCCCCTCCATCGCGGCGATGACGTTGAGCGACAACTGCTCGGTGCCGTAGGTCGCATAATCGGCGCAGCGGACGCTGTCGCCGCCGAACACGGCGATCATGTAGTGGCAGGCCGGGATCGAGCGGCGGGTCATCGCCAGGCTGGTGCAATAGGTCGGATGGGCATGAACGACCGCGCCGACCTCGGGCCGGGCCCGCAGGATGTCGCGATGGAAGCGCCATTCGGTCGAGGGCGGGCGTGGCCCCTCGAAGGCGCCGTCCTCGGCATCGAGCGCCATTGAGCAGATCTCTTCCGGCAGCATCCGGTCATAGGGGATCGAGGTCGGCGTGATCAGCATCCGTCCCTCAAGGCGCACCGAGACATTGCCGGAGACGCCCTGGTTGAGGCCACTGGCATTCATCCGGAGGCAGGTGGCGATGATGTCGCGGCGGAGGTCGAGTTCGGTCATCGGGGCGGGTCTTTGCTCGGGCGGATCGCCGAAGGGCGGGCCGCCGCTCTTTGCCGGGCGGCGGCGGCCGGGTCAACATGGCGCGCCGAAAAACTGCCCTGAAATCGGGCTCGCCTCGCCGCGCGCGGTCGGTTATTGCCGGAGGGACCAGCGGCATCGTCCCTTGTGGCCGGCCGTCCCTGCCCCCGAGGTGTGCCGCATGGCAGCAGCCGATCTCATCGTCCACAACGCCCGCGTGATCGCCCCGGACCGCGAATTCGAGGGCGGTGTCGTCGTCCGCGCCGGCCGCATCGCCGCGCTGTTCGAGGGCGCGCCGCAGGAGACCGCCACCGAGACGATCGATGCCGGCGGGCTCGTGCTGATGCCAGGCCTCGTCGATGCGCATGTGCACTTCTCCGAGCCCGGCCGCGGCCACTGGGAGGGGTTCGAGACCGGCAGCCGCGCTGCCGCGGCCGGGGGCATCACCACCTTCGTCGAGATGCCGCTCAACGCCCATCCGCCGACGGTCAACGCCGCCGCGCTGGCGCTGAAGCAGCAGGCGGCGCGGGTCAGCGTTACCGATTATGCGCTGTGGGGCGGTCTCGTCGACGACAACCGCGCAGATCTCTCCAGCCTGCAGCAGGGCGGCGTCGTCGGCTTCAAGGCGTTCATGTGCACGGCGAGCGATTTCCCCCGCGTCGATGCGCCCCTGATGCGCAAGGGCATGCGGATGATCGCCAGCCTCGGCTCCTTCCTGGCGCTGCATGCCGAGGACGAGGCGATGACCGACGCCCTGACGCGGACGCTCCGTGCCGCCGGCCGCACCGACCGCGCCGCCTGGGGCGAGGCACGGCCGATCGCCGCCGAGCTCGCCGCCATCGATACGGCGCTGGAACTCGCCGCGGAAACCGGCGCGCGGCTGCATATCGTGCATGTGTCCTCGGCCGCCGGCATCGACCGGATCAGCGCCGCCAAGGCCGCTGGCATCAGCGTCACCGCCGAGACCTGCCCGCATTATCTCTTCTTCGACGAGCGCGATCTGGAGCGGATCGGGCCGCTGGCGAAATGCGCGCCGCCGCTGCGCGCGCCTTCCGAGCGCGAGGCGCTGTGGGAGAGGGTGCTCGGCGGCGCCGTCGACGTCATCGCCTCCGACCATTCGCCCTGCCTGATCGAGGAGAAGACGGCTGGCGATGCCGACATCTTCAAGGCCTGGGGCGGCATTTCCGGCTTGCAGTCGACGCTGCCGGTGCTGCTGACCGAAGGGGCGCGGCGCGGCCTCACGCTCGCCGCGATCGCGGGGATGACCGCGACCAATCCGGCCCGGCTGTTCGGCCTCGATCCGCAGAAGGGGGCGATCGCTGTTGGCGCCGATGCTGATCTCGTCATCGTCGATCCCGAGGCGGAGTTCACGCTGGCCGCGGACGACCTCCTTTATCGCAACCGGCACAGCGCCTATGTCGGCGCACGCTTCACCGGCGCCGTCAGCCGGACGATCAGCCGCGGCGAGACGATCTTCGCCGGCGGAACGGTCACCGCCCTGCCCGGCCGCGGCCGGCGGCTCGACGGTCCCGGCCTCGCCTGAGGGCGCATCAATCGGCGGCAATGCGCGGCAGGCTCAAGGGAAGCGGCCCGCCCGCCGCTCCGGCGAGGAGCCGCCAGCGCTCGGCGACCGGCCAGGGTCGCGGCGAAAGCCGTGCATCGGGCGGGGCATAGCGCAGCGATATCCGGCGGAACGGCGCCGGACAGAAGCCGCCGGTCGCATGCAGCACGCGCGAATCGATCAGCACGGCATCGCCCGGCGAAAGCGCCGGCGCGAACATCGGCGCCGTCCGCCCTGATTCCCAGTCGCCGCCCGGCTCCGGCGCATCGGATGAAAAATCGGCCGGCGCATAGAGCGGACCGCGCTGCGAGCCGGGAATGGCGCGGAGGCTGTCGCGGCCGGGCGGCGGATCGAGCGGAATCCAGATGGTGACGAAGAACGGTTCGACCGGCAGGAATGGCTGGTCCTGATGCCAGGGACTCGGCGTACCGGCGCCCGCCTCCGAGAGGAACCATTGGTCCTCGAGCAGCACGGCGCTGGTGCTGCCGAACGCCCCAGCCGCCAGCCCGGTCCCGGCGCGCGCGAGCCTGCCGATCGCCGCGACATCGGCGGCGCGGTCGCGGTCGCTGATGACAAGCGGACGGCCTGGCGGCGAGAGGATGCGGAAGCCAGGGCCCGGCGCGCGCCGGCAGGCTTCGATCGCCGCCGCGAGTTCGGCCCGACCGACCGCATCGACGAAGCCGGGGCGCAGCGCCACGCCGTCGCGCGCGAAATCGGCGGCCGGCATCGAGACGTCAGGCGCCGATCTTCAGCACGCCGAGCTGGTCATAGACCGAGAGCCCGTCCCACATCGACCAGCATTCGACGATGCGCCCGCCCGCGAGCCGCAGGAGGTCCATGCCGGTCATGGTGATGCGCTTGCCGGTCGCAGCGACGTCGCCATAGGGCCCGACATGCAGGCCCGACGTCGTCCAGTGCAACACGACGCGATCGCCCTCGGCAACGAGATGCTCGATCCGCGTCTCGATCTCGGCGAAGGCTCCGAAATAGCGGGTCACGTCCTCGCGCACGACATCGACGGCAGTGCCCTCGAAATCGGTCATGTGCACCACGGCGGCGGGGTCCCAGTAGCGGTCGATGGCGCCTTGGTCGCCATCGCGCCAGAGCGCATGATGATAGGCGGCGACGAGATCGCTGTTGGCGGCAGCAGTGGCTGCTTCGGTCATGGCGCTCATGTCCCCGGCGTCAGCTGCATCGAGGCCGTCAGCTTGGCGCGGATATAGTCGCCCGCCGTGACCGGCTCGAACAGCGGCGGATGATCGGCATCGGTACAGCTCGGCAGGCAGGCGACCTCGGAGCGCTCGTTCGGGCCTGTGAAGGCGACGAGCGACAGCCGGCGAGTCGAGCCGGTCAGGCCGCGATCGGGATTGGAGACGCGGTGCAGCGTCGAGCGCCAGCGGTTGTTGGTCCAGCGCGCCATGAGGTCGCCGACATTGATGACGAAGGAATCCGGCACCACGCCGGGCTCCTTCCAGACGCCGTCGAGATCCTTGACCTGCAGCCCGCCGGGCGCCGTGTCCTGGCGGAGGATTGTCAGCGCGCCATAGTCGTGATGCTCGCCATAGCGCATCTGGCCGGGGCGCGGCGGCTCGATCTGGTCGGGATAGTTGACGAAGCGCAGCACCAGCGCCGGATCGGCATAGGCGGCGGCGAAATAATCCTCCGGCAGGTCGAGCGCCAGCGCCGACAGTTCGGCGAGATGCCCGGTCAGCGTCACCATCGCCGAGGTCCAATCCTCGACGAGGCGCTTGAGGCGCGGCGGCTCGGCCGGCCAGATATTGGCCGCCTCGGCGCCAGGCCGGTGCGGCGCCGAAAAGACGAGCGCCTCGCAGAGATCGGGCGGCGTCTCGCCCGAGAGCGTCTTGGCGACGCTCTCGATGCCGACGGGCAGGTAGCCGCGGCCCTTGGTCTGCTCGGGCGGGATATAGCCGGCCTTTACCGGATAGGGCTCGCCGAAGAAATCGGTCACCGCTTCATAGAGCCCGCCTGCGAGGCTCTCAGGCACGCCGTGGCCGGTGATCACGGCGAAACCGGTCGTCTCGAACGCCTCACCGAAGGCCCGTGCCACCTTGCGGCGCGCGCTGGCATCGCCGTGGATGAACGGCGCGATATCGACAATGGCGAGCTTCATCGAGGCCATGGCGGCTCCTCCCGTCAGCGCCCGATCAGGGCAGGTATTCGAGCGAATAGGCGGCCTTGTAGTCGGTATCCTTGGGATAGACGCCCGAGGTCACCATGGTGTCGAAGAAGTCCTTCCAGCGCGCGTCAGTCATCGCGCCGATGCCGCCCTTCTCCGCATCGCCGCCTGCGACGAGGCCGCGATCGACCATCTGCTTGATCTTGAAATCGAACAATGCGGCGGTGTGATCTGGATTGGCGGCCATCACGGCCTTCATCGCGGCGGCGTAATCGCCGGTGACGCACAGCCGGTAGCCCTCGGCGGTCGCCTTGACGAAGGCCTTGACCGCATCCTTGTGCGCCTCAATCCAGGCCGTGGTGCCGAATATGGTCGAGGCATAGTTCTGGTAGCCGTAATCGGCGAGCAGGATGCTGACCGGCGGCTCCGGCATTTCCTTGCCGAGCAGCAGCGCGTCCTCCGTGATGTAGCCCTGCTGCACGGCCTTGGGATCGGCGAGGAACGGCGCCGACGAATAGGTGTAGGGCCGGATATCCTGGTCCGAGAACCCGTATTTCGTCTTGAGGAACTGCCAGAATTCGAACTGCGAAAACTTGGCGATCATGATCGGCTTGCCCTTGAGATCGGCCAGCGTCGCGATGCCCTGGCCGGCATGGGCAACGAGCGTCTGCGGATCCTTCTGGAAGAAGGCGCCGATCGTTTCGGCCGCGACGCCTTCCTTCTGCAGGTTGAATGTCGTGAAGCTCGAGCCCATGCCGAGATCGAGCTTGCCGGCGGCGACGCTGAGCGGGACGTTCTTGTCGGGCCCGCCCGGCTCCAGCGTCACGTCGAGGCCGGCCGCCTGATAGAGCCCCTTCTCCTGCGCTTCATAGAAGCCGCAATGCTCGGCCTCCGGCAGCCAGTTGAGGCCAAAGCGGATGGTCTCGGCGGCGCCAGCCGATCCCGCGGTCGCGGCGATCGCCAGCGCGCCGATCAGCAGGGCGGCGGCGGAGCGATGGCGCGGCCGCCGGGTACAGGACAGCGCGGCGAGAGCGGACGGAGCGGGCATGGCGACCTCGGACGATGGGCTATACCGAGCATTGGACGGTGGTCCAGCGTTGCGTTCCAGCGTCTTTTTCCGGTCGCACCGTGCGCTTTCGAAGTACGCTGCCCTGTTCGCGGGCAGTCTGTTCAGCTAGGGATCAAGGTGTGGGCAATGGGCCGGCAGCAGGGCCGGCGCGCTGCCTCCAGGAGGCGCCGATGCTGCATGCACGCATGCTCCGCTATCTCGACGAAGTCGTGCGCGCCGGCTCGATCCGCCAGGCCGCCGAGCGGCTGCATGTCTCGGCCTCCTCGATCAATCGCCAGATCATCGCGCTCGAAGAGGAGATGGGCACGCCGATCTTCCACCGCCTACCGCGCAAGCTGCGCCTGACGGCGGCCGGCGAACTGCTGATCGCCCATATCCGCGACACGCTGAAGCAGTATGACCGGCTGCAGACGCGGCTCGAGGAATTGAAGGGCGTGCGCGGCGGCCAGATCCGCATCGCGGCCATGCACGGCATCGCCGGCGGCGTGCTCCGGCCGATCATCGCCAATTTCCGCCGCGATCATCCGGGCGTGCTGGTGACGCTGAGCGCCCATGTCGTCGACGGCATCGTCGAGGCGCTGCTCTCGGGCGAGGCGGATCTCGGCCTCGCCTATCGCCTGCCCGACAATCCGAACCTCATCGCCACCGCCGTCTTCCCGACCCGCATGGGCGCCGTGGTGTCGCCGTCGCATCCGCTGGCGCTGCGCTCGCCGGTGCGGCTCTCCGACTGCCTCGATTATCCGATCGTGCTCGCCGACGAAAGCATGACCATCCACCGGCTGATCACCGACGGCTTCGCCCGCGCCGGGCTCGATTTCAAGCCGGACTTCCTTTCCAACTCGGTCGAATTCATGAAGGCGATGGCCCGCTCGCGCGAGGCGGTGACCTTCCTGTCGCGCATCGATGTCGCCGAGGACCAGCGCGAGGGCGCGCTCGTCTTCGTGCCGATCCAGGGCCACTATATCCGCCGCCAGGAACTCACCATGGCGCGCCCGGCGCGCGGCACGGCAACCGATCCGGCAATCAGCCTGATCGAGGAGGAGATCATCACCGCGCTGCGGCTGATCGAGGACGAGACCGTCGTCACCACCGAGCCGCCGATGTAGCGGCACCGCTGCCTCATTGCATGTTTTTCCGCGCGGACCGTTGCCTTTCAGCGCTCGCCGGCGGCAACGCGGCAAGATCGGCGGCATCCTGGACCTCTAGGCGGACGAATATTCCAATCCTTGCCGCAAAAACCCGGCTCCGGTGACGCCCGGGCCGGACACGATGAAAAAACGGGCCGCAGCTGCCCAGAAATCGGCCTCGTCAGCGCGGGAATGGCGGCCCTAACCTTCGCCCAGCAAGCGAGGGGATCGTCCATGAAACCGTTCAGGCTGATGATGGCGGCTGGATTTGCCGCCGTGCTCTCACTATCCGCTGCGGGGGCCGAGGAACTGCACATTGCCGGGGTCGTCTCCGGCGGCGTCGAGAGCGCGTGGGACCGGGCCTTCATGGAATCGGTCAAGCGCGTCGCGGCCTCGAAGCCCTATGGCCTCGACGTCACCTTCGACTTCACCGAGAACGTCCAGTACGACCAGGCGGAGCAGGTCTACCGGACCTATGCCGAAAGCGGCAAATACGACATCATCTTCGGCGATGGCGGCTATGCCGACGCGGTCGAGCAGGTGATGGGCGATTATCCCGACACGCTGTTCGTCGTTTCCGGCTCCGGCAACAAGCCGCTCGGCAAGAACGGCTATCTCGTCTACCTGCACCTGCACGAGCCTGCCTATCTGCTCGGCCTCCTCGCCGGCTCGATGAGCAAATCGAAGGTCGTCGGGGTGATCGGCACCTTCCCGGCCGACGACGCCAATGACCAGATCAACGCCTTCTTCCGCGGCGCCAAGTCGGTCGACCCGGCGATCAAGGGCAAGGTCACGTTCATCCAGAGCTGGTACGACCCGCCCAAATCGACCGCCGCCACCGTGGCGCAGGCCGCCGCCGGCGCCGACTTCATCTATCAGCTCGCCCCGGCCTTCGAGGGCTGCGTGCAGAAGAAGATCGGCTGCTTCGGCAATTTCGCCGACATGAGCGACAGCGCGCCGGAGGTGATCGTCACCTCGTCGACCGCCGAATGGGACCCGCTGGTCAAATATGTCATCGACCAGTGGAAGGCCAAGAAGGACACCGGCAAGCCCTATGACGCGCCGCTGGAGCCGGTGTGGTTCGGCATGGCGACGGGCGGCCTCGACATCGCCCCCTACCATGCCTGGGACGACAAGGTCCCCGCCGATGTGAAGAAGAAGGTCGCCGATGCGCGGGCGGCGATCCTCGACGGCAGCCTCAAGGTGCCGCTCGAAACCGGCGAGCCGAAATCCGACTGATGGACGCGCCAGCAGCGCCGGGCGATGGCGGGCCGCGCGTGGCCCGCCTCGCTGTCTCCGGCCTCACCAAGCGCTTCGGCACGCTCACCGCCAATGACGCGATCAGCTTTGAGGTGGCGCCGGGCGAGCTGCATTGCCTGCTCGGCGAGAACGGCGCGGGCAAGTCGACCCTCTCCGCCTGCCTCTATGGCCTGATCGCGCCCGATACCGGCACGATCCATCTCGACGGCGTGCCTGTGCGCTTCCGCTCGCCGCGCGATGCCATCGCCGCCGGCATCGGCATGGTGCACCAGCATTTCACGCTGGTCTCGAGCTTCACCGGCTTCGAGAACATCCTCGTCAGCGCGCCGCGCCAGAACCGCGCCGCCGCCGAGGCGCGGATCACGGCGCTGGCCGGCGAACTCGGGCTGTCGCTCGACCTCGCGCGGCCGGTCGGCCAGCTCTCGGTCGGCGAGCAGCAATGGGTCGAGATCCTGGCCGCGCTGTTCGGCGAGGCGCGGCTGCTGATCCTCGACGAGCCGACCGCCGTGCTGACGCCGCAGGAATCGGCGCAGCTCTTCGCCATGATCCGCCGCCTGACGGCGCGCGGCGTCGCCGTCATCTTGATCTCGCACAAGCTCGACGAGGTGCTGCGCTCGGACCGCATCACCGTGATCCGGCGGGGCCGCGTCGTCGGCAGTCTCGACGCCGAGAGTGCCACCCGCGAGACGCTGGCTTCGCTGATGGTCGGCCGCGCCGTCTCGCTCAGCGAGGCGCGGCCCGAGCGGCCGCCCTCGCCGGTCGCGATGCTCGATATCCGCGCGCTGACGGTCAGGGGTGGGCGCACGACGCGCGCGCTCGACAGCCTCTCCTTCACCATCCGCCGCGGCGAAATTCTCGGCATCGCCGCCGTCGCCGGCAATGGCCAAGATGAATTGTTCGAGGCGCTGGTCGGCCTGCGCGCTGCCGAGGCCGGTTCAGCGATCCTCCTCGACGGCGTTGAGCTCACCGGCTGGACGCCCGGCGCCATCGCCGCCGAGGGGGTCGGCTATGTGCCCGGCGACCGCTATCGCGACGGACTGGTGGCCGATTTCACCGTCGCCGAGAACCTCCTGCTCGGCCACCAGTCGAACCCGCGCTTCCGCTTCGGCCCGTTCCTGAAGCGGGAGGCCATCCGCGCCGCGGCCGAGGCAGCGGTCAGTGCCTATGACATCCGCACGCCCTCCGTCGACGCGCGGACGCGCACGCTTTCCGGCGGCAATGCCCAGAAGGTGATCCTCGCGCGCGAACTGCCGCTCGCCAGCAAGCTGCTGCTCTGCAACCAGCCGACGCGCGGGCTCGATGTCGGCGTCATCGAATATGTGCGCGGCCAGATCCTCGCCCGCCGCGCCGAAGGTTGCGCCATCCTCCTGGCCAGCGAGGACCTCGAGGATCTCGTCCGCATTGCCGACCGGATCCTGGTGCTCTTCCGCGGCCGCAGCATGGGCATCATCGAGGCGGCCGGCGCCAATCTCGCCCGGATCGGGCTGATGATGGCCGGCGAGGCGCTGCCGACTGAAGCTCGGGCGACCGAAGAGGCGGCGGCATGAGCCTCCAGGACGGCGGTCGCCTGCCCTTTCGCATCGAGCGCCGCCCGGATGGTGGCCGCGGCTTCTGGATCCAGACCTTCGCGCTCGCCGCGATCGCCTCGCTGCTGGTGACGGCGCTGCTCTTCGCCATCGCCGGCGCCAACGTCGGCGATGGCTTCGCGGCGCTCGTCGAGGGCGCGGTCGGCTCGCGGCGAAGCTTTCTCGAAAGCCTGACCCGGGCGACGCCGCTGATCCTGACCGGGGTCGGCACGGTCGTCGCCTTCCGGGCGCGGATCTGGAATGTCGGCCAGGAGGGCCAGTTCTTCGCCGGCGCCATGGCCGCCTATTGGGCGACGCACAGCCTCGCCGCCCCTGCCTTCGTCATCCTGCCGATCGCGCTCGCGGCCGGGTTTGCCGGCGGCGGCGCCTATGCCGCCTTTGCCGGCTGGCTCAAGGCGCGGCTCGGCGTCGAGGAGGTCATCTCCACGGTCCTCCTCAACTACATCATCCTCTATGCGCTCTCGCTGCTGCTGCTCAACGGCCCGTGGAGCGACGCCAATTCCTATTACCAGCGCACGCCGGTGCTGCCGCCCGAGGCCTGGCTGCCGCTGCTCGCCGAGAAATCCCATCTCCATCTCGGCTTCATCCTGGCGATCCTCGCGGCCATCGTCGTGCATGTCCTCATCAACCGCACCGCCTTCGGCTTCGAGCTGCGCGCCTTCGGCTCCAATCCACGCGTATTGGCGCTGAAGGGCAAGGGCAGCGCGCGGCTGCTCGTCACCGTGATGGCGCTCTCCGGCGGGCTCAGCGGCCTTGCCGGCGTCGGCGAGGTCTATGGCGTCCATCACCGCCTGCTCGAGGGCATCTCGGCCGGATACGGCTATGCCGGCATCATGATCGCCATCCTGGCGCGGCTCAATCCGCTCGGCGTCATCCTCGCCGCCTTCCTGTTCGGCTGTCTCGACAATGCCGCGATCACGCTGCCGGTGCGCATCGGCGTGCCCTCGGCGCTCAGCGACATGATCCAGGCGGTGGCGCTCATCATGTTCGTCGGCGCGGCCGCGCTGTCGACCTATCGCATCGGGAGGACGCCGCGTGTGGTCTGAATTCCTGACCCCGATCATCATCGTCAGCCTGATCGCGACGACATTGCAGACGATGACGCCGATCCTGTTCGCCGCGCTCGGCGAGACCGTGGCCGAGCGGGCCGGCATCTACAATATGGGCCTCGAAGGCACGATGCTGATGGCCGCCTTTGCCAGCTTCGCCGCCATGCATGCCACGGGCTCGGGCCTCGTCGGCATCGGCGCCGGGGCGCTGACCGGGCTCGTCGTCTGCCTGCTGCTCGCCCTTCTCGCCGTGCTGCTGCAGGTCGAGCAGATCATCGCCGGTCTGGCGCTGAACCTCCTCGCCATCGGCGCGACCGGCTTTGCCTACCGCGTGCTCTATCCAAGCGGCTCGCTGCCGACGATCACGCCGATCCCTTCGCCCGACATCCCCGCCCTCTCGGCGCTGCCCTATATCGGGCCGG
>NZ_CBDDFJ010000011.1:0-100409 GCF_965227005.1 Roseococcus sp.
TCGACCCGACGCCCTCCGGCCGCCCTCAAGCAATTTTCAATGCTATACGGTCATCCCAGTTCAGCGTGCCAACGCTATCGCAAGAGGCCTTTTGTGTGTCCATGGCGCCAGCACTGATGCCCAAGATCCTCATCGTCGACGATAGCTCGACCAATCAGCGAATCTATTCGAAGCTGGCGCGTCAGCTGGAGACCGAGCTGGATATCCGCACATTTGGAAATCCGCGAAAGGCGCTCGAGTGGCTGGCGGAGAATACCGCCGATCTGATCATCACCGATTACAAGATGCCGACGATGTCGGGCGCCGACCTGACCGCCTCCATCCGCGCCGACGTGCGCAACTGGGATGTGCCGATCATCGTTATCACCGCCTATAGCGACCAGCAGTTCCGGGTCGAGGCGCTGGAGGCGGGGGCGACGGATTTTCTCCTCAGCCCGGTGGACCATGTCGAATTCCTCGCCCGGGCCAAGAATCTCCTCAGGCTCCGGGCGCAGCAGCTCCTGATCTCCAAGCGGGCCGACCTGTTGGAGATCAGCCTGCACGCCAAGGAGCGGCTGCTGCGCGAAAGCCGCGAGGCTTTGGCCCAGGTTATCGATACCGTGCCGGCGATGATCAACGCGACGGACCGCGACGGCCGCTGCGTCTTCGTCAACGCGCATCAGGCTGCCTTTTTCGGCAAGGCGCCGGGCGAGCTGGTGGGGAAGCCGATCGAGGCGCTTCTGGGCGAGGAGCGCGCTCACATCAGCCGCCGGCTCGACCAGCTGGTGCTCAAGACGGGGCGCGCCATCTCCCCGCGCCAGGAGGAAGTGCTGGCGCCCGATGGCGAGCCGCGCATCTACCTGACCAGCAAGGCGCCGCTTTATGACAGCTCGGGCGAGATCGCGAGCGTACTCTCGACATCGATCGACATCACCGAGCAACGCCATGCCGAGCGGCGGCTGCTGCACATCGCCAATCACGATTCGCTGACCGGGCTCCCTAACCGGCTGATGCTGCGCGACCGCCTGCGGCGCGAACTCGCGCGCGGCCGGCGCGGCGACCAGAATTTCGCCCTGCATTTCATCGACCTGGACCGCTTCAAGGCGGTCAACGACGCGCACGGCCATCATCGCGGCGACGAGTTGCTGCAGCGTGTCGCCGCGGCGCTTTGCGCGCTGGTGGACGAGGGGCACACGGTTGCCCGGCTCGGCGGCGACGAATTCGCGATCCTGCAGCCCGACATTGACGGGCCGGAGGATGCCGGCCGGTTGGCACAGTCGATCCTCGACCTGCTCAACAGCAAGGAGGACAGCCCGCTCGCGCTCAATATCGGCGCCAGCATCGGCGTCACCCTCGCGCCGCTGGATGGGACCGACCCGGACGAACTGCTTAAGAATTCGGACCAGGCCATGTATCTGGCCAAGTCGCTGGGCGGCGATACCTGGCGGTTCTTCGCAGCCGACATGCGGCCGCGCGCCAGCCAGACGGCCCATCTCGAGACCGAGTTGCGAGGTGCGCTGTCGCGCCGGGAATTCGTCCTGTTCTACCAGCCGCAGATCGATCTTCGCAGCGGCAAGGTCGTCGGCGCGGAAGCGCTGCTGCGCTGGCAGCATCCCGAGCGGGGGCTGCTGGCGCCCGGCTCCTTCCTGGGCCTTGCCGAGGAAACCGGCCTTATCCTGCCGATCAATGAGTGGGTGCTGAACGAGGCCTGCCGCCAGGGGGCGGTCTGGGAGGCGGAAGGGCTCGGCGATCTGCGCATCGCCGTCAACATGTCGCCGATCCAGTTCCGCCGCCAGGGCGTCGAAACCCTCGTCAAGGATGCGCTGCGTTCGAGCGGCATGCGGCCGACCCTGCTGGAGCTGGAGCTGACGGAAGGCATCCTGCTCGGCCATGACGAGCATATCGTCAAGCAGATGCATGTGCTGCGGTCGCTCGGCGTCACGCTCTCCGTCGACGATTTCGGCACCGGCTATTCGTCGCTGAGCTATCTGCGCAGCTTTCCGCTGCACCGCCTGAAGATCGACCGGTCCTTCGTCCAGGATCTGGGCAGCGATCCGAGCGCGCTCGCGATCGTGCGCACCATCATCGATCTCGGGCATATCCTGCATCTGCAGGTCCTCGCCGAAGGCGTCGAAACCGAGCCTCAGTTGCAGCTTCTGCGTCTCGAAGGATGCGACGAGGTACAGGGATACCATTTCAGCGGACCGATTCCGGCCGATGCTTTCGTCGCCTGGGTGATGCAGCATGGCCAGGCGGGCTCCGGACCCTCGCACGGGGCGACGGAGAATGAGCATGCGCGCGCCGGATAGACTCGTTCAGGCGCTCACCGCACCCCTTCGTTGGATGGCTGCGCGGCTGCGGGACCGGCCCGATAGCGAACACGAGATGAGCTACAACCGGCTCGTCTTCGCCACGATCATCGTCATCGTCCTGCTGGTGAACGGGAGCAGCGACGACATCGGCTATGCGCTCGATGTCATGGCGCTCTACATCCCGCTCGCGCTCGGGGTGCTAGGCCACATCCTGCTCTATCCCGGCGTCTCGCGCGGGCGGCGCTTCTTCGCGCTCGTTATGGATTGCGGCTTCCTCTCCTGGCAGCTGCATCTGGGCGGCGAAGTCGCGGCGCTGTTCTTTCCGATCTATCTCTGGGTCATCTTCGGCAACGGTTTCCGCTTCGGCCTGACCTCGCTGGCCATTGCCATACCCGTGGCGACCCTCTGTTTCGGGACGGTCGTGCTGACCACGCCGTTCTGGTTCAATCGCTGGCATCTTTCCATGGGCCTGCTGGCCGGCCTGGTCATCCTGCCGGCCTATGCCGGTACGCTGATCCGCAAGCTGTCGCAGGCAACCCAGGCGGCCGAGGAGGCGAGCCAGGCGAAAAGCCTGTTCCTTGCCAGCGTCAGCCATGAGCTGCGGACCCCGCTCACCGCAATCGTTGGTATGACGGGGTTGCTGCGGGCCAGCCCGCTCGTCGCCGAGCAGCGCGACATGGTCGAGACCGTCGATGTCGCGAGCCGTTCGCTGCAGTCGCTGATCAACAGCCTGCTCGACCTGTCGCGCATCGAGGCCGGCCGCATGCCGGTATCGAATGGCGAGATCGACCTGATCGCCCTGCTCGTCGATGCGCGCCGGCTGGTCGAGGCCCAGGTGCGCGAACGCGACCTGACCTTCGACATCTACGTCACGCCGCGTACGCCGCTGCGGCTGTTCGGCAGCCGCCAGCATTTGCACGAGATCCTGGTCAATCTGGTCGGCAACGCCGTGAAGTTCACACGCGAGGGCGGTGTGACGATCGCGGTCGACGGCCAGCCCGAGGAAGACGGCCGTTTCCGTCTGATCGTGGAGGTCACCGATAGCGGCATCGGCATCGCGCCGAAGGACCAGGATCGGATCTTCGAGGATTTCACCCAGGCCAATGCCAGTATCATGAACCGCTTCGGCGGCACCGGCCTCGGCCTGGCGATCGCACGGCGACTGGTGGAATTGCTGGGCGGGTCGATCTCGGTCGAAAGCGCCCTGGGCGAGGGGAGCACCTTCCGCTTCGACATCGTTGTGGCGACGCCAGTCGACGAGGGGCTTTCGGCGGAGGAGCCGTGGCGCGAGCGCGGCGTCGTGCTGGTCTGCCGCGATGTGGCGCCCCTCAACGACCTGATCGCCACGCTCTCTTCGCTCGGCGTGACACCGATCCTCGCCGATCCGCGCCAGGGACCGGCGAGGATGTTTCCGCCCGAAGCGTCCAACGCCATCCGGTTGCTGTTCGAGCCGGACAGCAAGAATCTCCCCCTGCCTTCTATCGGCGCGACGGGATCCTCGAAGGGCGTGCTGATCCAGCCCTGGGTGCCGCCGGGACTGCCGCCGCTGGCGACCCGGCAGCGTTGCTCGAGCCTGCTGTCGGAGCGTCCGACGCCGACGGAACTGCGCCGCGCGCTGACGGTCGCCAGCCGGCTGAACGCGCCGTCGCCGGCGGAAGCCGTCGCCGCGACGCCGCGCCCGATCCGGCCGAGCCGTCCGCGCCGCATTCTTCTGGCCGACGACAACCGCATCAACCAGCGCGTCTTCTCCCGCATCCTCGAGGCGGCGGGTCACTCCGTCCTGCTGGCCGAGACCGGAGACCAGGCGCTCGACCTGTTGGAGGAAAAGGCGGACCAGATCGACATCGTGCTGATGGACTTCAACATGCCCGACACGGACGGGCTGGAAGCGACCAAGCTCTACCGGGTCATGGCGACCGGCGACCGGCGGCTGCCCATTGTCGGCCTGACCGCCGATGCGACCGCGATGAACGACAGCCGCTGGCGCGATGCCGGCATGGATGACTGCCTGATCAAGCCGGTCGAACCCTCGGCGCTGCTGGCCGCCATCGACCGGATCACCGGCGACGAGCCGGACAAATCCGTCCGTTCCGAAACCCGGCTCACTCTGGTTCGCAACGCGGTACTGCCCAGCCTCGACGATCGGGCGGTCGAGCGCCTGCAGAGGCTTGGCAATGCGGAATTCGTGATCGAGCTGATGGAGGATTATCTGGCGGATGCCGAGATCATGCTGGAGAGGCTGATCAAGAGCGCCAGCCGGGGCGATCTCGAAGCATTCCGCAGCGACGATCATGCGCTGCAGAGTAGTTCTGCCAATATGGGAGCGGTGGCGCTCGGCGCCATCTGTGCGCCCTGGCGGAACCTGCGCGGCGACGAATTGCGCGCGGGCGCGGCGGAATTCACCCGGCAGGCCAAGGCCGAACTCAGGCGCACGCAAAAGGCCATGCGCGCCTATTCGGCGCGCGAAGCGGGTCTGGGATAGCCGAAGGGCGGCTGGCGATGCGCCCGCGGGCGCATCGCCAATCGGGCCTTATTCGGCAGCCACGAGCACGGGCACGTCCGGCTGCAGGCTTGCGAGACGGCGGTTCTGGGCCGAGCAGAGCCGATCCATCTTGCGCAGGTCCGCTTCGGTCAGGTTCAGCGCCGCTTCCGCCCAGATGTCGACCACGTCGATCAGCTCGGAGAGCGTGACGGGATTGACGCGCCGGCGGGCCCGGTACAGGGCGTGATGGGCGTTGTGCTTGCGGTTGTGACGCGCGATGTAGTCGAGCACGGCCGCCTGGCCCTGTCCGTCCTCGGCGAGCACATCCACCACGCCCATCTCATACAGTTCCTCGGCGGTGTGGATGCGGCCCGACAGGATCAGCGCTTCCGCCTTGTCCCGCGACATGCGACGCGACAGGAAGCTGTAGGCGCCCATGCCGGGGAACATGTTGAACAGGATTTCCGGCAGGCCCATCTTGGCGCTGCGTTCGGCCACGATCAGGTCGAAGGAAAGGGCATGCTCGAAGCCGCCGCCCAGCGCGTCGCCCTGGACCAGCGCCATCGTCACGACCGGGGCGTCGAACGCCACGGCATTGCGGTGGATGGCCTCGACGGCGACATGGCCATAATGGCGCATCGCCTTCAGGTCGCGGCTGCGGATGCGCTGGGCGAAATGGCCGAGATCGCCGCCCAGATTGTAGATGCCCGGCACGCCCGAGGCCATGACGAACCAGCCGAAGGGGGCTGCTTCCGGGCCGGAGAGGTTGGAGAAGGTCTGGGTGATCGCCTTCTGCATCCGGCTGATGTCGCCCATCAGTTCATGCGTATAGGAAGGCTTGCCCACCGGCTCCATGTAGCACCAGCAGGTGGCGTTGACCGTATCGATATCGAGATGAAGGTTGTCATAGCCGATATCGTGGATCGCCCGGGCGGCTTCCGCCGCCGTCTGGATCGCCGAGCCGGCGTTCGGGTTGGCGAAGGCGATGGGTTCGTGGGTCATGCGAAGGGAAGTCATCGTCAGTCTCCTTTTGCGTAAATGTTTGGGCCGTCGCGGGGGAGGATGCCGCAAGACCGCCACCATTACATTACGCTCAAGAAGGCCGATGAGAGCAGATCCTAGCGTGCGTTCGTTGCTGAAGTTTACGTCAGGTCGTGCTGCATCCCTGAACGGCAGGGGTATGAAGCTTTCGGGGCGCCGACGGAAGGGCGTTCGATCTAATCGGCGAGACGCATGGCGGCGCGGCCGCTGGTGAGGTCGGCGACCAACTGGCGCACGGCCTCGACATCGTCCTGCCGGATGGCGACGACGAGTTCGCCGCCCGTCTCGGTGAAGGTCTGCGACGTCACGCGGGTGGTGGGCCATGCCGCCAGCCGCGCCTGCAGCAGGGCCAGGTCGCCGAAGCCGCAAAGGATCGTCGCCTCCTGCGTCACGACCAGCGGCTGCTTCTCCGCCGCGCGCAGGCACGCCGCCGCCGTGCCGCCATAGGCGCGGATCAATCCGCCGCCGCCGAGCAGGATGCCGCCGAACCAGCGTGTCACCACGACGGCGACGCCGTCGAGCGACTGCCCCTCGATCGCCTGCAGGATCGGCTTGCCGGCCGTGCTGCTCGGTTCGCCATCGTCGCTGAAGCGATACTGCTGCCGGATCTTCCAGGCCCAGCAATTATGGTTTGCGGTAGGGTCGGAATTCGCCGCGATGAACGCCTTCGCGTCCGCCTCGTCGGATACGGGCCCCGCCACCGCGAGGAAGCGGCTCTTCTTGATTTCCTGCCGGAAAGTTTCGGATTTCAGAAGGGTGAACATCGCCGCCGCTCGTGCCTCGCCGATGCTTCCATGCAAAGCCCGGCGCCGAAGATCAAGGGCACCGCGTCCGTTTTGCCGCGACAGTTCCCTGCGGTGGCCGGTTTCACGAGCGCGGTAGGACGAAGGCTGCCTGCAGGCCGCTCCGGTCCTGCCGGTTGCTCAACACCAGTTCGACGCCGAGCCGGCGGGCGGCGATGGCGACGATGGTGAGGCCGAGGCCGGTTCCGGACGTGCTCTTGTGGCGGCCGCGATAGAAGCGCTGCGTCACCAGGGCCAGTTCCTCCTCGGGGATGCCCGGGCCCTGGTCGACGGCCATCACGCCCCGCCCGTCCGGTGTCGCGCACCAGCGGACGAGGCCGCCCTCCGGCATGTGGTGGATGGCGTTTTCATGCACGTTGCGCAGGGCCAGCATCCAGGTGTCGCGCGCGCCGGGCAAAGCCACCCCGGCCAATTCCGGATCGATCTCGACCCGGACATTGGCGGCGGGCGGCGGCGCGGTCGCGACGATTTCCGTCAGCAGGTCGCTGGCCTTGTGGGCGCCCTCGCGCGGGGAAGCGGTTTCGGCTTCCAGCCGGGTCAAAACCAGCAGCTGGCGGACGAGACGGGTCGTCCGGTCGACGGAGACGAGGATCTGCGACAAGGCGCGATCCCGCACCGCCGGATCGGCGGCCGCCCGCGCCACCTGCGCCTGCGTCTTGAGCCCCGCCAGCGGCGTGCGTAGTTCATGCGCCGCGAAGGCCGTGATCTCGCGCTCATGCCGGCGCGCCGCTTCGACCTTGTCGAACAGCACGTTAAGCGCGTGGGCGAGCGGCTGCACCTCGGCGGGCAGCCGGCTCGCGTCGAGCGGACGCATGTCCTCTGCGTCCCGCCCCTGTAGCTCCGTGGCCATGCTGCGAAGCGGCCGCAAGCCGCGCCCGAGGCTTGCCCAGGTCAGAAGCCCGAACAGCGGCAGTACCAGCAGCGCCGGCGCCAGCAGCCCGACGATCAGGTCGTTGACCAGCTTGTGGCGCAGGCCTATGCGGTCGCCCACCATGACGCGCACGCGCTTGACCGGATCCTGGATCGTGTAGACCCGCCAGGGTTCACCATCGACGATCCGGTCCGAATACCCATCGACGTTCTCGGCAAGCCGGGCGGCGGGTGCGCCGCTCGATCGGGCGACGAGTTGGCCGTCCAGCGACCAGATCTGGCAGGAGAGCTGGCGCTCATAGCCTTGTACTTCCGCCGGAAGCGCGGCGTTGAGAGCATCGACCGAGGCCGGCATGGTGTGGGCGTCGACGAGCGAATGCACCATCTTCGCCGCTTCCTGGAGCCGGGTGTCGAGCACATGCTCGAGTTCCGAGCGGCTGCCGATATAGATCCAGGCGCCGGCGCTCAGCCAGATCAGGCCGGTCGCGGCCACCAGGATGAAAAACAGCCGTCGCCGTAGCGAGGTCATGGCGTCGACCCCATGCGATAGCCGAGCCCGCGCACGGTCTCGATCGCGGTGCGGCCGATCTTGTTGCGCAGATTGTGGATGTGGACCTCGACCGCGTTGCTGTCGACCTCCTCCTGCCAGCCATAGAGCCGCTCCTCGATCTCGCCCCGCGAGCGGATCGTGCCCGGCCGTTCCATAAGCGCCGCCAGCACCGAGAATTCGCGCCGGGACAGGGAAATTGGCTCGCCGGCGACCGTGACGGAGAGCGTCGAGGGATCGAGCGAGATCGAGCCGGTTTGCATCAGGGGCGCGGCGCGTCCGGCATGCCGCCGTGCCGCCGCCCGGACCCGTGCGGCCAGTTCGTCGAGATCGAAGGGCTTGCCGATATAGTCGTCGGCGCCGCTGTCGAGACCCCGGATGCGGTCGGAGGTCTCGTCCTGCGCTGTGAGCAGAAGTACGGGGGTATCATCGCCTGCGCGGCGCATGTCGCGCAGAACGTCGAGGCCCGAACCGTCCGGCAGCATGAGGTCGAGCACGACGGCGTCGAATTGCGCAGTGGCGAGCGCGGCGCGCGCATCGGCGCAGCTCGCCACGCAATCGACCGTGACGAGGCCGAGCGCCAGGCCGACCTTCAGGCCGTCCGACAGGACTGGATCGTCTTCGACGACGAGAACGCGCATGCGGGGATCCTCTGCTTTCGCTCTCTATTCTCCGCGAGACTTAAGGCTGGCTTAAGGTGCTCATCCGATGGTGCGCCTCCATTCCGTACGGAGCCGCAATGTCGGGCAAGTTCTTCCTGTATCGCACGTTCCTGGCGCTTGGCGTTTTCGTCATGCTGCTGGGCGCCGTGGCAAGGGCGCAGACGCCCTTGCCGGCGGATGCCGCCTTTCGTCTTGCCGCCGAGCGCGATGCCGGCGGCCCGCTGCGGCTCGAATGGCAGATCGAGCCCGGATATTATCTCTATCGCGACCGGATCTCGGTCGCCGGCGACGACAAATCCATCGCCATCACAGCGCCGCCCGGCGAAACCAAGGATGATCCGAATTTCGGTCCGAGCGAGATCTATCGCGATCGCGTCTCCATCCCCCTTGAGGCTGCCTCCCTGCAGAGCGGGCAAGTGCGGGTCACCTATCAGGGCTGCGCCGAGGACAGCATCTGCTATCCGCCGGTGACGAAGGCGCTCGATCTCGCCACGCTGGCGCTGACGGATGTCGAGACGGGGCTTGGCTTTGGCACGCAAACCGCGTCGGTCGCTGCCGTCGCGCCGGCCGCTCCGGCCGAGACAGGCCTAGAAACGCCGCCGGTAAGCTCGCTGATGGCCGGCAGCCTGTTGCTGACGCTGCTGAGCTTTCTCGGATTTGGGCTGCTTTTGTCGCTGACGCCATGCGTCTTCCCGATGATCCCGATCCTGTCCGGCATGCTGGCGCGCGCGGGGGAGCACCTGTCCGCCCGACGCGGCTTCGTGCTTTCGAGCGCCTATGTCGGCGCCATGGCCCTGGCCTATGCCGTCCTCGGCCTCGCCGCCGCATGGTCGGGCCAGAACCTGCAGGTGGTGCTGCAGGCGCCCTGGGCGCTCGGCCTGATGGCGGCGGTGTTCGTCGCGCTCGCTCTGTCGATGTTCGGCCTGTTCGAACTGCAGGTGCCGGCGCGCTGGGCCGGATGGATCGCCGGCCGTACCGGGGGGCGGGCCGGATCGGTCGCGGGCGCCGCCGGTCTCGGCTTCGGCTCGGCCCTGATCGTCGGACCCTGCGTGACGCCGCCGCTCGCCGCTGCCCTTCTCTATGTGGCGCAGACAGGCGACGGCCTGCGCGGCGCGACCGCGCTATTCGCGCTCGGCCTCGGCATGGGGCTGCCGCTGATCGTCTTCGGCACCTTCGGCAGTCGGGTGCTTCCGAAATCCGGCCCTTGGCTGGTCCGGGTCAAGCAGGCTTTCGGCGTGGTCTTTCTGGGGCTTGCCGCCGTCTTGCTGCTGCGCGCGCTGCCGGAAGAATTCGAGCTGCCGGTCTGGGGCGCCGGGGCGCTGGGCGTCGCCGTGTTCCTCGGTGCCTTTGACGGCCTGACGGCTGCGACAGGCTGGATCCGTCGGCTGGAGAAGTCCGCCGGGCTGGCGCTTGCCATCTATGGCGCGACGATGATCGTCGGCTTTGCGGGCGGCGGCACGGATCCGCTGCGCCCGCTCGCTTTCCTCGCCGGGGCGGGGCCTGTTGTGGCCGTTGTGCCACAGACGCTGACCGTTCGCTCGGAAGCGGCGCTGGATCAGGCCTTGTCCGCGGCCAAGGCCGAGGGGCGCCCCATTCTCGTCTCGTTTACCGCAGACTGGTGCACCGTATGCAAATCGAACGACCGCGTTCTGGCGGAGCCCGGTCTTGCAGCCCCGCTTTCCGGCGTCACTTTCATCAAGGCCGATGTGACCCGGAACAGCGAAGACAGCCGTCGGCTCATGCAGCGCTTCGGCGTCGTCGGGCCGCCGACGATGTTCCTGCTCAGCGCCACCGGCTCGGAACTGGCCGGATCCCGCATGATCGGCGCGATTGCCGCCAACGACTTTACCCAGCGACTTGAGCGCGCCGTGTCTCCCGGCCGCCAAGCGCCCAAGGACAGCAGTTTTCCAGAATGGAGCCCTTCATGAACCGCCGCTTTTTCCTCGGAACCGCCGCGTGTCTTCTTGCCTCATCCGCGTTCGTTCTCGACGGCCTGCCGGCCATCGCCAAGGGCGTCGATGTCAACGCGGTCCTGAACGATCCCGAGGCGCCGACGGGCGGCAACCCCAAGGGCGATGTCACCATCGTCGCCTTCTTCGATTACAACTGCCCCTACTGCAAGACGTCGGCGGCCGACCTGGCGCGCGTCGTCAAGGAGGATGGCAAGATCCGCCTGGTCTACAAGGATTGGCCGATCCTGACCGAATCCTCCGTCCAGGGCGCGCAGTTCGCGCTGGCGGCCAACTACCAGGGCAAGTACGAGACGGCGCATCACGCGTTGATGGGCATTTCGGGCCGCGGCGTCACCGGCGACACGATGCTGGAGGCGATCCAGGCCTCCGGCGTCGACATGAAGCGGCTGCAGGCGGATTTGACCGCGCATGGACCGAAGATCTCGGCGCTGATGCAGCGCAACCTCGCCCAGGCCGAAGGCCTCGGCATGAACGGTACGCCCACCTACCTGATCGGTCCGTTCCGGGCCTCGACCCTCGACTATGACGGCTTCAAGGAAGCGGTCGCCGAAGCGCGCCGTCGGCAGGCTGCGAACTGATCCCGCCCCTCTCATCCCCTCTTCTTCGTGACCACTACGGAACCCCCAAGCATGTCCTTAAGCCTTCCCCCCTTCTTACGGCGGATGACGGTCGCCGTCCTGCTGCCGCTGGCGCTCGCCGCCTGCGCCTCGACTGGACGGGATTTCTCCGCCCCGCTGACGCCCGCGGTCGATCCGCAGGTGGCGCGCCATTACGCAGCGATCGAGACGGAGAAATTCCCGGTTCCGGCCGTGCCGCTCGACAAGTTGAAGCAGCGCAACATCCGCACGCAGGTCGACTATTCGACCGACCAGCCGCCGGGCACCATCATCGTCGACCCGCATGACCGCTATCTCTATCTGGTCCAGGAAGGCGGAAAGGCGATGCGCTATGGCGTCGGCGTCGGCAAAGCCGGACTGGAGTTCTCCGGCACCGCCAATGTCCAGTACAAGCGCCAGTGGCCGCGCTGGACCCCGACGCAGGACATGATCGCCCGCGCCCCGGAGATCAACCAGCAATGGGCGGGCGGCATGGAAGGCGGCCCGGAAAACCCGCTTGGCGCCCGCGCGCTCTATCTGTTCCAGGGCGGCAAGGACACGCTCTATCGCATCCACGGCACCAACCAGCCCTGGTCGATCGGCGAGGCGGTTTCGTCGGGCTGTATCCGGATGATGAACCAGGACGTGATCGACCTCTACGGCCGGGTTCCCGACGGCTCGAAGGTCGTGGTGCTCTAGGCCGACGGGGCTCTTCCGGTGGAGGAGCCCCGCGTCCGCTTCGTTCGAGCGCGCTAGCCTTCCGGCGGATCCAGCATGTCGCCGAGCAGGCTCAGCGTGTTGCGCAGCGACGTGTCGAGATGGACGCGCATCGCCTCCATGGCCTGCTGCGCGTCGCGCGCGGCGAGCGCCGTCAGGATCGCCTGGTGCTGGGCAATCGTCGTGGCGCCGTAGCCGGGCCTCGGCAGCGCCAGATAGCGCCCGCGATCCATCTGCGCCTTCGAGATGTCGACGGCGCGCCACAGCATCGAGAGATTGTTGATCTCGGCGATATAGCGGTGGAACTGGTCGTCGAGCCGGATGGCATCGGTGTAGCGCTTGCGGCCGATCGCGGTCTGGTGCTGGCCGACAATGTCTTCCAGTTCCTCGAGATGGAACGGACCGATCTTCGCCGCCGCCCTCCGCACGCTCTCGACCTCGAGCGCGTTGCGGATGACGTAGGCTTCCTCGATCGCGTCGCGCGAGAGCGCTGCGACGAAAGTGCCGGTCTGGGCGTAGACGTTGATCAGGCCCTCGTCGCTCAGCCGCTTCACCGCCTCGCGGACCGGCGTGCGCGAGACGCCCAGCTGCTCGGCGATCTCGACCTCGTTGACGGATTGGCCGGGCCGCAATTGCCCGATGATGATCAGCGTGCGGACGACCTGATAGATCTGGTCGCGCAGCGGCGATTTGCGGTCGAGGTTGACCAGCTGCAATTGCAGTAATGCCGCGTCGGCCACCCGCTTGGATCCTCTTCCAGAATTCTCCGACGGCCGTTGGCCGAAGCCTGTGCCGACCGTGGGGCAAGCGGCAGCGCGTCCATGTCCCACACCCCCGCCTTCGTTACTGTTATATTACTCTCCCGCCGCCCCGCAAGCGCAGCTGCCTCGGGCACGAGGGGCCGAAACGTCCGCGCCGGTTCTCCGGGAGCGGCGAGAAGCCAGCCGTTGTCAGCGATATGGCAGAAAAAACCGGACAGCAAACTCAAGAATTCGATCTTCCCCAACGTGCCCAACCATGCGTTGAACTCCGCTTGACACGTTACACTAATATAACAGAGAGTGCCGTTGCGTTCCGGCCAATAGAGGTAATGGTTGGAGCGCGCAGGGGAGGAGACCCTCGCGGCGTGGCGCAATCTGAACGGAGTCCGATGGGGCTGCCGGCGGAGAGGTGCGCCTGCATGGCGAGCGCGTTGCCTCCCCCGCATGCAGGTGGACCATCGCCGCCGACGGGGCGGGTCCGATAGGGAGGAAGAGCACATGGCGGATCCGAACAACTATCCGAAGCTGCACAACGCCGCGTGGCCGGGCGTCGTCGGCAAGGGCGGCGAAGGCGGCGAGCCCGTCATTCCGCTGGACACGCTGCTGGAGCTGACCGCCAAGGCGGACGTCGGCGGACAGAAGTTCGACGGCATCGATCTCTGGCTGGCCGATCCGCACCTGTCGATCGACAGCGACAAGGACCAGGTCAAGCGCATGGTCGACCATATTGCGGGCTATGGCCTGAAGGTCGGCTCGTTTGTGGCGCCGATCTGGGCGGGCGCCGGCGGCGGTTCGGCGATGGGCTCGGCCGAGGAGCGCAAGCGCTTCGTCTCGCAGGTCCGCAAGGCGGCTGCGATCGGCGCGCAGATGCGCGAACTGGGCATCCGCCCGACCGGCGGCATCCGGATCGATTCCTCGACCGGCGTCGCCGATTGGGACAAGGATCCGGTCGGCAACACCAAGATCATCGCCGAGACGTTCCGCGAGGCCGGTAAGGCGGCGCAGGATCATGGCGAGTTCCTCGTCGCCGAGGGCGAGATCTGCTGGGGCGGCATGCAGTCCTGGCGCGAGAATGTCCGCCTGCTGGAAGAGGTCAACATGCCCGGGATCGTCGGCTACCAGGCCGACATGGCGCATTCGATGCTGTTCACGCTTGGCTACAACGCCGAGCAGGATCGCCTGCTTCCCGAGGGCTATGACTGGCAGGACCGCTCGGTGCTTGACGCGGCCTACAAGAAGGTGGCCGACGCGCTGCGGCCCTGGACCTATGATTTCCACGTCGCCCAGAATGACGGCACCGTTTTCGGCTCCGGCGACCACGAGAAGACCGGCCGCCACGTCCAGGTCTCCGACCCGAACGGCAAGCTCGACGTCACCAAGCATGCCGGCTACTGGCTGCGCGACGACAGCGGCAACCTGACCAAGAAGATGCGCCACATCGCCTGGGACGGCTGCATGTTCCCCAATTCCGTGATGACGGCGCAGCAGACCTGGAACGACGTTCTGGGCGCGATGATCAAGGTGCGCGACGCCCATGGCTGGCGCGAATAACGGCTTCAGGGATCCTCATAAATGACCAAGAAAAAGCTGAACATCGGTCTGGTCGGCGCCGGCTTCATGGGCCGCACCCATTCCAACGCCTTCCGCCAGGTCGGCCAGTTCTTCAACAGCGAGTATGAGCCCGTCCTGAAGGCGATCGCCACGCGCAACGCCAAGGGCGCGGCCGATTTCGCCGGGAACTGGGGCTTTGAGAGCTCCGAGAGCGACTGGCGCAGGCTGATCGAGCGCGACGATATCGACCTGATCGATATTGCCAGCCCGAACGATACGCATGCCGAGATCGCTATCGCGGCGGCGCAGGCCGGCAAGATGGTGATGTGCGAGAAGCCGCTCGGCCGCAACGCTGCCGAGGCCGAGAAGATGGTCGAGGCCGTCGAAGCGGCCGGCGTCGCCAACATGGTCTGGTACAATTATCGCCGCGTGCCGGCCGTGACCTTGGCCAAGCAGATGATCGAGGAGGGCCGGCTGGGCCGGATCTTCCATTATCGCGCCAAGTTCCTGCAGGACTGGACGATCTCGGCCGACGTGCCGCAGGGCGGCATGGGCACCTGGCGCCTGGACGCCAGCGTCGCCGGCAGCGGCGTCACCGGCGACCTGCTCGCCCACTGCATCGATACCGCGATCTGGCTGAATGGCGGCATCGACAGCGTCACGGCGGCGACGGAAACCTTCGTCAAGCAGCGCTCGCATGCGGTCAGCGGAAAGGTCGAAGAGGTCAAGATCGACGACGCCAGCGCCTTCCTCGCCCGCTTCCATAACGGCTCGCTCGCGACCTTCGAGGCGACCCGCTACGCCCGTGGCCACAAGGCGCTCTACACGCTCGAGATCAATGGCGAGAAGGGGTCGATCGCCTGGGACCTGCACGACCTGCATCGGCTGTCCTATTTCGATTACAGCGACGAGGGCCATCTGCGCGGCTGGCGCTCGATCCACATCACCGATGGCGACCACCCCTATATGAGCCAGTGGTGGGTGCCGGGCCTGCAGATCGGCTACGAGCACAGCTTCATCCATCAGGCCGCCGATTTCCTCTCCGGCCTCGCCTCCGGCACGCCGGCTGCACCGACCTTCCGCGAGGCGCTCCGCACCGACTACGTCACCGACGCCGTGCTGGCCTCGGCGAAGTCGGGCCGCTGGGAAGCGGTCCAAGGCTGAGCGGCACCACGGCCATGACCCCCGATTCACCGCTCGCGATCCAGGTACAGGGCGTGACCAAGAGCTTTCTGGGTCAGCGCGCGCTGGATGACGTCGATTTCGAGGTTGCGCGCGGCGAGGTGCATGGCCTGGTCGGCAAGAACGGCGCTGGCAAGTCGACCTTCATGAAGATCCTGTCGGGCGCGCAGCCGCCCGACAGCGGCGAGATCATTGTCGGCGGCACCGCCTTCAAAGCGCTCAATCCAGCCGAGGGCCGGGCAGCCGGCATCGCCATCGTCTACCAGAACCCGGAACTGCATCTCGATCTCTCGGTCGCCGCCAACATTTTCCTCGGGGCCGAGCCGCGCAAGGCTTTCGGCATCCTCGATGACAAGGCGATGGCGGCGCGGGCGACCGAGCTGCTGGGCCGGCTCGGGCTCGATTTGCCCGTCAACCAGCGGCTCGGCGACCTCGACATCGCCGATCGGCAGCAGGTGGCGATCGCCAAGGCGGTGCGCGAAAAGGCGCATGTGCTGCTGCTCGACGAACCGACGGCGGCGCTCAACAAGGCGCAGGCCGAGTTCCTGTTCCGGCTGATCCGCGACCTCGCCAAACAGGGCATGGCTGTGGTCTACGTCTCGCACCACCTCGACGAGGTGCTGGCGATCTCGGACCGCATCACCGTGCTGCGCAACGGCCGCAAGGTGGCCCTGGTCGAGGGCAGGAGCGCCGACAAGGACGGGCTGATCTCGATGATCGTCGGGCGGACGCTCGACGCGGTCGAGACTCACCGCAGCGTCCGTCCCAGGACGGAACCGTTCCTGGTGATGGACGGGGTTTCCAGCGCGGGCGGTCTCGACAATGTCTCGCTCGAGGTGGCCAAGGGCGAAATTGTTGGGCTGACCGGGCTGATCGGCGGTGGCGCCAATGCGCTGGCCGCCGTGATCGGCGGGCTCGACCATCGCCATGTCGCGGGCAGCATGTCGCTCGGCGGCGAGCCCTATGCACCGCGCGCCGTGCGCGAGGCGATTGCCCGGGGCGTGCTGTTCATCCCGGAGGACATGCGCGGGCGCGGGCTGGTGATGAGCCTGTCGATCGCCAAGAACATCTCGCTCGCGGCGCTTCGGCGTCTCTCCAGGATGGGCTGGCTCAAGCTTGCGCGGGAGACCGGCGTCGCGACCGAAATGTCCGAACGGCTCGACCTCAATCCACGCGCGCCGAGCCGCGAGGTCCGCTTCCTGAGCGGTGGCAACCAGCGCAAGGCGCTGCTCGGCCGCGCCATCTTCGCCGATGGCCAGCTCTTCGTGCTCGAAGAGCCGACCCAGGGCGTCGATGTGGAGTCGCAGCGGCAGATCCACGACCATCTGCGCAGCCTCGCCAACAAGGGCGCGACCATCGTCTTCGTGTCGACGGACCTCGAAGAACTGATCGCGCTCGCGGATCGAATTCTCGTTCTTCGGAATGGCCGCATCGAGCAGGCCCTGTCGCCGGATCGGCTCGATCCCGAGCGCCCTGCTCTCCGCCATCCAGACCCAAAGCACCCGGAGCGTAAACTGATGTCTTCTCCCGCCGCAACGGCTGCCAAGCCGGCCACCCGAAAGCTCGGCGCGCTCCGTGGACAGGATCTCGGCCGCTACACGCTGCTGATTGTGCTCCTGCTTATCGTGGTGGTGACCGCGATCGGCAATCCGCGCTTCCTGTCCGTGAACAACCTGCTGAACATCCTGTTTCAGGTGTCGGCGCTCGGCATCGTCGCCTCGGGCCAGACCATCCTGCTGATTGCCGGCGGGCTGGATCTTTCGGTCGGCGCGGCGCTGTCGGTCGCCGGCCTCGCCACGGCACTCACCATCATGCACACCGGCTCGGTCGCGCTCGGCATTCTTGCCGGCGTGGTCGCCGGTTGCGTGATCGGCGCCATCAACGGCATGCTGGTCGCGACCAACCGCGCCACGCCCTTCATCATCACGCTCGGCATGATGACCTTCCTGCAGGGCGTCGCCATCCTGATGTCGGGCGGCAGCCCGATCAATGGTACCGGCGCCCTGTTCGACGTCTTCGGCCTCGGCGATTTCCTCGGCGTGCCCTGGCCGGTCTACGCCATGTTCCTCGCCATCCTCGTGATGTTCCTGATCCTGCGCTTCACCACGCTCGGCCGCTATGCCTTCGCCATTGGCGGCAATGAGGAAGCGGCGCGGCTTTCCGGCATTCCGGTGCGGCGCATCAAGATCGCGCTTTATGCGCTGAGCGGCCTCTTTGTCGGCGTCGCCGGCGTCATCCTCACCGGCGTTCTCGATTCCGGCCTGCCCAGCATGGGCACGGGCTACGAGCTTCGCGCGATCGCGGCCGTGGTCATCGGCGGCACGCCGCTGATCGGCGGGCGGGGAACGGTGCTCGGCACGCTGGGCGGCGTCCTGCTGCTCGGGCTGGTGAGCAACAGCATGAACCTTCTCGGCGTCGGCGCGAATTTCCAGAGCGCCGTGCTGGGATTGATCATAACGGCGGCGGTCCTGCTGCAGAAAAAAGCCTAACCGGCACGCCGCTTCAGGGACATTGCAACGGAGGAGACGAGCAATGAATATCACGAGGAGAGCCCTCGCCGTGCTGGCGCTGGGAACCGCCATCCTGGCGCCGAGCCTGTCGCAGGCAGCGGAGAAAACCATCGCCTTCATGCGCGGCGGTCCGGATCCCTATTACCAGTACGGCATGAACGCGGCCCAGGCCGCCGCCGACAAGCTCGGCGTCAAGCTGATCACCTATTCCGCGAATAACGACCCGACCCAGGAACTCGCCAACGTCCAGGACGCGATCACCAAGGGCGTTGACGGCATCCTGATCTATGCCGTGTCGCTTTCCTCGGAAAAGGCCGCCATCGCCCAGGCCAAGAAGGCCGGCGTGCCGATCTTCTTCCAGTATGGCTACGACCCGTCGATCCTGGCGGATTCGGCCGGCATCATGCAGATCGATCTCTACCGGTTCGGTGAGCCCGTCGGCGAGGCGATCGGCAAGCTGCTGCCGGAGGGCGAATACGCCACCATCACCGGCAAGCTCGGCCGCGGCGACGCGGAAGCCTTCGTGCAGTCGTTCAAGAATGGCATCGCTAAGTCCGGCTCCAAGGCGGTCAGCGTTGCCGACCTCGCGGCCGACTGGGACCGCCAGAAAGCCATGGACGCCGCTTCGCAGATCCTGGCGGCGCATCCGAACGTCAAGGCGATCTATGCCGCCAATGACGACATGGCCGTCGGCGTCGCCATCGCCATCGAGCGTGCCGGCAAGACCGGCCAGATCCTGATCGGCGGCAACAATGGCGCGCCCTATGGCGTCGAACTGATCGAGAAGGGCCAGATGACCCTGACCGGCAGCAACCCGCCCTCGATCGCCTCGGTCCATGCGCTGCGCCTGCTGCTCGGCGTCATCGACGGTTCGGTCAAGCCGGGCCAGTTCTACTACGCGCCGAGCCAGGTGATCACCAAGGACAATCTGGCCGATGCCGCGCCCTGGGATGCAAAGCCTGAAATGGTGACCAAGTGGCTGGAAGAGCCGCTGCCGCAGGGCGCAGCGCCGCCGGTCCCGCCAACCAACTGATGCGTTGCGGCCGGTGGCCCCTCGGGTCCGCCGGCCCCTCCCGGACGGGGGCATCGCGCCGCCGACCTGCCGGATGCGAACCAGGACATTCTCGATGAAGATCGGCTTCAATCTCCTGCTCTGGACGGCGCATGTCGAACCGCGACATTGGCCGATCCTCGAGGATTTGAAACGCTGCGGCTATGACGGCGTCGAGATCCCAATCTTCGAAGGCACGCCCGAGCACTATGCCGAACTCGGTCGCGAACTCGACCGGCTGGGGCTGGAGCGTACGGTGATTTCGCTGTTTCCAGGCGTCGAGATGAACCCGCTCGGCGCCGATGCCGCGCAGCAGCAGGCCGCCCGCCGGCACGTGGCCTGGATCCTCGAATGCTCGTCAGCATTGGGCGCCAAGGTCGTCGGTGGCCCGCTGCATTCGACGCTCGGCCATTTCTCCGGCGACGCGCCGACCTTCGATGAACGGCAGCGCGCCATCGCTTTCCACCGCGACGCTGGCGACATGGCGCGCGCCAAGGGCATCACGCTGGTGCTGGAGGCGGTCAATCGCTTCGAATGCTATTTCGTCAACACCATGCACGACCTGAACGATTACCTCGCCGCCGTCGCTCACCCGAACGTTGCTGGCATGTACGATACCTTCCACGCCAATATCGAGGAGAAGGACCCGATCGCCGCCGTGGCTGCCATCGCGCCGCATCTGGCGCATGTGCATGTCTCGGAGAACGATCGCGGCACGCCGGGCAAGGGTCATATCGATTTCGCCAGCACCTTCAAGGCGTTGAAGCAGGCCGATTATGACGGCTGGATCACGATCGAGGCGTTCGGACGGTCGATGCCGCTGCTGGCGGCGGCGACGCGGATCTGGCGCGATCTCTTCCCGGCCGCCACCGAAGTCTACAGCGACGGCTTCACGCTCATTCGCGATGGCTGGCGTTCAGCCTGAGGCCCCCGCAACAGCGGCCGCCCGTTTGGCCGCGATAGGATCGAACCCATGAACGAGGCAGCCCCCCTTCCGGCCCAGCCGCGCACGCTTCTCCTCCATGGCGAGGACAACATCGCCGTGGCGCTTGGCAATCTCGATGTCGGCATGATGACGGCGCAGGGTGTCACCATCATCCGGCGCGTGCCGCGCGGGCACAAGTTCGCCATTCGTCCGGTCGCGGCCGGCGAGCCGATCCGCAAATTCGGCCAGATCATCGGCTTCGCCAAGATGGACATCGCCCCCGGCGACTGGGTGCATGAGCACAATTGCGGTATCGGCGAAGAGCATGGCGCTTTCGAGCGCGACTACGCCTTCAGCGAAGGCGTGGTGCCGACCCAGTTTGTGCCGAAGGAATTCCAGGCGACGTTCCAGGGCTTTCGTCGCGCCAATGGCAAGGTCGGCACGCGCAACTATGTCGGCATCCTCACCTCGGTGAATTGCTCGACGACGGTGGCCGGCTTCATCGCCACCGAGATCGAGCGCTCCGGCATTCTCAACGACTATCCGAACATCGACGGCATCGTCGCGCTTAAGCAGGCCAATGGCTGCGTGATCGACTATCGCGGCGTGATCTTCGACACGCTGAAGCGCACGACCTGGGGCTATGCCACCAACCCGAATATGGGCGGCGTCGTCATGGTCGGCCTCGGCTGCGAGGGCTTCCAGATCCCGCGTTTCAAGGATGCCTATAACATCCAGGAGAGCGAGACTTTCCGCACCATGACCATCCAGGAAGTCGGCGGCACCAGGAAGACGGTCGATGCCGGCGTCGAGGCGGTCAAGGCGATGTTGCCGATCGTCAATTCGGTGAAGCGCGAGACAGTGCCGGCGAGCGAACTGATGCTCGCGTTGCAATGCGGCGGTTCCGACGGCTATTCCGGCATCACCGCCAACCCGGCATTGGGCGTCGCCGCCGACATCCTCGTGCGCAATGGCGGCACCGCCATTCTCTCCGAGACGCCGGAGATCTACGGCGCCGAGCATCTGCTCACCCGACGCGCCGTGTCGCGCGAGGTCGGCCAGAAGCTGGTCGACATCATCCACTGGTGGGAGGACTACGCCGAACGTAACCTCATGGAGATGAACAACAATCCGTCGCCGGGCAACAAGCAGGGCGGCCTCACGACCATTCTGGAGAAGTCGCTGGGCGCCGCTGCGAAGGGCGGCACCTCGCCGCTGACGGCTGTCTATGGCTATGCCGAGCCGGTGACCGAGAAGGGATTCGTGTTCATGGATACGCCGGGCTACGACCCTGTTTCGGCGACGGGGCAGGTGGCGGGCGGCGCCAACATCCTCTGCTTCACCACCGGCCGCGGCTCGGCCTATGGCTGCAAGCCGACGCCGTCGATCAAGATCGCCACCAATTCCGAGATCTACGCCAAGATGATCGACGACATGGACATCAATGGCGGCGACGTGCTCGACGGCAAGTCACTCGAGACCAAGGGGCAGGAGATCTTCGACCGGATCCTCGAGGTCGCTTCCGGCGACAAGAGCAAGTCGGAACTGCTCGGCTATGGCGACAATGAATTCGTGCCGTGGCAAATCGGCGCGACGTTCTAGGGGCGTTAACCCGTCTCTCGGAGGCGAGATTTGTTAGCCTCCTGTTAACCCTATGCTCCCTGCGCGAGCCGCCTCGCGCCACCGCATTTCCAGACCCGAGGGGAGGGGCCGGTCCGGTCCGTTCCAGCCTTCACCGGCCGGAGCGGGCCGGGCTGTCGCAAACCCCGAAGCCACCCATTTCCGCAATTGAAGGACACGACATGCTCAAGGGACTTTCGCCGATCCTGTCGCCGGATCTGCTCTGGACGCTGCGCGCCATGGGCCATGGCGACGAGATCACCATCGTCGATGCGAACTACCCGGCCACCAGCGCCGGGCCGGAACTGATCCGCATCGATGCCGCCACGGCGCCGCAGGTGCTCGACGCCATCCTGTCGCTGCTGCCGCTCGACCAGTATGACGATGTCGCCGCGATCTCGATGCAGGTGGTGGGCGATCCCGACCGGCGCGAGCCGATCGTCGACGAGTTCGAGCAGATCGTCCAGCGCCACGAGCCGGAGCACAAGGTTCACTCGCTGGAGCGCTTCGCGTTCTATGAGCGGGCCAATGCCGGCTACGCCATTGTCCAGACCGGCGAGACGCGGCAATATGGCAATCTGATCCTGAAGAAGGGGATCGTCCGGCCGGCTTGAAAAGGCTGGCTTGCCGTCGCTGCCCCACGTGCCGCGGGGGTGGGCGCTAACCTTTGCGTGCGCAAACAGAATTCGCAGCAATATTTCGAAACGCCAGCAATGTTTTGACGCCCAAAAACGGTTGCGCAGCTGGTGGCCGAGGTGAAAAGAGAGGCTCTATATAGTCACTCGACGAGAGTGGCAGTGGCGATCTTCGGAGCATCTCGCATGAAACCTAGGGCCCTCGCATTGGCGAGCCTGTTCGGCGCTCTCTTTCTGGCGGCCTGTTCCGGCCCGTCCTCTGGAAACGGGCCGGGTCCGGGAGGGCCTCCGACGGGGCCGGTCGAGGTCGGCGTCGTCACGCTCAAGCCGCAGAACGTGCCGATCACGATCGAGCTGCCCGGCCGCGTCAGCGCCACCAAGGTGTCGGAGATCCGGCCGCAGGTCGACGGGCTGATCCAGAAGCGGGTGTTCACCGAGGGCGGCCAGGTCAAGGCCGGCGATCTGCTCTATCAGATCGATCCGCGCCCCTATCAGGCCGCCTATGACGCCGCCGCCGCGGCGCTGGAAAAGACGCAGGCCGCCGTGCCGAGCGCGCAGGCCAAGGTCGACCGCTACAACCAGTTGGTTGGCGTCAACACCGTGACGGCGCAGAGCCTCGACGATGCCAAGGCGACGCTGGCCCAGGCCAAGGCCGATGTCGCGGCCGCCGAGGCGGCGCTCGCCTCCGCCCAGATCAACCTCGACTACACCAAGGTGCTGGCGCCGATTTCCGGCCTGATCAGCACCTCGACGGTGACCGAGGGCGCGCTGGTGACGGCCAATCAGGCGACGGCGCTCGCCACCATCCGCGAGATAGACCCGATCAATGTCGACCTGACCGATTCCAGCACCAATCTGCTGCGCATCCGCAGCCTGATCGAAAGCGGGCGGCTGAAGCGCGGCGATGGCCCGCCCAGCGTGCAGCTCAAGCTCAACGACACGCTGGTCTACGACAAAACCGGCGAACTGCGCTCGGCCGAGGCGACGGTCAACGAGACCACCGGCACCTTCTCGATGCGCGCCAGCTTCGAAAACCCGACGCGCATCCTGCTGCCGGGCATGTATGTCCGCGCCATCGTCGATCTCGGCAATGACGAGGGTGCCTTCCTGGTGCCGCAGCGCGCCGTCAACCGCAACGCCAAGGGCGACGCGACGGCGATGTTTGTGTCGAAGGATGGCAAGGCCGAGACCCGCGTGCTGAAGACCATGCAATCGGTCGGCTCGGACTGGCTGGTCGAGTCGGGCATTTCGGATGGCGACCGGCTGATCGTCGACGGCCTGCAGAAGATCGGCGACGGCCAGGCCGTGAACCCGATCGAGGTCACGCTCGACGCGGCTGGCGTAGCGCATGCCGTCGATGCAAAGACGCCTGCATCCACCGGCACGCCGGCCCCGGCTCCCGCTCCCGCCGCAGGAGGCTGATCGCATGGCCGATTTCTTCATTGATCGCCCCATCTTCGCCTGGGTGCTGGCGATCGCCGTCATGCTCGGCGGCCTGCTCGGCATCTACACGCTGCCGATCGCGCAATATCCCGAGATCGCACCGACGACGGTGCGCATCTCCGCCAGCTATCCCGGCGCCAGCGCCGAAACGGTCGAGAACTCGGTGACCAAGATCATCGAGCAGGGCATGACGGGGCTTGAGAACCTCGACTATATGTCGGCGTCCAGCTCGTCTTCCGGCCAGGCCTCCGTGCAGCTTACCTTCGCCAGCGGCGTCGATCCCGACATCGCCCAGGTGCAGGTGCAGAACAAGCTGCAGCTGGTCGAATCGCAGCTGCCCGATGCGGTGGTGGCGCAGGGCATCACGGTCACCAAGTCGACCTCCAGCATCCTCATGGTGGCCGCGCTGGTCTCGACCGACGGGAGCCTCTCTTCCGAGGATCTCGGCGACTACTTCACCAGCCGCTTCGAAGACGCGATCAAGCGGGTCAACGGCGTTGGCGATATCAACGTCTTTGGCTCGGGCTATGCGATGCGGATCTGGCTCGATCCGATCAAGCTCGCCAAATTCCAGATGATCCCCAGCGACGTCGCTGCCGCGATCGCTGCCCAGAACAGGCAGGTCTCGGCCGGCCAGCTCGGCGCGCTGCCAAGCATCGAGGGCCAGCAGCTCAACGTCACCATCACGGCGCAGAGCCAGTTGCAGACGCCGGAGCAGTTCCGCAACATCATCCTGAAGACGACGACGGATGGCTCGATCGTCCATCTCGCCGATGTCGCGCGGGTCGAGATTGGCTCGGACAGCTACGCCAACACCTCGCGCTTCAACGGCATGCCCGCCGCCGGCTTTGGCATCAACCTGGCCACCGGCGCCAATGCCATCGACGCGGCGTCCGGCGTCGAGGCGATGCTGGCCAAGCTTTCGGTCGGCCTTCCGTCCAACATCAAGGTCGTCACTGCCTATGATACCACCCCGTTCGTCAAGCTTTCGATCGAGAAGGTGGTCGAGACGCTGATCGAGGCCGTCGTCCTCGTCTTCATCGTCATGTTCGTCTTCCTGCAGAACTTCCGTGCCACGCTGATCCCGACGATTGCCGTGCCCGTGGTGCTGCTCGGTACTTTCGCCGTGCTCTCCCTCGCGGGCTATTCGATCAACACGCTCACCATGTTCGCCATGGTGCTGGCGATCGGCCTGCTCGTCGACGACGCCATCGTCGTGGTCGAGAATGTCGAGCGCGTGATGGCGGAAGAAGGATTGTCGCCGCGCGAGGCGACCAAGAAGTCTATGCACGAGATCACCGGCGCGCTGATCGGCATCGCGCTGGTCCTTTCCGCCGTGTTTGTGCCGATGGCCTTCTTCTCGGGCTCGGTTGGCGTGATCTATCGCCAGTTCGCGGTGACGATCGTCGCGGCCATGGTGCTGTCGGTGTTCGTGGCGCTGGTTCTGACGCCGGCGCTCTGCGCCACCATGCTGAAGCCGTCGAGCGGCCATCAGGCGCGCAAGGGCTTCTTCGGCTGGTTCAACCGCACCTTCGACCGTGGCGCCGACGGATACCAGCGCGGCGTTCATGGCATCATCCGGCGGCCGCTGCGGTTCTTCCTGGTCTATCTGCTGATGTGTGGCGGCGCGGCCTTTTTGTTCAGCAACCTGCCGACCTCGTTCCTGCCGGAAGAGGATCAGGGCGTGCTGATGACGTCGATCCAGTTGCCGGTCGGCGCGACCACCGCGCGCACGCTCGAGGTGGTGAAGCAGGTCGAGAACCATTTCCTCACCCAGGAGAAGGACTCGGTCGAGGGTGTCTTCGTCGCCCTCGGCTTCGGCTTCAATGGTGGCGGTCAGAATTCCGCGATGGCTTTCGTCAGGCTGAAGGACTTCGACCAGCGCAAGGGCAAGGATCAGGCCGCATCGGCGATCGCCGGGAGGGCCATGGCCGCGTTCTCCACGATTCGCGACGCGCAGGTGTTCGCGCTGTCGCCGCCGGCCTTGCCCAATCTCGGCAATTCCAACGGCTTCGAGATGTATCTCCAGGATACGGCGGGTGCCGGCCAGCAGCAGCTTGCGGCGGCGCGGGAACAGCTTCTGGGACTGGCGCGCGCAAACCCGCTGGTGAGCGGCGTCCGTCAGGGCGGGCAGGAGGACCAGGCCGAATTCCGTATCAACATCGACCAGGCCAAGGCCCGGGCGCTCGGCATCGATCTCGGCGATATCAACGACACGATCTCGGTCGGTTTCGCCGGCAGCTATGTCAACGACTTTATCGATCGCGGCAAGGTCAAGCCGGTCTATCTCCAGGCCGACGCGCCCTTCCGAATGCAGCCGGACAATCTGAACGACTGGTTCGTGCGCAATGCCAGCGGCGAGATGGTGCCGTTCTCCAGCTTCGTCTCGACGGACTGGACCTATGGCTCGCCCAAGCTCGACCGCTATAACGGCATCTCGGCCGTGAGCATCCAGGGTTCGGCCGCGGCGGGCGTCAGCTCGGGCACGGCCATGGACGAGATGCTGGCCATGGTCGCCAAGCTGCCGGACGGCTTCACCGCCTCCTGGACGGGGCTGTCCTACCAGGAGCAGCTTTCCGGCAACCAGGCGCCGGCGCTCTATGCGATCTCGATCCTCGTCGTCTTCCTCTGCCTGGCGGCGCTCTATGAAAGCTGGTCGATCCCGTTCTCGGTCATGCTTTCCGTGCCGATCGGCGTGCTCGGCGCACTGATCGCCGCCAAGCTGTTCGGCCAGTCGAATGACGTCTACTTCAAGGTCGGCCTGCTGACGACGATCGGCCTCGCGGCGAAGAACGCGATCCTGATCGTCGAATTCGCCAAGGACCAGCAGGCGGCCGGCAAGGGGCTGGTCGAGGCGACACTCGACGCCGCGCGGATGCGGCTTCGGCCGATCCTGATGACGTCACTGGCCTTCATCTTCGGCATCCTGCCGCTGGCGATCGCAACCGGCGCCGGCTCGGGCGCGCAGAACGCGGTCGGCACCGGTGTGATGGGCGGCATGATTGCGGCGACCGCGATCGGCATCTTCTTCGTGCCGCTGTTCTATGTCGGCGTGCGCCGCCTCGGTTCCTGGCGGATGTCGCGCAAGACCCCCACGCCGGCCGAAAAGCCGGTCTAGATTGGGGGCGGACGAGCCTGCGAAGCAACAGAGCGGCGCGGAACCCGACCGGTTCCGCGCCGCTCTGGCATTTAGCGCTCGACAGGCTCCCATGCCGGGCCGGGATTGAAGCTCTGGATTTTCGGGCCGACCGCCCCGGTCGAAGCGCCGAGATTGCGCTGGTAGACATTGCCGCGCTGGTCGCACAGGAAGGACATGATGCCGGTCTCGCCCCAGGTCTCCGGATAGGCGACGAGCGCGAAGCCGGCCAGCATGCGGTCCTTGACCAGATAGTCATAGGCCCCGCCCGGCGCCGCCGGACCCTGCCTCGTCAGGACATGGTAGCGATAGCCGTGATAGGCGCGCGGCGCGTCGGAATCCTTGCCGGCTCGCACCGAGGCGGCGGCGATCTGGTCGCCGAGCGGGCTGCGATCGGTCGGCGATTCCGGTTCCCAGTAGAGTCCGTCATGGCGGCCGGGCGTGCTGATGAGACGGCGCGCGAACTGGTGCACTGGCTGGTCGTCATGCAGGGTGCGGAAATATTCGTTCTGGGCCGCGACATAGTCCTCGCAGGCGCCGATCGCCACCAGCTCGTTCCGGCCGATCGCCATGTCGGCGATCTTCTGCCGGCCCGCGTCCAGATCGAAGGCCCAACCGCCGCCGGCAGGTTTGAGCGGAATGGGAAACGGCCATGGATCGGCGCCGAAGGTCAGCACCTTGGTGCCGTCCTCGCCATCGGTGACAGCGTTCCCTTTGCTGGCAAGATCGTTGAAATCGGAAAGCCGCTGCTTATCCACCTCCTCGTCGCCGGAGGCGATCAACTCCTGGGCGCCAGGACCGAAGATCTTGTCCAGCATGCCCTTTTCCGGCGCCTTCGCCGCATCGACGAGCGCCGTCGAGGCCGCTTCGGGCGTGGGAAACACTTCCTGGGCGCCGGCGGGTTGGGCGAGGAAGGCGGCGCCGGCGACCGTGCCGCCGATGGTGATCTCGCCGCCCAGCTCGGCCTCCAGGCCACGGCCTCGGATGAAGACGGCGCGCGGCGCCGCGATCACGAGGTTCAGCGTCATGGGCAGCGCGGGGCGCGCGGCCGCCGCCGCCGGGCGGGGCGGCGTGGGCGCGCGGCGCCCCGGCGGGAAGGGCCCGATCTCGCGCACCGGCCCGACGCTGGGCACGCTGCCGCCGAGCTGCTCGGGGATGCGGATCTCGGCGCGCACGATCGTGATGCGGCCGCCCAGGCTGCCGCCATCGGTGAGCGGACCACGCAGGGCGATGTCGGCATTGAGGGTCGCATCGCCTATCTCGCCCGTGACGGGGCGGGCGTTGTTGGCGGTCAGGCGGATCTCGGCGGGGATGCCCGCGCCCATCGGCTCCACCCAGCCCTGGGCGGAGATGGTGCCGCCGCCGATCGTGCGGCCCGAGAAGGAGGAGATGACCAGCCGCTGGCCCTGCGCCGTGAGCCGCGCCGCCAGGCCGTCGATCCGCACGCCGTAGATGGGGTTGGAATAGCTGCCCTCGGAGAGCGTGGCGGTGCCGGCCAGCTGCGGCTCGGCGGCGGTGCCGCTGGCGCGCAGGTCGAGCGCGGCGCGGCCCTGGAAGCGGTCGGCGCCCCCGGCCAGGAAGGGCCGCGCGAGCTGCCCGAGATCGAGCCGCCCACGCAGCGAGGCCTCGAAGGGCGCGGCCGGGCCGATCCCGCGCGACTGCGAGGCCTCGATGTTGAGCTGCACGCTCGGGCCGGCATTCACCTGGGCCTGGGCACGGAAGGCCTCGCCCTGGAGGCGCGCCGTGGCGGCGATATTGGCGGAGGGGATCGAGGCCATGGCCGGATCGGCCGCGCGCAGCCCGGCGATGCGGATATTCGCGTCCACCTGCGGCGCGCCACTCGGCCCGGCGGCATTCACCTGGCCCGAGACCGTGCCGTTCACCAAGCCCGCGCTGAGCGGGCCGAGCGGGACGTTCGTGATATCGGCCCGCGCGGTGAGATTGCCGCCGGCCAGCCGCCCGTTCACCGCCAGCGTGCCGCCGCGCCGGCTGGTGAGCCGCGCGGGCTGGAGCGTGAGCTCGCCCGTCTCGGTCACCAGGATGCGCGCGGGGGCGGCGAGGCGCAGCGCGTCGTGCGCGGCCCGTGCCTCCAGCCGCGTCAGGGTGATGACGTTGAGCGGCCCCTCCTGGCCGAGATGGCCCGCGAGATCGAGGCCGTAGGCCGGTGCCGTCACGCCCAGGCGGAAATTCAGCGCGGCCAGGGTGCCGGTCATCTCGACCTGCGCGCCGACGCGGTTGGCGCCGATGCCCACGCCCGTGCCGTTCACCCGCAGTTCCACGCCCTGCGCGGCCATGCCCGTGGCGCCCGCGATGGCACGCCCCTGGAGATCGACCGTCAGCCGGCCGGCCAGGCCCATGCCCAGGGGCGCGAGGTCCGGCGCGTCCAGGCGGATCCCGCCCGTGAAGGGTCCGCGCGGCAGCGGCCCCTCGCCGCGTCCGTCGAAGGCGATGCCGGCATAGCTGCCATCGAGGCGGGTGAGGCGGATGGTCTCGCCCTCCTTGCCGGCGGCGAGGTTGAGCCGCAGCGGCTTGCCGTCGAGCTGGCCGGTCGCGAGGGCCGTCACCTGCTGGAGATTGGCCTCGGCCGAGAGATCGAAATTCTCGACCAGCCGGCCCGAGGCGGTGAGCCGCTCGGTGCGCAGCTTGGCCGTGATCTGCGGCGCCTCGGCGGTGCCCGTCAGGCGGCCCTCGGCGGCGATGGTGCCCTGGACCTGCGGCGGATCGCGCGCTTCCAGCGTGAAGGCGAGGTCGAAGGGGCTGGCGGCCGGGCCGCGCACGGTCGCGCGGATACGCTCGGCCTGGAGCGTCGCGTCCACCAGCCGCTCGGCGCCGCGCACGCTGGCGGTGAGGTTCACGGCCTGGCCGAGCATCTCGTCCACGGCCCCTGCCCCCTTGAAGCCCGTGCCGGAGACCCGCAGGTCGAGCGCGGGCACGGTGACCGTGCCGCCGACCTCGCCCTCCATCGAGAGCGTCGTCCAGCCGGTGCCCTCGGGCAGCAGCGCGCCGAAGGCCTCTGGCGGCGCGGGGTCCACGCGGAAGCGCAGGGCGAGGGCCTGGGCGGCGCTCATGGTGCCGCTGACCTCGGCACGCCCGGCCGGCAGAGCGAGGGTCAGGTGCTCGATGGTGATGGCGTTGTCCGCTGCGCGGCGCAGCGCGAGGCTCGGCGTGATGCGGTTGGCCAGAGGCTGCTGCGCCTCGGGCACGAAGGGTCCGGGGATGACGGTGCCGTCCAGCGTGACGGCGGCCGCGCCATCGGGCGCGACGGACAGCCGCCCGGCCAGCTGCGCGTTGGTCGCCCCCAGCGCGGCGACGAGCCGCCATTCCGCGCCCGTGGCCGGGCCGTCGAGGTCCAGCCGCACGTCCAGCGGCGCCTCGGGCTGGCCCGCGAGCGTGGCGACGAGGCCGCCCGCCGGCTCGGAGGCCTGGACATGGGCGCGCAGCGCCTCGTCCCGCAGCGCAAGGTTCACGGCGATGGTGCCCGGACGGTCCAGCCGCGCGACGGCCAGCTGCGTCTGCAGATGCTGGCCCTCCAGCGAGAGCGTGCCGTCGAGCGACAGCGCCGCCGCCTGCCCCGCCACGGCCTGCGCGATCTCGATCCGCTCCACCCGCAAGGCGTCGATGCGGATGGCGACGGGCAGCTGCGGCAGGGCCGGGATGGCGACGGGCGTGGGATCGGAGGGCGGCGCGGCGGGGTCGCTCGGCGGCAGCCGCGTGAGCGCGATGCGGCGGGCCTGGACCGAGCTCAGCGTCACGCGGCGGTCGAAGAGGTCGCGCCAGGCGAGGTCGATGCGCACATCCTCGATCTCGACCCAGGCGCCCTCGGCATCGCGCATGGCGATGCGCCGCGCGCCGAGATGGCCGGGCAGCGGGCCCGAGACGCCCTCCAGCTCCAGCCCCGGCACGAAGCGCGTGGCAAGGCCGGCCGCCGCGTTCAGCCCGAAGGGCGTCGCCAGCGCGCCGATCAGCAGGACCGGGACGAGGATCAGGATCGCGAAGATAAGGCCCAGCCAGCGCATCAGAAGGCGTGTCCTATGCCGACATAGAATCCGAAGGAGCCGCTGCCCTGCTGGCGGACGAGCGGGATCGCGACATCGGCGCGGATCGGCCCGATCGGCGTGTAGTAGCGCGCGCCCACGCCGGCGCCGACGCGCACCTCGTCGGTCGGCGCGCCGGCGCTGGTGCCGACCGCGCCCGCATCGACGAAGGCGACCGCGCCGTAGGAGGAGCCGAAGCGCTGCCGCAGCTCGATGGAGCCCTCCAGCAGGCTCGCGCCGCCGGCCGGCTTGCCGCGCGCATCCCGCGGGCCGATGGACTGGAAGTCGTAGCCGCGCACCGAACCGCCGCCGCCCGCATAGAAGCGCTGGCTCGGCGGCACCGTATTGGCCGTGCCGTTCAGCAGGCTGCCGAAGCCGGCCCGCATCGCCAGGATCGTGCGTCCGCCGCCGGAGAGGTCGAAATAGGTGGAGCCCGAGATCCGCAGCGGCATGAAGGCCGTGCTCTCGGTGAAGGCGTAGGAGGGCGTGATGCTGCCCAGCGCGCGGATGCCCCGGCGGGGATCGAGCGCGCTGTCCGTGCTGTCATAGCGCAGCTGCCCGGTGAAGCCGGCGATCTGATAGGCCTCCAGCCGCCCGCCCGAGGGCGCGGACTGGCCCACCTCGCCCACCGGGCCGGTGGAGAGCGTCCAGCGGTCGGAGAGCCGGCGCTCGTAGAGCAGGCTGAAGATCGCGGCGTCGCGGTCGTAGCTGTCCAGCCGCTCGCGCACGAAGGAGAGGCTGCCCACCGCCGTGCCGACATAGCCCAGCGGCAGCGGCTGCCGCCAGATGACGGCGGCGCGGGCGTTCATCCGGTCGAGGTCGCTGCCGATGCGGCTGACCTCGCCTTCCACGCGCAGGTTCTCGGCCCCGCCGAGCACGTTGCGATGCTCCCAGGAGAGGCCGAGCCGCGCGCCGAAATTCGTCTCATAGCCGGCCGAGGCGTTGATCGCGCGGAAGGGCCGCTCGCGCACGGTGACGGTCACCGGCAGGCGGCCCTGGGCGTCGAGCGCCGTCGCCTGGTCCACGCGCACCTGGGAGAAGGGCCCGAGGGCCGAGACATCGGCCCGCGCCTGATCGAGCCGGGCGGGCAGGAAGCCGCGCTCGGCCAGGCGCAGCGCGGCCACGCGGCGCACCACCTCGGGGTCGACGCGCTCCGTGCCGGCGACCTGGGGCATGGCGAATTCCGCGCGGGGGCCGGGCTGCTCGGTGAAGGTGATGTCCATGGCGCGCGCGCCGTGATCCACCGTGACGGAGCGGTCGATGCGCGCGAGCGGGCGGCCGTCCAGACGCATGGCGTTCCAGGCCGCCTCCTGGGCGACGATGACGACCTCGGCCCGGGCCGGCTCGCCGGGGGTGACGGCGACGGGCGGTCCGCCGCCGAGCGTCTGGATATTGCGGAAGGTGTAGCGCGGGCCCGGCGTGACGCGGATCTCCAGCGCCAGGGGGGCGGGCTGGGCGGCCAAGGCGGCGGGGGTGAGCGAGCCGCCGGGGGCCACGACCTCCACCTGGCCGGCCCAATAGCCCTCGCTTTCCAGAGCGGGACGGAGCTTCTCCGCCTCGGCGCCGATGCGCGAGACCACGCCCTCGGCATCGGTGGGCGCGCGCTCCTGCAGGGCGATCAGCCCGGAGGAGAGGCGCAGCAGGCGGTCGAGATTGTCGTCGCCCGTCGCCTTCACGGTGGCGCGATATGGGAGGTTCGGCGCCTCGGCGGCCAGAGGGGGCCCAGGTTCGGGCTGCTCGGGCTGCGCGCGCAGCGCATCGGGGGCCGAGGCCAGCAGGATCAGGAGGGGCCAGCCGGCCCATTTGCGCGACATACCGGGGGGCAAGCACTTCTCCTTCCCGTACGCGCCTCGGGCACGCAGACTGCGGTGATTTTCCAACCCCCGGAATGGTTCAGGGTTGCCCGCAATATACCCGAAGGGGGCGGCGGATGCCTCCCCCTACCCTGGAAGACCATTTCCGGTGGCTCGCGAACAGGGGCAGGTGCCGGAATTCCGCATGGTCGGGACGTCCCGACCAGCGCCGGGACGCGCCATCCTCAGCGCAGCGGGAAGCCCATGGCCTTCAGCACGCCGCTCAGCTTCTCGCGGCCGGCGAGGCCCTTGAGCTTGCCCATGCGGTTCAGCACCCGGCCGCTCCAGGTGGTCTGGGCCGTCTCGTAGCGGCTGGAGAAGCTGGAGAGCTTGTCGTCATAGGCGGCGACATGCACCGGCTCCTGCGAATGGTCGTAGGTGCCGTGGTGCAGCACGGCCGCCTGGGGCAGGCGCGGCTTCACCTCATTGGTGAGGCCGTCGGCCGGATAGCCGATGCACAGGCCGAAGACGCCGGCCACGCCCTGCGGCAGGTTCAGCAGCTCGCCCACGCGCGCGGGGTCGTTGCGCATCGCGCCGATATAGACGGTGGAAAGCCCGATCGCCTCGGCCGCGACGACCGCGTTCTGGGCCGCGAGGCCCGCATCGATCGCGGCGATCATGAAGGTCTCGATATAGGGCAGCACCTCCAGCTCGCTGTCATTCGCCTTGGCCAGGCGCTCGTTGCGCGAGAGGTCCGCGAGGAAGACGAGGAAGATCGGGCATTGCTCGATGTGCTTCTGGCCGCCGGCGATCTTCGCGAATTCGGCCTTCACCGCCGGATCCGTCACGGAGACGACCGACCAGGTCTGCATGTTGGAGCTGGTGGCGGCGGATTGCGCGGCGGCGATCAGCGTCTCGAGCGTGCCCTCGGGCGGGGGCGTCGGGCCGGTAGCCGCGCACGGAGCGGTGCGAGAGCAGCAGCGCGATGTGCTCGTTCCAGGGGCCGGCGGCGGGGATCGCATCGGCGCCGTAGCGCAGCGCGAGGGCGTCGGCCTTGGAGGCGACGGTGGGGCTGTTTATATCCATGGACGTATTCCCGGGGGGCTGAGCCGCCAGTGTGGCGGTTGCAACATGACGGCGGCAAGCGGGTGTAAATTTCTCCACCCCCCTACCTGCCCCCTGTCCGGACGCGCGCATCCGGGCAAGCTTTCCATCGCAGTTGGGGAGATGGGGTTTGGAACTTTCGCAAGCGGTGTCCGCGCAGACATCCCTCGTGCAGCGGCTGCTGGATGGCGTGGCCACCATCGGCGCCGATCCGCCGGGCATCACGCGCGACGCCTATGGGCGCGGCGAGAACGCGGCGCAGGCGCTGATCGCCGAGGCCGGGCGCGCCCTGGGCATGACCGCCAGCCTCGATGCCGGCGCCAACCTCACGCTGCGCTGGGCCTCGGGCCATGACGCGCCGCCGGTGCTGATCGGTTCGCATCTCGACAGCGTCGTGCAGGGCGGCAATTTCGACGGCGCGGCGGGCGTGATCGCCGGCATCGGCGCGGTGGCCGCACTGCAGGCGGCCGGCATCGCGCCAAAGCGCGACATCGAGGTGCTGGGCCTGCGCTGCGAGGAGGCGGTGTGGTTCGGCCTCGGCCTGATCGGCAGCCGCTGCCTGCTGGCCCGCCTGCCCGACGGCGCGCTGGAGCTGCCGCATGCGCGCAGCGGCCTGACGCTGGCACAGAGCATCGACGGCTGCGGCGGCGATTCCGCGCGGCTGCGCCAGAACACGCCCCTGCGCGATCCCGCGACTCTCGGCGCCTATCTGGAGGTGCATATCGAGCAGGCGCCGCAACTCGTCGAGGCGAATGCGCCGCTGGCCATCTGCCTCGCCAATCCGGGCAATGTGCGCCACCCCTTCATCCGCATCACCGGTGAGGACGCGCATACCGGCCTGCCGCATCGCTTCCGCCACGACGCCGCGCTGGCGGGCGCGGATCTCTCCCTCAGCCTGGAGCGGATGTGGCTGGAGGAGGAGGCGCAGGGCCGCCCCATGGCCGTCACCATCGGCCGCTTCCACACCCCCGCCGCGCGGCACAGCCTGACCGCCGTCTCGGGCGGCTTCGAGATGAGCCTGGACCTGCGCGCCTATGATGCCGCGCATCTCGCCGCGCTCGAAGCCCGGCTGGACGCCATCGCCGCCGAAGTGGCCGCGCGCCGAAAAGTCACGATCGCGCTGGGCGAGCGAAGCGCCGCCGCACCTGGCCCGATGGATCGCGCGATCGTCGAGGAGCTCTCCGCCGCCGCCACGCGCTGCGGCATCCCCGCGCCACGCCTCAACAGCCCGGGCAGCCACGACGCGAACAACTTCGCCGCGTCGGGCGTGCCGACGGGCATGCTGCTCGTGCGCAACCGCAACGGCAGCCACAACCCGCATGAGGCGATGGAGACGGCGGACCTGATGGCCGCGATCGGCGTGCTGGCGGAGTGGCTGGCGCGCTGAGCGCATCGCCTCGAATCGCGGGCCATGTGTGAAAGAATGCCCACCGGCCCGCGAGAGAGATTGCCCCATGGATCTGCTGATCACCGACGCCGTCCTCGTCACCTGCGACGATGCGCGCAGCCTGATGGAGCATGCCGCCATCGCCATCCGTGGCGACCGCATCGCCGCCATCGGCGACAGCTCCACGCTGGAGCGGGAGTTCCCCGAACTGCCGCGCTTCCACGCCAAGGGCCTCGCGGTCTTCCCCGGCTTCATCAACGCGCACACCCATACGGCGCTGACGGTGCTGCGCGGCAGCGTCGAGGATTACGAGGGCAGCGCCGTCTACAGCTACATGTCGCCGGTTTCCTACGAGATGACGCCGGACGAGCGCGCGGTGATGGTGAGCATGGGCTGCCTGGAGGCGATCCGCTCCGGCTGCACCACGCTCGTCGATCCCTTTCGCCACCTGCCCGACTATATCGGCGCGATGGCAGGCACGGGGCTGCGGCTGTGGCTCTCGGAGAGCTGCGCGGACATCAACACGCTGCGCATCCGCCTGGGCGACTACACGGTGGACGAGGCCTTCGGCCGCACCTTCCTCGACCGCACCGTCCGCAACATCGAGGAATGGCAGGGGCGCGCCGAGGGCCGCGTGAACTTCCAGGTCGCCGCCCACGCGCCCGACAACTGCTCGCCCGCCATGCTCGGCAAGATCCTGGATCTCGCGTCGAAATACGGGCTGACGCGCACGATCCATCTGGCCCAGGGGATGGACGAGGTGCGCGCGGTGGCCGCCGCGCGCGACGGGCTCACGCCTGCCGGATATCTCGACCGCGAGGGCTTCCTCGGCCCCGACCTCGTCGGCGCGCACTGGACCTATTGCACGCCGGCGGATGTGGAGCTGCTGGCCGCGCGCGGCACGCAGATGGCGCATTGCCCGGCCAATTCCTCCCGCCGCGGGCCGCATACCGCGCCGCTCGGCCTCATCCGCGACGCGGGGGTGAACATCGCGCTCGGCACCGACAACATGACCGAGGACATGTTCCAGGCCATGAAGATCGGCCTCATCACCCATCGCGGCGGGCGTGGACGCGTGGTGGAGGGCGGCGTGGCGCCGCAGCCGCAGGACACGCTGGACGGCATCACGCGCAACGGCGCGCGCTCGGTCGGCGCCTCCGATCTCATCGGCACGATCGAGGTGGGCAAGAAGGCGGACCTCACCATCCTGGACCTCAACACGCCGAGCCTGCGGCCGATCATCAACCTGGTCTCGGCCGTGGTGCATTACGGCCACCCCGGCGCGGTGCATTCGGTGATGGTGGATGGCGAGTTCCTGCTGCGCGACCGCAAGATGCTCACCATGGACGAGGACGCGCTGATGGCCGAGGCGCAGATCGTCACCAGGCGGGTCTGGGAACGCATGCTGGCCCATAGTCCCGACATTCCCCCGCCGCCGGGCGGATTGCGCTGGCTGGACGTCTGACCGCCAATCCTGTTCACATGCATCCGTCGTTCCCACGGGGGCCGCATGAACATCGTAAAATCCACCGACGCCTATGAGGAGGACCTGCGCGCCGAGCTTGGCGCGGAGGTGGTCGAGGAAGGCCTGCGCGAGAAGCACGCGGAGATGGCCAATGCCCCCTTCCCCTTCCTGCGCGCCACCTATTGGCGCTGGGCCGAGACGGTGCGCGAATTCGCCCCCGAGCTGATGGACGCGCCCAGCGTCCTCGCCGTGGGCGATATCCACCTCGAGAACTTCGGCACCTGGCGCGACGCGGAGGGCCGGCTGATCTGGGGCGTGAACGATCACGACGAGGCCGCGACCATGCCCTATGCGCTGGATCTGCTGCGCCTCGTCACCAGCGCGCTGCTGGCCGGGCGGCCCGATGCGGCGGCCGTGGCCAAGCCCGTCCTGGCCGGTTACCGCCGCGGCCTCGACAATCCGCGGCCCTTCGTGCTGGACCGCGATCTCGGCTGGCTGCGCAAGGCCGTCATCGTTCCCGAGCGCGAGCGCAAGTCCTTCTGGGACAAGCTGGACCGCAAGCGCCTGCGCTTCGACGAGCGGCCCGACACCGAACGCCCTCAGCTCTGGCCGCGCTATCGCGAGGCGCTGACCCGGGCCCTGCCGGCGGGCGCGGAGCCGCCGTTGATCTGGTATCGCAGCGCGGGGCTGGGCAGCCTCGGCCGGCCGCGCTGGGTGGCGCAGGCCATGTGGCAGGGCGACTGGGTCATCCGCGAGGCCAAGGCGATGGTGCCTTCGGCCTGGTCGCGCGTGGATCGGCGCACGACGCGCGAGATCCGCAGCCTGGAAATCGCGACGGGCCGCTACCGCGCGCCGGACCCGCAATACCGCCTGGCCGATGGCATCGCGATCCGCCGGCTCTCGCCCAACAACCGCAAGATCAACGCGGAATCGACGACGCGCACGGCTTCCGTCGATACGGAGAAGCGCGTCGAGCTCGACGTGCTGCTGGATCTGGAGGTGCTCCAGGCCATGGGCGCGGAGCTGGCCGCGATCCATCTCGGCACGCCGGATTCCGCCGAGGAGATCCGCCGGGACCTCGGCCAGCGCAAGAAGGGCTGGCTCGCCGAGGCGGCGGCGCGCGCGGCGAAATCCATCCGCACCGAGCAGCTGGAGTTCCGCAAGGATTTCCGGAAGCGGTAGCCGATCCGCCACGCGGCCGTGAATTTTCCGTGGCTTCAGCCCGGGTTTGGGGCGGCGTTCGGATCGACCGCGCGGGTGACGAAGGTCTGGACGTCGGGCGAATAGGCGTCCCACAGCGTGCGCAGCGCCGAGATCGCCTCGGGGGCGAGATCCACGCGCAGATCGACCAGCGGGAAGACCTCGCGCTCCATCACGAGCAGGGCTGCGGAGATGACGGGGCGGCCCTCGCCGCCCGCGGCCTCGCCGGCCTCCATGGCGCGCATGAGGCGCTCGGCCAGAGGTTCGGCCTCGCTCTCGAGGAAGGCGGCGGCCATGGCGGCCGGCACGCCGTCATTGGCGAGGATGTTCCCCAGCGTCACGCAATCCTTCGCATGCACGGCGTTCATGGCGGGCTTCACGGCCGCGCCATGGAAATGCGCGGTGCGCCCCTGGGCGTCGATGCAGGCGAGCTGCCGCCACTTGTGGTCCGGCGTGCTGGCGACCAGCGCGGCAAGCACCTCCTCGGCCGAGCACCCGCCCGCGAGCAGCTCGAGGCCGCGTGGCCCGAGGCGCGGATCGGTGCGGTGCTGCGTGAGCACGCCGCCGATGCGCGGCGCGACATGCTGCACGCGCGCGCCGACCGCGAGGCTGGAGGTGGTGACGGCCGCACCGAACTGTCCCGTACGGGCGCAACGGCCGAGAAGCGAATAGGTCATGAGCGAATCTAAACTCCGCATCTGGGGATGTCAGTGAGCACGAAAGCGGCTTCTCCGGGGAAATCCATCGCGACTGCATCGTCTGAAGGCAGGCCGCCCAATCCGTCGGCCGTCCGTGGAAAACGCATCCCAGGTCCCACTGCCCGCAGCGTGGCGCGCCGGAGGAGGGTCGTCCAGGCTTGCGCGTCGTTGCGGACTTGAATTGACGCCGCCCCCCCGGGCTCTCACTCTTCCGGCCCGCACCAGCAAGGTTTGGTATCTTGACCACGACTCAGCACGATCCCTTCACGCCCCCGCCTGGCTATCGCCTGCGCCTGCCCGGCCCGACGGAAGTGCCCGAGGCCGTCCGCGCCGCCCTCGCCCGGCCCATGATCAACCATCGCGGCTCCGAATTCCGCGCCATCCTGGCCGCGACCGAGGCGCTGATCCGCCCCGTCCTCGGCACCGCCAATCCGGTGATCTTCCTGGCCGGCTCGGGCACGGCGGCGATGGAGGCCACGCTGGCCAATATCCTCGCTCCGGGCGAACGCGTGCTGGTGGCCTCGCACGGCCAGTTCGGCGAGCGCTTTGCCGATATCGGCCGGGCGCTGGGCGCCGAGGTGGACGTGATCGACTTCACCTGGGGCGAGGCGCCCGACCCCGCGAAGGTCGCGGAGAAGCTGCGCGAGGCGGATTACGGCGCGCTGCTCGTCACGCACAATGAGAGCTCGACCGGCGCCGTCGCGGACCTCGCTGCCCTCGGCAAGCTGACGCAGGGCACGCGCACGCTGCTCGTCACGGATTCCGTGAGCGGGCTCGCGGGCATCGAGATGCGGCAGGACGATTGGGGCGTGGATATCGTCGTCTCGGCCTCGCAGAAGGCGCTGATGTGCCCGCCCGGGCTCGGGATCGTCAGCCTCAGCGAGCGCGCCCGCGCCCGCGTCATGCGCAACGAGGCGATGCCGCGCTTCTTCTTCGACTTCCGCAAGGCGCTGACCGCCGCCGAGAAGCATGAGACGCCCTTCACGCCCAGCGTGTCGAACCTCGCCGGCCTGCATGTCGCGCTGAAGCTGATCGAGGCGGAGACGCTGCCCAGGGTGCTCGCCCGCCACCGCCGCCTGGCCGATGCGCTGCGCGCCGGCGGCGCGGCGATGGGGCTCAGCGAATTCACCCGCGCGGCGCATCGCTCCGCGACGGTCGTGGTCTATGAGGTGCCGGCGGCGTTGCAGGGCGGCGACATCGTCCGGCTGATGTACCAGCGCCATGCCTGCGTCATCGCCGGCGCGCGCAACCGGCTGCAGGGCCGGGTGATCCGCATCGGCGTGATGGGCGCCCACAACGAGGGCACCATCCTGACCGACCTCGTGCAGCTGGAATCCGTGCTGGTCGAGCTGGGACATCCGGTGACACCCGGCGCGGGCGTGGCGGCGGCTGCGGCCTTCCTGGCGGGCGGCGCGCCATCCGTCTCCCGCGCCGCCGAATGAGCGCGCGGCCGTTCCCCCAACGGGAAGCGGCCGCACTCCTCGGCCTGACCAGCGCTGCCGTCGTCCATGTCTTCGGCGACGGCACGCACCCGACGCTGCTCTTCCTCTGGCTGTTCCCGCTGCTGCTCTGGTGCGCCATCACGGTGGTGCGCCATGCCGACGCCCTGGCCGACCTGCTGGGCGAGCCCTACGGCACCCTCCTCCTCACGCTTTCCGCCGTGGCCATGGAGGTCGCGCTCATCGCCGCCGCCATGCTGACCGGCGCGGAGGATCCGCTGGTGGCGCGCGACACCATGTTCGCGGTCCTCATGATCGTGCTGAACGGGCTGGTGGGCCTGTGCCTCGTCATCGGGGCGATCCGCCACGGCGAGCAGGAGTTCAACCTCTCGGGGGCCTCGGCCTATCTCTCGGTGATCGCGACGCTCTCGGTGCTGACGCTGGTGCTGCCGGACTTCACCACCAGCCGGCCGAACCATGGCTTCACCCCGGCGCAGGCCATCTTCTTCTCCGCCGTCTCGCTGCTGCTCTATGGCGTGTTCCTGCAGGTCCAGACCAGCCGCCACCGCGCCTTCTTCCAGGAGCCGGGGCAGGAGCCGCGGCGGCAGCCGCCCGAGGAGGAGACCCACGGCCACCATGCCCGAGGGACCGTCCGCTACCACGCGTTCTGGCTCGTGCTGAGCCTCGCGCCCGTGCTGCTGCTGGCCAACAACCTGTCTCTGGCGATCGAGCGGGGCGCGCGGGCCCTGCACCTGCCGCAGGCCATCGGCGGCCTGCTCATCGCCATCCTGGTCCTGGCGGCCGAAGGCATCAGCGCCGTCGCCGCCGCGCGCGCCAACCGGCTGCAGCGGGCGGTGAACATCGCGCTGGGCTCGGCTCTCTCCACCATCGGGCTGACCATCCCGGCCGTGATGGTGATCTGCCTGATCACCGGCCAGGCGGTCGTGCTCGGCCTCGCGCAGGATTTCCGGAGCCTGCTGCTGCTCACCCTCTTCGTGAGCCTGCTGACCTTCGGGACCGGGCGCACCAACGTCCTGGTGGGCGCGGTGCACCTGGTCCTCTTCGCGGCCTATCTGGCCCTGATCTTCATGCCCTGAGGGATGGCCGGAGCTATTCTATTCGGTGCGGATCAGCCGGACCCGGCGGCCCGCGACGCCCAGCGCGAGCTGGCCCGTCTTCAGCGCCAGGGCGTCGGCCCCAAAGACCTCGCGCCGCCAGCCGGACAGGGCGCGCACGTCCGGCTCGCTCTCGCTCGCCAGGCGCTCCAGGTCCTCGGTGTCGGCCAGGAGCTTCGGCGCGACGTTGTGCGCCTCGGCACTCGCCGCCAGCAGCACCTTCAGCAACGCCACGAGCGCCGGCGAGGCCCCCGCGCCCTTGCGGGCCTCCAGCGGCATGGGCAGCGCGTCTTCCGGCAGTTTCTTCGCCTCGACGATCGCGGCGATGAGCGAGGCGCCCGACTTGCCCTTGGCGAAGCCCTCGGAGACGCCGCGCACGCGGGCCAGCTGCTCCACCGTCTCGGGCGCCGTCGCGGCGACCTCGGCCAGGGATTCGTCCTTCACCAGGCGTCCGCGGGGGATGTTGATCCGCTGCGCCTCGGCCTCGCGCCAGGCGGCGGCCGCGCGGAGCACGCCCAGGAAGCGGCGGTTCGTGGATTTGGGCTTCAGCCGCTCCCAGGCGACGTCCGGCTCGGTGATATAGGTCTTGGGCTCGAGCAGCGCGTCCATCTCCTGCGCCACCCAGTCGAGCCGGCCTTCGGCCAGGAGCCGCTCGCGCAAGGCGAGATAGACCCGGCGCAGATGCGTCACGTCGCCGGCGGCATAGTCGATCTGCGAGGCCGAGAGCGGCCGGGCCGACCAGTCGCTGAAGCGGTGGGCCTTGTCGATCGAGGCGCCGGCCAGAGCGCGGACGAGGCTGTCATAGCTTGCCTGGTCGCCGAAGCCGGCCACCATGGCGGCCACCTGCGTGTCGAAGAGCGGGGTCGGCACCGCGCCGAACTTCAGCAGGAAGATTTCCACGTCCTGCCGGGCGGCGTGGAAGACCTTCACCACGGCGGGGTCCGCCAGGAGGTCGCCCAGGGGGGCGAGGTCCATGCCCTCGGCCTCCGCATCCACCACCGCGACCTCGGAGGCGCCGGCCAGCTGCACGACGCAGAGCTCGGGCCAATAGGTGCGCTCGCGCATGAACTCGGTGTCGACGGTGACGAAGGGCTCTGTCCGCAGTCGCTCGCACAGCTCGGCGAGCTCGGCGGACTGGGTGATCAGGCGTGGGGTCGGGTCTTGCATACGGGCCATGCCCCCTGCTTTGCGGCCGGAACGACCGGCATGCAAGGGCAGCGGGTTGACAGAGAGCGCCCGGAGAGGCCCTTTCCGCCGTCAATCCTTCCCAATTCGCAGGTCCCCCATGCACGCCTACCGCTCCCACACCTGCGGCGCCCTCCGCGCCGAGAATGCCGGGCAGCCGGCCCGCCTCTCCGGCTGGGTGCACCGCAAGCGTGACCATGGCGGCCTGCTCTTCATCGACCTGCGCGACCATTACGGCCTGACGCAATGCGTCATCCCCTCCGGCTCGGCCGTCTTCGAGGCCGCCGACAAGCTGCGCCCCGAGAGCGTCATCACCGTCACCGGCGAGGTCGTCCTGCGCGAGGGCGGCACGGTCAACGACAAGCTGCCCACCGGCGCCATCGAGCTGCGGGTGAAGGAGCTGGTGCTGCAATCCGCCGCCGAGGTCCTGCCCTTCCAGGTCGCCCAGGAGCAGGAGGCGCCGGAGGAGATGCGCCTGCGCTACCGCTTCCTCGACCTGCGCCGCGAGCGGCTGCAGAAGAACATGATCCTGCGCGCCCAGATCATCGACAGCATCCGCCGCCGCATGATCTCGATCGGCTTCAACGAGTTCCAGACGCCGATCCTGACGGTGAGCTCGCCCGAGGGCGCGCGCGACTTCCTGGTGCCGGCCCGCCTGCATCCGGGCAAGTTCTACGCCCTGCCCCAGGCCCCGCAGCAGTACAAGCAGCTGACCATGGTCGCGGGCTTCGACCGCTACTTCCAGATCGCCCCCTGCTTCCGCGACGAGGCCGGGCGCGCCGACCGCACGCTGATGTTCTACCAGCTCGACGTCGAGATGAGCTTCGTCACGCAGGAGGACGTCTTCACCTCCATGGAGCCCGTCATCCGCGGCACCTTCGAGGAATTCGCCGAGGGCCGCGCCATGGATGCCGGCGCCTGGATCCGCATTCCCTACCGCCAAGCGATGCTCGACTACGGCTCCGACAAGCCGGACCTGCGCAACCCGCTGGTGATCCGCGACGTCACCGAGCCCTTCAAGGGCTCGGGCTTCGGGCTCTTCGCCAAGATCACGGCCGGCGGCGGCGTCGTGCGCGCCATCCCCGCGCCGGGCGCGGGCGCCAATCCGCGCAGCTTCTTCGACAAGCTCAATGAATGGGCGCGCGAGCAGGGCGCGGGTGGCCTGGGCTACATCACCTTCGAGGCGGCCCCCGCCGGAGGCGACGAAGTGATCCCCAAGGGCCCCATCGCGAAGAACCTGGAGGCCGACCGCGCCGAGGCGATCCGCCTCGCCTGCGGCCTGCAGCCGGGCGATGCCGTCTTCTTCGCCGCCGGCAAGGAGGCCGACGCCGCCAAGCTCGCCGGCCAGACGCGCCTGCGCCTGGGCAATGAGCTGGGCCTGACCGAGAAGAACGCCTTCCGCTTCTGCTGGATCACCGACTTCCCCTTCTACGAACTGAACGAGGAGACCGGCCAGGTCGACTTCAGCCACAACCCCTTCTCGATGCCCAAGGGCGAGATGGAGGCGCTGGAGACCCAGGATCCGATGACGATCCCGGCCTATCAGTACGACATCGTCTGCAACGGCTATGAGATGGCCTCGGGCGCGATCCGCAACCACAAGGCGGAGATCATGGTGAAGGCCTTCGGCATCGCCGGCTATCCGCCCGAAACCGTCGAGGAGCGCTTCGGCGGCATGCTGAACGCCTTCCGCTACGGCGCCCCGCCGCACGGTGGCATGGCGGCCGGCATCGACCGCATCGTGATGCTGCTGGCCGACGAGCCGAACCTGCGCGAGGTGAACCTCTTCCCGATGAACCAGCAGGGCGAGGAGCTGATGATGGGCTCGCCCTCCGAGGTAGAGCCGGCGCGGCTGAAGGAACTGTCGATCAAGATCGAGCTGCCGCCCGCGAAGAAGCAGGGCTGATCCATCGGGGCCGGACGGAACCCGTCCGGCCCCGATACTTCTTGAACTATCGGCAGATCACGGGCATATACCCGCACCATGACGTCGAGCCCCTGCTACTGCACCGTGCTGAAGGCCGCCTCCCGGCGGCTGGCCGCGATGTATGACGAGGCGCTGGAGCCGGTCGGCGTCAATATCGCCCAGTTCAGCCTGCTTCGCCGCATCCGCCGCGCGGAGACGGTGACCCTCACCGAGCTCGGCCGCCTCGCGGAGCTCGACCGCTCCACCGTCGGCCGCAACGTGCGCGTGCTGGAGCGCATGGGCCTCGTCGCCCTCGCCCGTGGCGAGGACCAGCGTGAGGCCGTGGTTTCCCTCACTCCCGCCGGCCACAAGGCGCTCGACGAGGGTGGGCCGCGCTGGGACGGCGTGCAGGACGCGATCGAGGCCCGCCTCGGCCCGGCGGGCGTCATGGAGCTGTGTACCGCCCTTAGGGATCTCTGAAGTTTTATTCATTTATCGGTATATACCCGCTTCAAGGAACGACCAGCATGTCCGAGCCAAGCACGCGAAGCGGCCTCCACTACGGATGGATCGTGATCTCCGTCACCTTCCTGACGATGCTCGTCACCGCCGCCGCGGTGAGCGCGCCCGGCGTGCTGATCGGGCCGCTGGAGCGCGAGTTCGGCTGGGACACGGCCGACATCTCCACGGCCCTCGCCATCCGGCTGGTGCTCTTCGGCCTGACCGGCCCCTTCGCCGGGGCCTTCATGAACCGCTTCGGCCTGCGCCGCGTGGTGACGGTCGCGCTCGGGCTGATCGCCGCCGGCATCCTGGGTTCGCTCTTCATGACCGAGCTCTGGCAGCTGATCGTCCTCTGGGGCGTGGTGGTCGGCTTCGGCACGGGGCTGACGGCGATGGTGCTCGGCGCGACCGTCGCCCAGCGCTGGTTCGTCCAGCGGCGCGGCCTGGCGCTGGGCCTGCTGACGGCCAGCAGCGCGACCGGCCAGCTCCTCTTCCTGCCGCTGATCGCGAGCCTGACGGACGCCTATGGCTGGCGGGCCGCGCAGGTGCTGCTGCTGGCCATGTTGCTGATCGCCGCCATCGCCGTGCTGGCCCTGATGCGCGACCGGCCCTCGGATCTCGGCCTTGCCCCTTATGGCGGCGACGCGATCGTCCCCGCCCCGGCACAGCTGGGCTTCGTCGCGATGCTGGCCTCGCCGATCGTGGCGCTGCGCATGGCCTCGCGCTCGGCGACCTTCTGGGTGCTCTTCGGGACCTTCTTCATCTGCGGCGCCAGCACCAACGGGCTCGTGCAGACGCATTTCGTCTCGCTCTGCGGCGATTTCGGCATGTTGCCCGTGGCTGCCGCGAGCGTGCTGGCCATGATGGGCATCTTCGACTTCTTCGGCACCATCGGCTCGGGCTGGCTGTCGGACCGCTATGACAGCCGCTGGCTGCTCTTCTGGTATTATGGGCTGCGCGGGCTGTCGCTGCTCTATCTGCCCTTCACCGATTTCTCGATCTACGGGCTCTCGCTCTTCGCCATGTTCTATGGCCTGGACTGGATCGCGACGGTGCCGCCCACCGTGAAGCTCGCGGCCGAGCGATTCGGCGAGAGCACCAATCTGGTCTTCGGCTGGATCTTTGCCGGCCACCAGCTCGGCGCGGCCTTCGCGGCCTATGCGGCGGGCTTCACGCGCACGGCCTACGACACCTATCTGCCGGCCTTCTTCGGCGCGGGAATCCTGTGTCTGATCGCGGCGGTGCTGGTGGTCGCCATCCGCGAGGACCGCGCGCCGGCCCTGCGCATCCAGGCTGCATAAATGCCGCACGTTCCGGCGAATGAGAAAAATCACGTAAATTGTGAATAGCAGCCCGCATCCACGCATGCGAAGATTACTGCGTAAAATTAGTCGAGGGCTTGGGTTGAACAGGGTGAGGATCAGGCCGTCAGCCGGCAGCGGCCTTCGTTCGGCTCTGCTATGTGCCGCGCTCGCGGCTTTGCCCGCCGTGGCCGGAGCGCAATCCGATGTACGGACCTCCGGTGCGGATGCGACGGCGAATCTGCTCGAGCAAGCGCAGTTCTGGCAGCAGCAGGGCCAGCCGGAGCGCGCGCTTCAGGCACTCGAACGCCTGCTGGCCGCCGAGCCCAATAACGTCGACGCCATCGCCGCCGCCACCGAGGCCGCGGCCGTCGCCACTCAGGGCGCCGTTGCGCAGCGCTATCTCCAGCGCCTGCGCCGGGTCGCGCCTCAGGATGCCCGCGTCCCCCGCCTGACCGAACTGGTGCGTCTGCTCAGCGAGGATTCGGAAACTCTCTCGGCCGCGCGGGGCCTCGCGAGCTCGGGTCGCGGGGCTGAGGCGGTGGCGCGCTACCGCCAGCTGTTCCGGGACGGCAATGTGCCGTCGGTGCTGGCGGCGGAATACTATCAGACGCTCGCCGCCTCCTCGGAGGCGGGCTATCGCGAGGCCTCGCAGCAGCTCGGCCAGCGGGTGGGAGCGGCGCCGAACGACCTGCGCCTGGCGCTGACCTATGCCCAGATCCTGACCTATCGCGAGGAGAGCCGCGCCGACGGCGTGGACCGGTTGCAGCAGCTGGCCAGCCGTCCGGGCGTGCGCGAGCCGGCGCGACTGGCCTGGCGGCAGGGCCTGATGTGGCTGGGCGATGATGCCGAGACCGCGGCCCGCATCGAGGCCTATCTGGCCCAGTTCCCGAACGACCGGGAACTCGAGACCAAAATGCGCGCCGCACAGCGCGGCCTCGCCCCCGGGCAGGAGGCCCGCATCCTGGGTTGGGCGGATGTCGACGGCCGGAACTATGCCGAGGCGGAGCGCCGCTTCAACGCGGCCATCGCGCTGGACGCGACCGACGCCGAGGCGGTGCTGGGCCTGGCCGTGCTGCGCAAGATCCAGAACCGGATGACCGAGGCGCGGCGCTTGCTGGAGCGCGCCATCGCTCTGGCGCCGGATCGCGCGGAGGAGCTCACCCGCGCCGTCGGCGACCTCACGCCCTATCAGAATCTTCGCGGCAGCGGCGGTGGTGGCCGTGGGGCGGGCTGGGTCGTGGGCCCTTCGGTCCAGGGTTGGCGCGCCTTGTCGCGCGGGGACCTGGACGGGGCGGACCGCTTCGCGCGTCGCGCTTTGTCGGGTCGCGGGCAGGAGCGGCTGGATGGGGAGATGATCCTCGGCCAGGTGGCGCTGCAGCGGCGCGACTTCGTGACCGCCGAGGCGCGCTTCCGCAACGCGCTGTCGCTGCGCCCCAGCCTGCGCGACGCCCAGACCGGGCTGTACTTCGCCCTCTCCGGCCAGAACCGCATCGCCGAGGCGGATGCGCTGCAGCGCGAGGCGGGGCTCTCGCTGGCCGGCGCCGGCGCTCACAGGCCATCGCGCGGCGCGACCGCGCCGCCCTGCTGGACGACCCCCAGCAGCGCCTCGCCGAACTGCAGCGCGCCCTCGCGCTGGATCCGGGCAATGCCTGGGTGCGGCTGGACGTCGTGCGCCAGCTCAAGGCCCTGGAGCGCCTGGACGAGGCCCGCGCGCTCCAGGCGACGATGGAGCAGGACAGCTCCGCCGACGCCTCCATGGCTGCGGCCCTGCTGGCCATCGAGGACGAGCGCTTCGGCGCCGTCGTCGCGCTGCTGGACCGCGTGCCGGTCCGCCTGCGCAACGCCGACACCACGCGCCTGCTGGCCAGCGCCCGGCGCGAATACGAGGTCCGCCAGCTCGAACACCACATCCGCGAGGGCCGCCCCGGCGCGGCCGAGGCGCTGCTGGCCCAGGCCGGCCGGCGCGACCCCGCCTTCCTGAGCGGCCCCGCCGTGGTGCGGGCCTTCACGCGGCTGGGCGACAGCCGCGGCGCGGGCCTCGCCGCGCGCGCCGCGCTCGCCGCCAATCCGCAGACCACGGCGCAGAACCGCATCGACCTCGCCAGCGCGCTGCTCGACGCCAACCGGATGGAGGATGCGGCCGCGCTGCTCAACCCGCTCGCCGCCGATGCCCGCCTGCCGGTGGAGACGCGCCGCGAGCTGGCCCGCGTGATGGAGCAGGGCGCGGTGCAGCAGACCGACGCGCTGAACTACCGCCAGGCGCCCGAGGAGGCCTATCAGGCCCTGCGCCCCAGCCTCGCCGCGCAGCCGGCCAGCGTGCCGCTCAACATGGCGCTGGTGCGCCTTTACCTCAGCGCCAACCGCTTCGACGAGGCGCGCCAGCTGGCCCAGGCCGTGCTGGAGCGCGAGCCGCGCAACCTGATGGCGCGCATCACCATGATCGACGTCGCCGCCGCCCAGGGCCATTACCGCGAGGCCGAGGCGCTGCTGACCGAGACCGCCTTCTTCTACCCCGGCGACACCCAGCTGCTGATGGCCGAGAGCCGGCTGGCGCGCGCGCGCGGCGACCGCGTGCGCACGCTGCAGGTGCTGGAGCGCGTTGCCGCGCGGCGGCTGGAGCATCTGCGCCAGAGCGGCCAGATCGTGGAGGCCGAGCAGACCGCCCAGGCCTTCAGCCCCACCCGCCGCGCCACCACCTCGCGCCTGACCGACCCGACCTCGGTGCAGATCGCGAGCGAGCTGGTGCGCGCGCGCGACGAGGCCGCGACCTGGCTGCAGGCCGGCATCCAGATCCAGAACCGCACGGGCGAGCCGGGGCTGTCGCGCACGCTGACCGTGGTCGCGCCGGTCGAGGTCTCCACCCCCGTGCCGGGGATCGGCGGACGGGTCGTGGTGGGGCTCGACGCCATCTCGATGAATGCCGGGCGGATCGCCAATACGACGGCGGCGGGGCGGCAGTTCGGCAACAACGCGCTGCTGCCGCAGGGCGAGTGGCGCCGGCCCAATGCGGCGGTGGACGGCTATGCGCTGCGGCTGGCCTATATGCGCAACAACTTCCGCGCCGATATCGGCTCCACGCCCATGGGCTTTGCCAACCCCACCGTGGTGGGCGGGGCGGAGGTGGTGCCGCGGATCAACGAGCAGCTGCGCGTGCGCCTGACCTTCGAGCGCCGGGCGGTGACCGACAGCATCCTCTCCTATGCCGGCCAGCGGGAGCGCAACTTCGTCGCCAATTGGGGCGGGGTGGTGCGCACGGGCGGGCGGGTGCAGCTGGAATACGCCCCCACGGGGCGCTGGGGGGCCTATGCGGGCGCGGGGGCCTATGCGGTCGAGGGGCAGAACGTCCAGTCGAACAAGCGCATCGAGGCCTCGGTGGGCGCCTATTACAGCGTGCTGCGCCAGCCCCATCAGAGCCTGACCCTGGCGGCGGGCGCCCTCTACACGAGCTACGACCACAATCTGGGCGGCTTCACCTTCGGCCATGGCGGCTATTTCAGCCCGCAGCAGAGCATCCTGGGCCAGGTGCAGGCCGAGTATATCGCGCGCTGGGGCGACTGGTCGTTCCGCGGCGTGGGCGCGGTGGGCTACCAGAACTACCGCACCTCCGCGAACGCGATCTTCCCGACGAACGGGGCGATGCAGGCGCAGCTGGAGGCGGCCGCGCAGCTGGACAACACGCTCGCGACGCGGGTGCCGGGCCAGCGCAGCGACGGGCCGACGGGGTCGATCTTCGCCAACCTGGAATACGCGCTCACGCCCAACTTGCGCCTGGGCGCGGCAGGGCGCTACGAGCGGGTGGGCAATTACGAGGACGGCGTGGGGTTCTTCTATCTCAGATGGCGCCTCGACCAGCCCAGGCGCGACCTGCAGCCCTTCTACGACGGCGCCGCCTACCCCACCCTCAACACCAACGACCCCATCCAGTCCTCCTTCGGACAGGGAAGACCCGAATGGGTCCAACTGCCCTCAGGCGCCGCTAGACCAACCTGGTAGGGTCAGCCCTCGGCGGCCATGCGCGCCAGGCCCAGCAGGCCCGGCTGCGCATGCCGGATCAGCCGGATCGGGATTTGCGTGAGGTAGTCGCGCATGCGTGGCCGGTCCCGGAAGCGTTCGAGGAACTCGGCGCGGGGCAGCCGGTCCGCGAAGGACTGCGCCACCCCGCCCGCCAGATAGACGCCGCCGCGCGCGCCTAGGGTAAGCGCGACATCGCCGCAGAAGCCGCCCAATGCGCGCCAGAACACGGCGATCGCCTCCCGTGCGACCGGATCGCCGGCCCGCGCCGCCGCGTCGATCCCCGCGCCGTCCAGCGGGGTGGCCGCCGCCCCCCGCAGCCGCGCGATCCCCTCGTGGAGGGTGGCGAGGCCCACCCCGCCCAGCAGATCCTCGGTCGAGACCGCGCCCCGCCGTTCACGCAGCCAGGCCAGCAGCGCCTCCTCGACCGCGTCGCGCGGCGCGAAGCTGGCATGGCCCGCCTCCGTCGCCAGCGCGCCGAGCCTCGGCAGGAAACCGGCCACGCCGAGCCCCGTTCCCGGCGCGATGACGGCCATCGGCGTGCCCGCGACGGGTGAACCCTCCGCCCAGCTCTCGGTCTCGTCGGCGGCCAGCGCCGGCAGCGACCAGGCCATGGCCTCCAGGTCGTTCACCAGCCGCACCCGGCCGAGCCCGAGTTGCCCGGCCAGTACCGCTGAATCCAACTCCCACGGCGCGTTGGTGAGCCGCGCGCGCCCATCCAGGACGGGCGCCGCCACGGCCAGGATCGCCTCTTGCGGCTGACCGCCCAGCGCGGCCAGCGCCGCGCGGATCGCAGGCGCCGGTGTCGCGTGATCGGCCACGCGCTGCCCCGCCACCTCGCCGAACCGCCCGCCTTGGGCCAGGGCGAAGCGCGCCTGCGTGCCGCCCAGATCGGCGATCAACACATCCCTCATGCCAGTCTCTCAGCTCCCCTTCCGCCGGCTGACAACGCCGCAGGGGGCATTATGGCATCACCCGTTCAGCAGCGCGTCGATCTCCGCCTGGGCCAGATCCGCGGCCGAGGCCGGCGCGGCCACGGTGCGGAGCTGGGTTCGCACCGCCACGCGCGGCTCCCGCGGCCGCGCGGCATCGGCCGGCCGGAAACGCTCCAGCACCGATTCCACCTGCTGGAGATGCTGGATCGCGCGGCGGATGCGCTGGCCCGTCACGTCCTGGAAGCTGCAGGCCTCGAAGATGGAATTCACCGTCTCGGCCAGGGTCTCGATCGCAGGGAGGTCGCGCGCGCCGTCGCGGATCCAGTCCTGGATGGCCTCGGCCGCCGCCAGGATGGTGTTCGCGGCCGCCTCGGTCGCCAGCACCACCGCCTCCAGCTCCACGCCGCTGTTGCGCGTCGAGGCCGAGGGCACGGCGACGAGGCCGGCGATCTTCTCCTGCACCTGGGCGAGCTCGCGCGAGATCCTCTCCTCCGTCATGTCGGCCAGCTGCACGCTGGCATGCAGCTCGGCACTCAACTCGGCGATGCGCCGGTCCACGAAGCGCTGGAGCTCCGCGAAGAGCGGCCGGAACTCCGCTTGCACCGCGCCGCGCAGCTCATCCTGAAGATCGCTCGCCTGCATCAGCATCCAGCCGCTCCGGGGGTTATCGGCCCATGCTGCCCGCGCAGCGGTGAAGCATGGGTTAACGCGAACCGCCTCCGAACGGCCCCACAACTGGGCAGGATCGGGGCAGCGCCGGGCTCGCCCGGGAAATGCAGGGCTTCCATGCCCTGGTGAAATTCACGCCCCCCCTCTAGAGAGGGCCCCATGCGATCAGGGACCAACGTGGCAACCAGGCGAGAAACAGCGGATCCGAGACCGCGCTACCGGCAGATCGCCGACGAGCTGCTCACGCAGCTCCGCGCCGGGATTCATCCGATCGGCGCGATGCTGCCCACGGAGACGGAGCTCTGCGCGCTCTACAGCGCCTCGCGCCACACCATCCGCGAGGCGCTGCGCCTGGTGGAGGATGCCGGGCTGGTCTCGCGCCGGCAGGGCAGCGGCACCAGCGTCATCGCGCATGAGACGCGCGGGCGCTTCGTGCAGGACATCACCAGCATGGGCGGGTTGCTCCAGTATCCGGAGGAAACGCGCCTCACCATCCTGCGCGCCCGCGAGACGCAGCTCGATGCCGAGACCGCCGCCAATCTGGGCGTCGCGGAAGGCGAGACCTGGCTGCGCATCGACAGCCTGCGCCGCGTGCGCATCACCACGGCGCCGATCTGCTTCACCACGGTGCTGATCCCCACGGAATATGCGGCCGTCGTCGACGACATCGGCGCGGATCAGGGGCCGGTCTATTCGCTGGTGGAGAAGCGCTTCGGCGTGCAGCTCGCCAGCGTGGAGGTGGATCTGACGGCGGGCGGCGTGCCGGAGAGCCAGGCGGCGCTGCTCGATTGCGAGCCCGGCGCCCCGGCGCTCATCATCCGCCGGCGCTACATGGACCAGAACCAGCGGGTCTTCGAGATGTCGGAGAGCTGCCACCCCGCCCCCCGCTTCACCTATCGCGCGACGGTGAAGAAGGAGGGCTGAGACGGCGCCTCAGGCCGCTTCCAGCTTCTCGGTGATGCCGAGCCACTCCGTCTCCAGCCGCTCGATATCCTTCGCGATCGCGGAGCGCCGCGAGGTGGCGCGGGCGATCAGGTCGGCCTTGCCGCTCTCGTAGAGCTTGGGATTGGCCAGCGCGCCCTCGATCACCTTGGCCTCCTCGGTCAGCTTCGACAGCGTGACCTCGATGCCCTTCAGCCGCGCGCGCAAAGGTGCGTTCTGCGGGCGGTTGTTCTCCACCGGGGCCGGCTTGCCCTTCTTTTCGTCGCGCTTCGAAGCACCCGCCGATCCGCGTCCGCCGAGCTGCGCGCGGTAGTCGTCGAGGTCGCCCTCGAAGGGCGTGACCTTCCCATCCGCCACCAGCCAGAGACGGTCCGCCACCAGTTCCACCAGATGCGGATCGTGGCTGATGAGGATGACCGCGCCTTCGTAATCGGCCAGCGCCCGCACCAGGGCGTCACGCGCATCGATGTCGAGGTGGTTGGTCGGCTCGTCGAGGATGAGCATGTGCGGCGCGTCGCGCGTGGTCAGCGCCATCAGCAGCCGCGCCTTCTCGCCGCCCGAGAGGCCGCTGACCTTCGTGTCGGCGCGATTCGCGTCGAGCCCGAAGCGCGCGAGCTGCGAGCGGCACTGCGTCGGCGTCGATTTCGGCATGGCCGAGACCATGTGGCTCAGCGGCGTGCCGTCGAGGTCGAGATCGTCTTCCTGATGCTGGGCGAAGTAGCCCACGCGCATGCGGCGGTCGCGATGCACGTCGCCCGAGAGCAGCTCCATCCGGCCCGCCAGCACCTTGGCCAAGGTCGACTTGCCGTTGCCGTTGGCGCCGAGCAGCGCGATGCGGTCCTCCTGGTCGATGCGGATGTCGAGGTTCCGCAGCACCACGCGGTCGCCATAGCCGGCCTGGCCCCGCATGACCGTGAGGATGGGCGGGGGCAGCTGCTCGGGCTGGGGGAAGGCGAACTGGGTCGCGTGGTCCTCGACGACCGATTCGATGGCCGGCATCCGCTCCAGCGCCTTGAGGCGCGACTGCGCCTGGCGGGCCTTGGTGGCCTTGGCGCGGAAGCGGTCCACGAAGGACTGCATATGCGCCCGCTGCGCCAGCAGCTTGACGTTCATGGCCGCCTGCTGGGCCGCGCGCTCGGTCCGCACGCGCACGAAATTCTCGAAATTGCCCGGGTAGAGCGTGATCTTCAGCCGATCGAGATGCGCGATGGAATCCACGCAGCGCTCCAGCAGCCCGCGATCATGGCTGATGATGAGGGCCGCGCCCTGGAAGCGCTGAATCCAGCCCTCCAGCCACATGGCCGCCTCGAGGTCGAGGTGGTTGGTGGGCTCGTCGAGCAGCAGCAGGTCGGGCTCGAGGAAGAGCGCGCGGGCGAGCGAGACGCGCATGCGCCAGCCGCCCGAATATTCGCGCGAGGGCCGCGCCTGGGCCGCGGCGTCGAAGCCGAGGCCGGCCAGGATGGTGGCCGCGCGCGCCGGGGCGGAATCCGCCTGGATGGCGATCAGGCGCTCATGGATCTCGCCGGCGCGCGCGCCGTCGGGATGGCCTTCGAGCTCGGCCAGCAGGCTGGCGCGCTCGGTATCGGCCTCCAGCACGATGTCGAGCAGGGAGGTCTCGCCAGCCGGCGTCTCCTGCGCGACATGGCCCAGGCGCGCGCGCTGGGCGATGCGGATATCGCCGCCATCGGGCTGGAGCTCGCCCAGGATGGCCTTGAGCAGCGTGGATTTTCCGGCGCCGTTGCGGCCGACGAGGCCGATCTTGCGGCCGTCATCGACCTGAAGCGAGGCGCCCTCCATGAGGGGGCGCCCGGCCATGCGGATGGTCAGGTCCTGGATGGTGAGAACGGTCATGCCGGGGATTTAGACCAGCATGATGCGGTGCGAAATCGCTGAAAGCGCGGATCGGGGTCCTGATTCGTCCGGAAGGGCTTGCGCGTGGCGGTTTGCTTGGGCATCTGCGCGACAATCGCTCGCAAAAGGACGCCCACCATGGCCATCGAACGCACCTTCAGCATCATCAAGCCCGACGCCACGCGCCGGAACCTCACCGGCAAGATCAACACGATCTTCGAGACCAACGGCCTCGCCATCATCGCCCAGAAGCGCATCTGGATGAGCGAGCAGCAGGCCAAGACCTTCTACGGCGTGCATGCCGAGCGGCCCTTCTTCAAGGACCTGGTGTCCTTCATGACCTCCGGCCCCGTGGTCGTGCAGGTTCTCGAAGGCGAGAACGCCGTGGCCAAGAACCGCGATCTGATGGGCGCGACCAACCCGGCGAACGCCGCCGAGGGCACGATCCGCAAGCTCTTCGCCGAGAGCATCGAGGCGAACAGCGCCCATGGTTCGGACAGCCTGGAGAACGCCGCGATCGAGATCGCGTACTTCTTCGCCGGCCTCGAGCTGCTGGCCTAAGACGAAGCCAGGGGGCCCCAGGCCCCCTGGACCCTCATGATCCGAGGGAATTGCCAGGGGCGGCGCCCCTGGCCTTCAGACCCGCGGCCCCGGCCATTCCTCGCAAGGATCGGTGCCGGTGCGGCCGTCATCCCCATCCCCTCCGCCGTCCGGACCGGGATCGCGGCCGCCATGATCCGACGCGGCCCGTTTGGGATGGAAGATGTGGATCCCGCCTTCGCCGCGGAAGAAATGCTGCAGGATTTCCGGCACACCCTCATGAACCCTGGTCATGAGCGCGTTCTGCTTCACGCAGATTCTACGTCACACAGAGCGAGCCGTCGCAAGCCATCAGCCCGGTGATCGGCGCCGCGATGCGGAACCGCACGGCCCCGCAATGGCGGGAGCCGGCCCGTGGGCCGTCTCAGCCGAAGATCAGGTAGACCAGCGCCAGCAGAACGATTGTCCCGCCGATGGACCAGACCGAGGCGGTGAGGAAGGAGCCATAGGTGCTCCGGCGCTCGGCCATGATATCCTCTGACTTCACCTCGACCATGTCGATATGCATCGCGTGTTCGGTCATGACCGGTCGATCCTTCAAATCCTTTGGTCGTCTCTACGAAGAGGCGCGACCTCGGGCAAGGGGTTCGCGAGGGCTCCGGCGGCCAAATTCGCCGCGACGATCGCCCGGCCATGCTCCAGGCGAACCTTTCCGGAGGCCAGCCAGGCCAAAGCGGCGGGGTAGAGGCGGTGCTCCTGCTCCAGCACCCGCGCGCCGAGGCTGGATTCGGTGTCGCCCGCCAGCACCGGGACGGCGGATTGCGCGAGGATCGGTCCCTCGTCCACGCCGGGCGTGACGAGGTGGACGGTGCAGCCATGCAGCCGCACGCCGGCCTCCAGCGCGCGGGCGTGGGTGTCCAGGCCCGGGAAGGAGGGTAGCAGCGAGGGGTGGATGTTGAGCATCCGCCCCGCCCAGGGGCCGACGAACTCCTCGGTCAGCACACGCATGAAGCCGGCGAGCGCGATGATCTCGATGCGCGCCTGGGCCAGGGTGGCCGTCATCTCCGCCTCGAACCCGGCGCGGGTCTTGCCCTTGCTGGCGATCACCGCCGTCTCGATGCCGGCCGCCCGCGCCCGCTCCAGCCCGGCGGCCTCCGCCTTGTTGGAGAGGACGAGCGCGATCGTCGCCGGATAGGCGGGCCGCGCCGCCGCTTCCAGCAGCGCGGTCATGTTGGAGCCGCGCCCGGAGATCAGGATCGCGACGCGCGGCTTGCTCAAAGGGCCAGACTGCCCTGTAAGACGACCTCGGCCTCGCCGGCCGTGCCGGGGATGAGCCGGCCGACCCGGAAGGCGGCTTCGCCCGCCTCGGTCAGCATCGCGATGGCCTTGTCCGCATCGGCCTCGGCCACGACGACGACCATGCCCAGGCCGCAGTTGAAGACCTTCAGCATCTCGGCCTCGACCACCCCGCCGGCGCGGGCCAGCCAGGGGAAGACGGGCGGCAGCGGCCAGGAGCCGGCCTGGACCTCGGCCGCGACGCCGTCGGGCAGCACGCGGGGCAGATTGCCCGGCAGGCCGCCGCCGGTGATGTGGGCCGCCGCCTTCAGGAGGCCGGCCTTATGCAGGGCCAGAACCGACTTCACGTAGATCCGAGTCGGCACCAGCAACGCCTCGGCAAGCGTCTTGTCTTCGGCGAAAGGCGCGGGCGCCGTGAGCGCCACGCCCGAAGCCTCGATGATCCGGCGGACGAGGGAAAAGCCGTTGGAATGCACGCCCGAGCTGCCCAGGCCGATCAGCACGTCGCCGGGGCCGACATCCTTGGGCAGCAGCGCGCTGCGCTCGGCCGCGCCGACGGAGAAGCCGGCGAGGTCGTAATCGCCGCCGTGATACATGCCCGGCATCTCGGCCGTCTCACCGCCGACCAGCGCGCAGCCGGCCTGGCGGCAGCCCTCGGCGATGCCGGAGACGACCTCGGCCGCCTGCTCGACCTCGAGCTTGCCGGTCGCGAAATAATCCAGGAAGAACAAGGGCTCTCCGCCCTGCACCACCAGATCGTTCACGCACATGGCGACGAGGTCCACGCCCACATGGCCATGGATGCCCGCCTCGATGGCGAGGCGCAGCTTGGTGCCCACGCCGTCGGTCGAGCTGATGAGCACGGGGTCGGTGAAACCGGCCGCCTTCAGGTCGAAGAGCGCGCCGAAGCCTCCGAGCCCGCCCATGCTGCCCGCGCGATTCGTGCTCTTGGCCAGCGGCTTGATCCGCTCGACCAGGGCGTCGCCGGCCTCGATGTCCACGCCCGCCTGAGCATAGGTGAGACCGTTCTTCTCGGAACTGTTCAGGGCTGCCTCCGATGGGTTAAACCCAGGCCAGTGAAACGAGGATGGTCCATGACGGCGAGACACCTGGTGGCGGCCCTGGTCATGGCGCTGCTCTTTTGCCCGCCCCTGAAGGCGCAGGACAACCCCCTCGTGCAGCGGGGCATCCCTGCGGAAGCCACAGCCGAGAATGCGGTGACCGCGCGCGACCGTGCGCATGCCAATGCCCGGCGCATCGCCTTCCAGCGCATGGCCGAGGCTCTGGGCGGCGGAATCGCCACCCCCTCGGACGCCCAGCTCGAGCGCATGGTGGCCGCCCTCATCGTCGAGAACGAGCGCACAAGCTCCACGCGCTATTCCGGCCAGCTCACCGTGCAGTTCTCCCCGGGCCAGGTGGCCTCGCTGACCGGACGGAGCTTCTCCGGCTCGGGCGCCGCTTCGGGTGGCGGGAGCGCGCCGGGCAGCATGGGGCTGAACATCCCCATGGCCGCGCAGTCCTATGTCGAGGCCACGACCCGCTTCAACTCCTTCCAGGAATGGCTGGAGCTGCGCCGCCGCCTGCGCGCCTCGAATATCGTGGCGAGCGTGGACCTCGTGGCCATCAGCCCCGATGCGGCCCGCATGCGCCTGGGCCTGCGCCAGCAGGCAGGCGAGGCCGCGGCCTCGCTGGGCGCCGTGGGGGTCTCCGTCTCGCAGGAGGGGAATCGCTGGCAGGTCGGGCTCGGCGGGGGTTGATCCCCCAGGCATGACCCCGGAAGGCGCCCCGGCGCACCAACTGCTGACGCTGCCCAACCTGATCACCCTGGCGCGGCTCGCCTCCGTGCCGGCCACGATCTGGCTGATCCTGCATCACCGGCTGGACATCGCCTTCCTGCTCTTCCTCGCCGCCGGCCTGTCGGACGCGCTGGACGGCTGGCTGGCGCGCTACACCAATTCCCGCAGCGCCATCGGCGCCCTGCTCGATCCCGTGGCCGACAAGGCGCTGCTCATCTCGGTCTATGTCACCCTCGCGGCGATGGGCGTGCTGCCGGACTGGCTCGCCATCCTCGTCGTCTTCCGCGACGTGGTGATCGTGGGCGGGCTGCTGCTGCTGTGGATGCTGGGCGCGCGCACGGCGATCAAGCCGCTCTACATCTCCAAGCTCAACACGGCGATGCAGCTGATCCTGGCCGGATTCGCGCTCTTCCATGCGGGCTTCGGCGTGGAGCTGCATCTGCCGCTGCTCGTCCTGATCTGGCTGACGGCGGCGACCACCCTCTGGTCCGGCCTCGCCTATGTGCTGGCCGCCGGCCACCGGCTGAAAGCCCCCCCGACGTGAGCCTCGACGTGAGCATGGCCGCATGAGCGAACAGATCCCCGCCCCCGGCCGTGGCCGCGCCGCGCCCCTGGTGGCCACGCGCCGGCAGAGGGCCATGCTGTCCTTCGGCGTGCTGGCCGCCCTGCTCCTGGCGATCTGGCTCTTCGCCGATATCCTGACGCCCTTCGTCCTCGCCGGCTGCGTGGCCTATTTCCTCGACCCCCTGGCGACGCGCATGACCCGCCTGGGCATGCCGCGCTCGCTCGCGGCCGTGCTGCTGGTGATATTGATGGTGCTGGCCGTGCTGCTGGCGCTGCTGCTGCTCTATCCGCTGATCGTCTCGCAGATGGCCGTGCTGCTGACCGCCCTGCCCAGCTATGTCACCAGCATCACCGCCACCCTGCGCGAATTGCTGGACCGCCTGCAGGAGGCCGCCGGCCCCGACGTCGTGGGCCCGCGCCTGCGCGAGCTGATCCTCGCCCAGGTCGGCGCGATGGTGAGCTGGCTCGGCACCGCCGCGACCCGGCTGATCGGCGGGGGCCTGGCGCTGTTCAACGTCTTCACTTTGGCCATCGTCACGCCGGTGATGAGCTTCTACCTGCTGCGCGACTGGCCCAGCATGATGGCCCGGATCGAGAGCTGGATGCCGCGCCGCTCGGCCTCCACGCTGCGCCAGCTCGCCCGCGACATCGACCGCGTTCTCTCGGCCTGGCTGCGCGGGCAGATGCTCTGCTGCCTGATCCTGTGCGTCTATTACGCGGTGGCGCTCACGGCGATCGGGCTGGACCTCGGCCTCACCGTCGGGCTGATGTCGGGCATCCTGTCCTTCATCCCCTATGTGGGCTCCATGACGGGGCTGGTGCTCTCCGTCCTGCTGGCGGTGGGCCAGTGGGGCGACTGGAACGGCGTGGTCTGGGTGCTGGCGATCTTCTTCACCGGCCAGGCCGTCGAGGGCTACATCATCTATCCCCGCCTGCTGGGCGACCGGGTTCATCTGCACGCCGTCTGGGTCATCTTCGCGCTCTTCGCCGGCGGCGTGGCCTTCGGCTTCCTGGGCGTGCTGCTGGCCGTGCCGATCGCCGCCGCGATGGGGGTGCTGGCGCGCTACTGGCTGCGGCGCTACCTGGAAAGCCCGCTGTACCTCGACCCTCCAAGGACCGGGATGTGACCCAGCTCACCTTGCCCATCGAGCGTCCGCCCTCCTACGCGGTCGACGACTTCGTGCCCGATTCGAGCAATGCGGAGGCCCTGCGCTGGCTCTCCGCCATCGAGAGCTGGCCCTCGCACCGCCTGGTCCTGGCCGGGCCGACGGGCACGGGAAAGACGCATCTACTGCACGTCTGGGCCGGGGCCCGGGGCTGGGACATGCTGCGCGGGCCCGATATCCGCGGCCTGCCGCCGATTCCCCTGCGCGGCGCCGCCGTGGACGAGGCCGATCTCCCCGGCGAGGAGCAGGCCATGCTCCACCTCATGAACGCCTGCGCCGAGGCGGGCCTGCCTTTGCTCATGGCCTCGCCCCGCCCTCCCTCGCGCTGGCGCATCGCCTTGCCGGACCTGCGCTCGCGCCTGGCGGCGACCGCCGTGGCCCTGCTGGACGAACCCTCCGACGCGCTGCTGGACGCGATTCTGGCCAAGCAGCTCTCCGACCGCCAGCTCCAGCTCGCCCCCAGCCTGCTGGATGCGCTGCGCCTGCGCCTGCCGCGCAGCGCCGCCGCCATGGCCGAGGCCGCCGCCCGGCTGGACCGGGCCTCGCTGATCTCGGGCCGCAAGCTCACGCGCTCGGACGCGCTGGCCATTCTGCGGCCGCTCTTCGATGACGATTTCGCGACATCGGACGACGGCGTGACCGATGCCGCCCTACGCAGCTCCGCGCTGTTGTAAGACCCCATGATGTCGAGCAGCGAAACCCTCCCCGCCCCGATCCCCGCCGCCCAGGCGCCGTCCCATGCCGTCGAGCCGCTGGGCGATCCGTCGCGGTTCTTCAACCGCGAGCTGTCCTGGCTCGATTTCAACACGCGCGTGCTGGAGGAGGCCGCCAATCCGCAGCACCCGCTGCTGGAACGGCTGCGCTTCGTCGCCATCTCGGGCTCCAACCTGGACGAATTCTACTCGGTCCGCGTCTCCGGCCTGGTCGGCCAGGAGCGCGAGGGGGTGAAGACCCAGTCGCCCGACGGCATGACGCCGAGCCAGCAGCTCGCCGCCGTGCAGGCCCGCGCCCTGACGCTGATCGAGGGCCAGCAGGAGGCCTGGCGCACCCTGCGCCATCTGCTGCGCCCGGCCGGCATCGCCGTGCTCGATGCCGGCGAGATCCAGCCGACGGAGATCGCCTGGCTCGAATCCTATTTCCAAGAGCGCATCTTCCCCGTCCTCACGCCGCTGGCGGTGGACCCTGCCCACCCCTTCCCCTTCATCTCGAACCTCGCCTTCTGCATGGTGCTGAAGCTGGTGCGCGAGGAGGATGGCGGCACCATGCGCGCGCTGCTGACCATGCCCCCGCAGGTCGAGCGCTTCGTCCGCCTGCCCGCCGCACCGGATGGCGGAATCCGCTTCGCCTCGCTGGAGGATGTGGTGGCGCTGAACCTGCACCACCTCTTCCCCGGCTTCATCCCCGCCGAGCGCGGCCTCTTCCGCCTCATCCGCGACACCGACGTGGAATTCGAGGAGGAGGCCGAGGATCTCGTCCGCTCCTACGAGACCGCGCTCAAGCGCCGCCGGCGCGGGCGCGCCATCCGCCTCGCCGTCGAGGCCGGCATGCCGCAGGACATGGTCGACTTCGTCGCCGAGGAGCTGGAGGCCGACCGCAGCGCCATCTTCGTGGTGGACGGCCTGCTCGGCGTCTCGGACCTCAGCCAGCTCATCGTGGATGACCGCCCGGACCTGCTCTTCACGCCCTACGCGCCCCGCTTCCCCGAGCGCATCCTGGATTTCGGCGGCGATTGCTTCGCGGCAATCCGCGCCAAGGACATCGTGGTCCACCACCCCTATGAATCCTTCGACGTGGTGGTGCAGTTCCTCCGCCAGGCGGCGCGCGACCCCGCCGTCATCGGCATCAAGCAGACGCTCTACCGCACCAGCCGCGACAGCCCGATCGCGCGCGCCCTCATCGAAGCGGCCGAGGCGGGCAAATCCGTCACCGCCATGGTGGAGCTGAAGGCGCGCTTCGACGAGGAGCGCAACATCTCCATCGCGCGCGAGCTGGAGGCCGCCGGGGTGCAGGTCGTCTACGGCTTCGTCGAGCTGAAGACCCACGCCAAGATCAGCCTGGTGATCCGGCGCGAGGGCGCGAACCTGCGCAGCTACGTGCATTTCGGGACGGGCAACTACCACCCCATCACCGCGCGCATCTACACCGACATCAGCTTCTTCACCGCCGATCCGATGCTGACGCGCGACGCCTCCAAGCTGTTCAACTACATGACCGGCTATGCGCGCCCCGAAGCCATGGAGCGCCTCGCCTTCTCGCCGCTCACCATCCGTCCCTCGCTGCTCGGGCTGATCGAGCAGGAGATCGCCTTCGCGCGGGAGGGCAAGCCGGCCGGCATCTGGCTGAAGATGAACAGCCTCGTCGACCGCGACCTGATCGACGCGCTCTACCGGGCCAGCCAGGCCGGGGTGAAGATCGACTGCGTGGTGCGCGGCATCTGCTGCCTGCGCCCGGGCGTGGCGGGCCTCTCCGAGAACATCCGGGTCAAGAGCATCGTCGGCCGCTTCCTGGAGCACAGCCGCATCTACGTCTTCGGCAATGGCTACCGCCTGCCCAGCCGCCGCGCGCGCGTCTTCATCAGCAGCGCCGACTGGATGGCGCGCAACATGGACTGGCGCGTGGAGACCATGGTGCCGGTCGAGAATCCGACGGTGCATGCCCAGGTGCTGGACCAGATCATGGTGATCAACTTCAAGGATGCCGCGCAGAGCTGGAATCTCGAGTCGGACGGAACCTGGCGTCGCCAGACGCCCGACCCGCGGGCCTTCTCCGCGCATGAGTATTTCATGACCAACCCGTCGCTCTCGGGGCGCGGCTCGGCGCTCAATCCGCCGCCGCAGACGCGCGCCCCACGCCGCCACAAGACCGACCGGATGCAACAGGACTAAGTCGCGCATGAATGTCATACGGCCCGAACAGCCCCGCTTCGGCGTTGTCGATCTCGGCTCCAACTCGGTCCGCCTCGTCGTCTATGAGGGGCTACTTCGCAATCCGCATGCCATCTTCAATGAAAAGGCCGTCCTGGGCCTGGGCCGCGGCCTGCACACGACCGGCCGGCTGAACGAGGAGGCCTCGGACCAGGCGCTGACCGTGCTTGGCCGCTACCACGCCCTCGCTGTGGGCATGGGCGCCGATCCGGTGGAGGTCCTGGCCACCGCCGCCGTGCGTGACGCGACCAATGGCCAGGCCTTCCTGGAAGACATCGAGGCCGTGATGCCGGGCGCGCGCGTCTCGGTGCTCTCCGGCGACGGCGAGGCGCGGCTCTCTGCCGAAGGGCTGCTCATGGGCGTCCCCATGGCCGATGGCGTGCTGGGCGACCTGGGCGGCGGCTCGCTGGAACTGGTGAAGCTGGTGCGCGGCGAGATCGTGGAGACCGTCTCGCTGCCCATCGGCACCATCCGCCTCGCGGACCGCGCGGAGGACGATATCAGCCGCGCGCGGGCCATCGTGGAAGCCGAGCTGAAGCGCGTGCCCTGGCTGGGCGCGCAGCCGCTGAAGGACCTGTTCCTGGTGGGCGGCACCTTCCGGGCGCTGGCGCGCATCCACATCGCCCAGACCGGCTATCCGCTGTCGATCGTCCATCACTACGCGATCCGCCGCGAAGAGGCGCGCGACCTCGCCGGCGTGGTGATGACCGCGCCGCGCCGCTCGCTGGAGCGCATGCCCTCCGCCCCCACCAAGCGCGTCTCCGACCTGCCCTTCGCCGCGGTGGTGATGCGCCGTCTGCTGCGCGCCTCGGGCGCGGCGCGCGTGGTCTTCTCGGCCAACGGCCTGCGCGAGGGCTGGTACGGCCGGCGTCTTTCGGCCGAGGAGCGGGCAAGCGATCCGCTGATCGCCGCGGCCGTGGAACTCGGCGAGCGGCTGGGGCGCGACCCTGCCCTGCCCAAGGCGCTGCTGCGCTGGACCGAGGCGCTGGCGGAGGAGGGCATCGATCCCCAGCTTCGCGAGGCGGCCTGCTGGGTCAGCGACACCGGCTCGCGCGATCACCCCGAATATCGCGCCGAGCAATCCTATCTGCGCATCCTGCGGCTGCACGGGGTGGGGCTCGACCATCACGCCCGCGCCTTCCTCGCGCTGGTCGCGTCGCTGCGCTACGAGGCCGAGGCCGATTCGCCCTGGCTCGTGCCCGCGCGCTCGCTCCTCTCGGCGGCCACCATCCGCCGGGCCGAGGTTCTGGGGGCGGCTTTCCGCCTGGCCTATACGCTTTGCGGCGGCGTGCCGGCCCTGTTGGACGCGACCGTGCTCGAGCGGCGCGGCCGGCGGCTGGTGCTGAAACTGCATCAGAGCGCGGGCGTCTTCGCGGGCGAGAGCGTGCTGCGGCGCCTGGAGGTGCTGGCCGCCGCACTCGGGCTGGAAGCGCTTCTGGAAGTCGACTGACGCGGCTCAGCGCCGCAGCGCGATCGTCGCCGCCACGAGCGTCGCCACCAGCACGGCGCAGAGAATCTCCTCGACGGAGAGGTCGAAGAGAACGCCGAGGCACCAGCCCGCCAACGGCAGCAGGGCCAGGCGGATCAGCCGGCCTTCCTCCAACCGCGGGCGGCGTCGGGCGCGAGGGGGCGGCGCCAGGGGTTCGGCGTCATAGGGCCCCAGGGCCTGCAACGCGATGTGCTCGGCCGTCGAAAGCTGTCGCTCCTGGGATTTGACGGGCTCTTCCATGCGGAGATGATCGTTCCGCGCGCCTCCCGCCGGCCAATTCATTCCTCCTTTGGGAGCGAGAGAGACGGCCTATCCGCCCGCGTCAGCCGACCGTGAAATAGGCCAGCAGCACCGAGAGCGTCAGGATGGAGAGCGTGGTCGAGACCAGCACCGCCGCGCCCGAGGCGTCGGTCCCCGTCGCATAGCGCCGGGCCAGGAGGAAGGCATTGGCCCCCGTGGGCATCGCGGCCGCGATCACCGCCACGGCGAGCTCCATCGGCGCGAGGCCCATCGCCCGGCCGATCGCCCAGACCAGGACCGGCAGCGCCACCAGCTTCAGCCCGACGGTGACGCCCGTCTGCCGCCAGCTGGCCCGCGCATTGAAGCCCTTGAGGCTGCCGCCGAGGCAGAAGAGCGCGACCGGCGCCGCCGCGGCGCCCAGCATCTGCAGCGTGGCCCGCGCGGGGGCCGGCATGGGCAGGTGCAGCGAGCTCCAGATCAGCGCGGCCGTGACGGCCATGAAGACCGGGTTGCGCGCCATGCCGGCCAGGGTGACGACGAACAGGCGCAGCGGCGCGGCCTTCGCGTTATGCGCGATCTCGGCGATGACCGTGGCCGCGCCTAGCAGCAGCATGGAGTGCAGCGCCAGGATCGCGATCAGGATGGACAGCCCCGGCTGCCCGAAAGCGGCCACGACGATGGGAATGCCCATCATCACCGTGTTGCCATAGGCCACATCGAGCGCGAGCCCGCCCGTCGTGCCCAGAGGCAGCCCGGCCGCGCGCCCGCCGAGCAGAGTCGCGACATAGAGCACGCCGACGCCCAGGAAGAAGGCCAGCGCCGCCGCCCCGCCGCCCTGATGGCCGGCCGTGCCGCTGGCGAAGAGCAGCGCCGGGGCGGCCAGGGTGAAGGCGAAGCTGTTGAGGCCCTTGAAGCCCGCCGCGTCGATCCAGCCACGGGCAGCCGCGAGATAGCCGCCGAGGATGATGGCGAAGATCGGCGCCACCACCTGCAGGACGACGAGGAAAGCGTCCTTCATTCCCGCAGCAGGCCCGCGACGAAATCGCCGAGCCAGGGTTGCCGCGCCCGCTCGCCGCGCGCGGCATAGAGGATGGTGCGGACGGCCTGGACGGTGGTCTGGAAATCCTCGTTCACCAGCACATTGTCGAATTCGTCCCAATGGGCGATCTCGTCGCGCGCGGCGGCCACGCGGCGCGCGATCTCCTCGTCGCTGTCCTGGCCGCGGTGGCGCAGCCGGCGCTCCAGCTCGCGGATCGAGGGCGGCAGCAGGAAGATGCCGACGACATCCTGCGGCAGGGCCTCGCGCAGCAGGCGATGGCCCTGCCATTCGATGTCGAAGAGCACGTCGCGCCCGGCGGCCAGCGCCTGCTCCACCGGCGCGCGCGGCGTGCCGTAGGAGCGGCCGAGGAAGGTCGCGTGCTCGATGAAGCCGCCGGCCTCCACCATCTCGGCGAAGGTCTCGGGCGTTTTGAAGAAGTAGTGCTTGCCCTCCTCCTCGCCCGGGCGCGGCTGGCGGGTGGTGGCGCTGACGGACAGCGAGAGCTCTGGCTCGGTGCCCAGGATCTCGCGCGAGATGCTGGTCTTGCCGACGCCGGGCGCGGCCGAGAGAACGAGGCACACGCCGCGACGGTTGGGGCCGTTATTCGACATTGGCGGCCTGCTCCCGAAGCCGTTCGATGGCGGCCTTGAGGTCGAGGCCGATGCGCGTCAGCGCCACGCTCGCCGATTTGGAGCAGAGCGTGTTCGCCTCGCGCACGAATTCCTGCACGAGGAAGTCCAGCTTGCGCCCCGCCCCCTCGCCTTCCGCGACCAGCGCGCGGGCGGCGGCGAGGTGCGCGGCCAGTCGGTCCAGCTCCTCGCGCACGTCGGATTTGGTGGCGAGCAGCGCCACCTCCTGCGCCAGGCGCTCCTCGGGGAAGCGGGCGCGTCCGGCCTCGCCCAGCAGGTTGGCCAGGGTCTCCGACAGTCGCGCCTGCTGCGCGGCGGGCTGGTTGGAGGCCTCGGCCCCGGCCGCGGCGCAAAGCGCCTCGATCTCGTCGAGCAGCGCGGTCACGATCTCGGCGAGACGCGCGCCCTCGGCCGCCCGCGACTCCCACAGCGCCTTCAGCCCGCGCTGGAAGGCGGCCAGCAGGAGGCCGCGCCGGGCCTCCTCCTCCGCCTCGGTGAGCTCGGCCTGCTCGGCGCGCATCACGCCGGGCAGGGCCAGCAGCGCCTCGGCGCGCGGCGGGGCGGCGCCGGGGATGCGCGCGGCCAGGCCGAGGGCCAGTTCCAGCGCGCGTTCCAGCGCCACCGGATCGGGCGTCATCGGCGCGCGGGCCTCGCCGCGAAGCGTCAGGCCGATCTGCACGTTGCCGCGCTTGAGGCGCTTCGATCCCGCTTCGCGCGCGGGGGCCTCCAGCGCGTCCATCCCGTTCGGCAGGCGGAAGCGCAGCTCCAGCCCCCGCCCGTTCACGCTCTTCATTTCCCAGGCATAGGCGGTGCCGTCGGCCAGGGTCCCGGCTTCCCGCGCGAAGCCCGTCATGCTGCATAGTCGCTTGCTCATGCGGGATTTCTCCCGCGCCCTCGTCAAGGAGTCCAGGGATGCGCTGGCCGAATGTCCTGATCACCGGCGCCTCCTCGGGCATCGGCGCCGCTTTGGCCGAGGCCTGCGCCGCGCCGGGCGTGACGCTGCACCTCTCCGCCCGCAGGGCGGCGCGGCTGGAGGCGGTTGCCCAGGCCTGCCGGGCGAAGGGGGCCCAGGTGCTTCCGGTCGCCATGGACGTGCGCGATGCCGAGGGCATGGCGGGCTGGATCGGCAGCGCGGGGCGGCTCGACCTCGTCATCGCCAATGCCGGCGTCGGCGCGGGGACCGGCGATGGCTGGGAGGGCGCGGAGGATTGCCGCGCCGTCTTCGATACGAATGTGAACGGCGTGCTGAACACCGCGCTTCCGGCCATCGCCGCCATGGCGGCCCAGGCCCCCGGCGCGGACGGGCTGCGCGGGCGCGTGGCGGTGATCGCCTCGGTGGCCGCCTTCGTCGCCGCCCCCAGCACGCCGGCCTATGGCGCGAGCAAGGCCGCCGTCCAGCGCTGGACCGAAGCGCGCGACGGCACCGAGCGCAAGCGCGGCATCCGGATGCATTCGGTCAATCCCGGCTTCGTGCGCACGCCGATGACGGCCGTGAACACCTTCCCCATGCCCTTCCTGCTGGAACCGGAGCAGGCCGCGAAGCGGACGCTGGACGGCATCGCGGCCGGGCGGCTGCGCATCGTCTATCCCTGGCGGCTCTATGCGATGGCGCGGATGGTGGGCGCCCTGCCGCCGGCTTGGCGCAACCGGCTGCTGAGCCTGGCGCCGGCCAAGCCGCAGGGCAGGCAAAGCTAGGCCCGGTTCAGCTTGACGCCCGCCCTCCTGGGCCTGATGTGATGGCATCCAGCCGGAAGATGCCCGATGATCCTGACCCGCCGACTCGCCCTCGCCATGCCCGCTTTGGCGGCCCCCGGCCTCGCCCGGGCGCAGGCCTATCCGTCCCGTCCCATCCGCATCGTCGTCCCCTTCGCCGCCGGCGGCGCGGCCGACAGCGCCACGCGGGCCCTGACGCAGCGCATGTCCGAGCGCCTGGGCCAGACCCTGGTGGTCGAGAACCGCACCGGCGCCGGCGGCTCGCTGGGCGGCGGAGAGGTCGCGCGCTCGGCGCCCGACGGCCATACCCTGCTGATGGATGCATCGAGCCATCTGGTGAACCCCACGCTGCTGCGCGGGCTGAACTTCGACTACGCGACCGCCTTCGCGCCGATCTCGCTGGTCGTCACCTTCCCGCAGGTCCTGGCCGTGAAGGCCGACCTGCCGGTCCGCACCCTGGCCGAGTTCATCGCCCTCGCCCGCACGCGCCCGCTCAACATCGGCACCCAGGGAAATGCGACGGCGGGCCATCTGGGCCTCGTGCAGTTCGGCCTCGCGGCCGGGATCGAGACGACCCACGTCCCCTATCGCGGCGGCGCCGATGCGGCGCGCGACCTCGCGGCCGGCACGCTGGACGGCGCCTTCATCACCATGCTCTCGGCTGGCCCGATTGTGGATAGCGGCCGCGCGCGCTTCATCGCCGTCTCCGCCCGCGAGCGCGTGGCCCTCCGCCCCGAGATCCCGACCTTCGCCGAGCTCGGCACGCCGGGCATCGAGATCAGCGAATGGGCCGCGCTCTTCGCCCCCGCCGGCACGCCGGCGCCAGTCCTGGTCACGCTGCACAAGGCCGTGGCCGAGACCCTCGCGGAACCGCCCGTCCAGGCGCGCCTGGCCCAGCTGGCCGCCGTGCCGGTGGGCAGCAACCCCGAGGACTTCGCCCGCTACGTCCGCGAGGGCCGCGCCACCATGGCCAGCCTCGTTCGCACGGCGAATATCAGCGTTGATTAGGCGCGCGCTCCTCCTCGGAGCTGCCGCCCTCCCCGTTGCGGCCCAGGCCGCGGCGCCGGAGGTGCTGGAACTGGTCGGACGCCCGCTCGTGGCCCTGGCCGCCCACCCCACCGTGGGGCCACGCCTGCGCACCATGACCGCGGGGCGCCAGCGCATCGTGAGCGACGCCGTCCGCGGCCCGGGGCCGGGTCTGACCATCACCGGATCCTGGATCCACGGCCAGGCCTGCGCGCCGGAGGGCTGTGGCTTGGCGAAGGTCTTCCTGGCCTTCGACACCCAGTCGGAATCGGTGGTGATCATGCTGCTGGAGCACGACCGCCCCTCGCTCTTCATTCCGCCGCGCGTCGCGCCCTGGCCGATGATCCTGGCGCCGGCCGTCCGCGCCTTCTCGCCGGAGCTCGGCGCGGTGATGCGCTTCAGCGAGTGATCGCGGCCGAGCGGCGCCCCAGAATCATGGCACAAAAAAAGGCGAAGGGTTTCCCCTTCGCCTGATTTGGTTTGGAAGAGAAGGCTGGCTTACGCCGCCTCCTGCTCCTCCACGACCTCGGGCTTCGGCCCGCTGTCGAGACCCTTGGCGGCCACATCGCGCTCGACGAGCTCGATCACGGCCATCGCCGCGGCGTCGCCGTAGCGGAAGCCGGCCTTCAGCACGCGGCAATAGCCACCGGCGCGCGTCTTGTAGCGATCGGCGATCGTGGTGAAGAGCTTGTCCACCACCTTATCGTCCATGATCACGGCATAGGCCTGACGGCGCGCATGCAGACCGCCACGCTTCGCCAGCGTGATGATGCGCTCGACATACGGGCGCAGCTCCTTCGCCTTGGGCAGCGTGGTCGTGATCTGCTCGTGCTTGAGCAGGCTCGTCGCCATGTTGCGGAACATGGCGGCGCGGTGGGTAGAGGTGACGTTGAGCTTCCGCCCAGCAACTCCATGACGCATCTAACTATCTCCTGGCCGGACTCAGAACGGCTCTTCGATCTTCTTCGCCAGGTCCTCGATGTTCTCGGGCGGCCAGCCGGTGATCGGCATGCCGAGCGAGAGCCCCATCGAGGCCAGCACTTCCTTGATTTCATTCAGAGACTTGCGGCCGAAGTTCGGCGTCCGCAGCATCTCCTGCTCGCTCTTCTGAACGAGGTCGCCGATGTAGACGATGTTGTCGTTCTTCAGGCAATTCGCCGAGCGGACGGACAGCTCGAGCTCATCGACCTTGCGCAGCAGGTTGCGGTTGAAGGGCAGGTCGTCCTGCACTTCGTCGCGCACCTTCTCGCGCGGCTCCTCGAAGGTCACGAAGAGCGACAGCTGGTCCTGCAGGATGCGGGCGGCAAGCGCCACGGCATCCTCGGGAACCACCGTGCCATTCGTCTCAAGCGAGAGAACCAGACGGTCGTAGTCGGTCACCTGACCCACGCGGGTCGGCTCGACGCGGTAGGACACCTTGCGAACCGGCGAGTAGATCGCATCGACCGGGATCAGACCGATCGGCGCGTCCTCGGCGCGGTTCATCGAGGCGGGCACGTAGCCGCGGCCGACCTGCACCGTGAGCTCCATGGAGAGCTTGGCGCCGTCGTCCAGCGTGCAGATGACCAGCTCGGGGTTGGCAATCTCGATGTCGCCCGAAGTCTGGATCTGAGCCGCCGTCACCTCGCCCGGGCCGGTCGCCGTCAGGAGAAGGCGCTTGGGGCCCTCGCCCTGGTAGCGGACGGCCAGCTGCTTGAGGTTGAGAATGATGTCGGTCACATCCTCGCGCGCGCCGGTCAGGCTGCTGAACTCATGCAGCACGCCGTCGATCTTCACGCCCGTCACGGCCGCGCCCTGGAGCGAGGACAGCAGGATGCGACGCAGCGCATTGCCAAGCGTTTGGCCGAAGCCGCGCTCGAGCGGCTCGGCCACCAGCGTCGCCTGACGCAGATCCGTGCTGCCCGACTCGACCTGCAGCTTCTCGGGCTTGATCAGTGATTGCCAGTTGCGTTCGAGCAAGTGCGTCTCTCCTGGGAGCGGGCCCGCCCGGCCAAAGGGACCGGGGCGGGGAGATGCTCTCGATACAGAATTCCGGCGGCCAACGGGCCGCCGTTTGGATCAGACCCGCCGGCGCTTGCGCGGGCGGCAGCCGTTGTGCGGGATCGGCGTCACGTCGCGGATCGCCGTCACGTGGAAGCCCACGGTCTGCAGCGCGCGGAGAGCCGACTCGCGGCCCGAACCGGGACCCGACACCATGACCTCGACGGTCTCCATGCCATGCTCGCGCGCCTTCATGCCCGCGTCCTCGGCGGCCATCTGCGCGGCATAGGGCGTGCTCTTGCGGCTGCCCTTGAAGCCCTTCGAACCCGAGGACGACCAGGCAATGGAATTGCCCTGCGCGTCCGTGATGGTCACGATGGTGTTGTTGAAGGTCGCGAGAACATGCGCCACGCCGGAGCTGATGTTCTTGCGCTCCTTCTTGCGAGGGCGGTTCGAGGCATTGGGTGGGCGCGCCATCTTACTTCGTCACCTTCTTCTTGCCGGCAATGGCCACGGCCTTGCCCTTGCGCGTCCGCGCATTGGTGTGCGTGCGCTGACCACGGACCGGAAGGCCACGGCGATGACGCAGGCCGCGATAGCAGGCCATGTCCATCAGACGCTTGATGTTCATCGCAACTTCACGACGAAGGTCACCCTCGACGCGGTAATCACGATCGACAACCTCGCGCAGCTTCATGATCTCGTCATCGGTGAGCTGATTCACGCGGCGTTCGGCGGGGATGCCAACCTGCTCGCAAATCTGCTCGGCGTTCTTCGGACCGATGCCATAGATATAGCGCAGCGAGATCACCACGCGCTTGTTGGTGGGGATGTTCACGCCAGCGATGCGCGCCACGGTCCAGCTCCTGCAGGCCTTGCGGCCCCTAAATGGTTACCGCGCCACCGGGAATCCGGTGTTGCGGCGATACTTTCTGATCGAGCAAAGCGAAACACGGCCGAAACGTGCCTTGCACGCCGCGCCCGTGAGAGGCGGGGACTTAGGCCCAACCCCTCCTGTCCGTCAAGCACCCGAGGTCAGAATCCTCTCTAAATCCGACGTCACGGCGGACATTTCCGCCATGCCGTCGACGCTGCGCAGCTTATTCTGCGCTTCGTAGTAGGGCAGCAACGGCGCCGTCTGCCGGTGGTAGGCGGCCAGGCGGGCCCCCACAGTCTCGGCCTTGTCGTCGGCGCGCCGCGTGAATTCCGTGCCGCCGCAGACGTCGCAGACGCCCGCGGTCTTCGGCTGCTTGAAGGTGTCGTGATACCCCTCGCCGCACTTGGCGCAGGTATAGCGGCCCGAGATCCGCTCGACCATCTTCGCGTCGTCGACCTGGAGCTCGATCACATGGTCGAGCACCAGGCCCTTGCCCGCCAGCATGACGTCCAGGGCTTCGGCCTGGGGGGTCGTGCGGGGGAAGCCGTCCAGGATGAAGCCACGGGCCGCGTCAGGCTGCTCCACGCGGGCGGCCAGCATGGCGGTGATCACCGAGTCGGGGATCAGCTCCCCGCGCTCCATGATCGCCTTGGCCTCGAGACCGATGGCCGAGCCCGACTTCACCTCGGCCCGCAGCATATCGCCGGTAGAGATCTGGACCAGGCCGAAGCGCTCCTCGAGTCGCTTGGCCTGAGTTCCCTTCCCCGCGCCCGGAGGGCCCAGGAGGATGAGGTTCATCGTCATCGCGTCTATCTCGGACGGGGGCCGCGGCCGCCGAGGCGAGCCTTCTTGATCAACCCTTCGTACTGGTGCGCGAAGAGATGGGACTGGACCTGCGCCACCGTGTCCATGGTCACGGTCACGATGATGAGCAGCGAGGTGCCGCCGAAGTAGAAGGGCACGCCGTAATTCGAGATCAGGATCTCGGGGATGATGCAGACGATGACCAGATAGCCCGCCCCCATCACCGTCAGCCGTGTCAGCACGCGGTCGAGATAGTCCGCGGTCTGCTGGCCGGGCCGGATGCCGGGCACGAAGCCGCCGTGCTTCTTCAGGTTGTCCGCCGTCTCGGTCGGGTTGAACACCACGGCCGTGTAGAAGAAGGCGAAGAACACGATCAGGGCGATGTAGAGCGCCATGTAGAGCGGCTGGCCGTGGGCGAGCATGTTCGCCATCGTCTGCAGCCAGGTGTCGGACGTGCGGTCGGTGGAGAAGCCCGCGATGGTGGCCGGCAGCAGCAGAAGCGAGGAGGCGAAGATCGGCGGGATCACGCCCGAGGTGTTCAGCTTCAGCGGAAGATGCGTGTTCTCCCCGCCGAACATCCGATTGCCCACCTGGCGCTTGGGATATTGCACCGGGATGCGCCGCTGCGCCCTTTCCATGAAGACCACGAAGGCGATGGTGCCGACGGCGGCCGTCAGGAAGAAGATGATGAAGAAGGTCGAGAGCGCGCCCGTCCGCCCGAGCTCCAGCGTCGAGATCAGGGCCGAGGGGAGGTTCGCCACGATGCCCGCGAAGATGATCAGCGAGATGCCATTGCCCACGCCGCGCGCGGTGATCTGCTCGCCCAGCCACATCAGGAACATCGTTCCGCCGACCAGCGTGATGGTGGTCGAGATGCGGAAGAGCATGCCCGGGTCGATGACCGCCGGACCCGAATTGCCACGGACCGCCTCCAGCCCCACGCCGATGCTATAGGCCTGCACGATCGCGATGACCAAGGTCAGGTAGCGCGTGTACTGGTTGAGCTTCTTGCGCCCGCTGTCGCCCTCCTTCTTGAGGGCCTCCCAGCTGGGAATGGCCGCCGTCATCAGCTGCACGATGATGCTGGCCGAAATATAGGGCATGATGTTGAGCGCGAGCACCGTCATGCGCCCGAGCGCACCGCCGGTGAACATGTCGAACATGCCGAGGATGCCGCTGCCATGCTGGCGCAGCATTTCGCCCATCACGGCCGCGTCGACGCCCGGCACCGGCACGTAGGTGCCGATCCGGTAGACGATAAGAGCGCCGAGTGTGAACCAAATGCGGTTCTTGAGCTCGGTCGCCTTGGCGAGAACGCCGAAGTTCAGGCTATTGCCAAGCTGATCGGTGGCCGAGGCCATGCGTCTATCCTTCTCCGAGCGTCATGCGCCCGGGCCTATGGATAATGCCCGGGGGCGCCACGTTCCAGACCGGATAGGCGCCCCGCGCCCGGAATTACTCCGCGGCAGCTTCCACCACCGGGAGCGTCACCTTGCCGCCGGCAGCTTCGATCGCCGCGATCGCCGCCGCCGAAGCGCCAGTGACCGTGATCTGCACCGCACGCTTGATCTCGCCATTGCCCAGCAGGCGAACGCCCACGTACTTCTTGCCCTGGCGGACCACACCCGCGTCACGCAGGCTCACTTCGGTCACCGGCTCGCCGGCCTTCAGCTTGCCTTCCTCGAACGCCTTCTCCAGCGTGCCGAGGTTGATCGTCGCGTATTCGAGGCGGAAGATGTTCTTGAACCCGCGCTTCGGCAGACGCCGATAGATCGGGAGCTGACCACCTTCAAAGCCGTTCAGCGACACGCCGCTACGGGCCTTCTGACCCTTCACGCCGCGGCCGGCCGTCTTGCCCTTGCCCGAGCCGATGCCACGACCAACGCGCTTGAACTTCGGCCGCGCGCCGTCGTTGTCGCGCAATTCGTTGAGCTTCATGACCATGTCCTTCAGAGGTCCAACCGCAACGCGGTTAGCCCTCCACCTTCACGAGATGCGCAACCTTGCGGATCATGCCGCGAACAGCGGGCGTATCCTCCAGCTCACGCGTGCGGTTGATCTTGTTGAGGCCGAGCCCGACCAGCGTCGCCTGCTGGCCCGGCTTCTGGCCGTTGCCCGAGGAGATCTGCGTCACGCGGACCGTCTGCTTGCTCTCAGACATTGGTCACCTCCACGGTCTCGACGGCACCATCCTTGCGCGGGCCAAGCAGGTCGGCGACCTTCTTGCCGCGACGGTTCGCCACCGCGCGCGGGCTGGACGCCCGCGTCAGGGCGGCGAAGGTCGCCTTCACCATGTTATGCGGGTTGGTCGAGCCGGTGCACTTGGCCACGACGTCGCCCATGCCCAGGGTCTCGAAGACGGCGCGCATCGGGCCACCGGCGATGATGCCCGTACCGGCCGGAGCCGAACGCAGGATCACCTTGCCGGCGCCGAACTCGCCGACCACGTCGTGGTGCAGCGTGCGGCTTTCGCGCATCGGCACGCGGATCATGCCCTTCTTGGCACGCTCCGTCGCCTTGCGGATCGCCTCAGGCACTTCGCGTGCCTTGCCGCTACCCCAGCCCACGCGGCCCTTCTGATCGCCAACGACGACCAGCGCGGCGAAGCTGAAGCGACGGCCACCCTTCACCACCTTCGCGACGCGGTTGATGGTGACCAGCTTGTCCTGAAGCTCGTCGCCACCGTCCTGATGGGCCTGGGGCCCACGGTTGTTGTCGCGATCGCGGCCACGGCCGCGGCCCCGGTTCTCGCCTTCGCCGCCACTGCGCGGTTCACGTGCCATGTTCGATCTCCCCGCGGCTCAGAAGGAGAGGCCACCCTCGCGGGCGGCCTCCGCCAGAGCCTTGACGCGGCCATGATAGAGGAAGGGCCCGCGGTCGAAGACGACCGCGCTGACGCCGGCGGCGATCGCGCGCTCGGCCACCAGCTTGCCCACGGTGGTCGCGGCATCCTTGTCCGCGCCCGTCTTGAGCTCGCCGCGCAGATCCTTCTCGAGCGTCGAGGCGGCAGCAACCGTGCGGCCGGCCACGTCGTCGATGACCTGAGCGTAGATGTGGCGCCCGGAGCGGAACACCGACAGGCGAGGACGACCAGCGCCCTTGACCTTCAGCTGGTAGCGCAGACGAGCGCGGCGGCGCTGCCGCAATGCGATCTTGTCGGCCATTACTTCTTCTTCCCCTCCTTCCGGAGGATGACTTCGTTGTCGTACTTGATGCCCTTGCCCTTATAGGGCTCGGGACCACGATAGCCGCGGATCACGGCGGCGACCTGGCCAACCTGCTGCTTGTCCATTCCCTCGACCTTGATGGTCGTGGGCTTCTCGCAGGTGATCTTGATGCCGGCCGGCTGCGGGTAGCGGATCTCGTGGCTGTAACCGAGGTTCATCACGAGGTCGTTGCCCTGCATCGCGGCGCGATAGCCCGTGCCGGTGATTTCCATCGACTTCACGAAGCCGGTGGAAACACCCTGGACCATGCCGTTCAGCAGGCTGCGGGTCGTGCCCCAGAGGGTGCGGCTGCGGTTGTCGGAGCCCCGCGGAAGAATCGCGACCTCCTTCTCACGCACATCCACGTCAACGGAGTCCGTCAGGTCGAGCCGCAGCTCGCCCAGCTTGCCCTTGGCCACCAGCGTGCGGCCGGCCAGGGAGACCTGGACGCCTGCAGGAATGGGGACCGGATATTTACCAACGCGTGACATATCGGCCCCCTTCTCAGAATACGCGGCAGAGAACTTCGCCGCCAACATTGGCAGCGCGGGCCTCGCTATCGCTCATCACGCCACGGGGCGTGGACAGGATCTGGATGCCGAGGCCGTTGTAGAACTTCGGCAGCTCCTTGATCTTGGAGTAGACGCGACGGCCCGGCTTGGACACGCGCGCGATCTCCTTGATGGCGGGCTCGCCCTCGGAATACTTCAGCTCGATCTCGATCTGGCTGATGCCGGCGCGCAGTTCCTCCACGCGCCAGGCGCGGATGTAGCCCTCACGCTTGAGGACGTCGAGCACGTCGGTCTTGAGGCGGCTGGCGGGCGCGACGCAACGCGTCTGCCGGGCGCCATGCGCGTTGCGGATGCGGGTGAGCAGGTCGCCCAACGGGTCGGACATAGACATGTGCCGGGCTCCTTACCAGCTTGCCTTGACCACACCGGGGAGCTGGCCCTTGTTGGCCAGATCCCGCAGCATGTTGCGGCAAAGCTTAAACTTCCGGTAGTTGCCACGAGGGCGACCGGTGATCTCACAACGCAGGCGGACGCGGATCTTCGCGCCATTGCGCGGCATCTGCGCGAGCTTGAGGCTCGCCTCGAAGCGATCCTCGATGGGAGCCTCGCGGTCCATCACGGTCGACTTCAGGGCAGCGCGCTTCTTGGCGTGCTGTCCCGAGAGCTTCTCGCGATACTTGTTCTTCTCGACGGAAGAGGTCTTGGCCATTTGGTCTATGGTCCTCCGGAACCTGCCGGCTGCCAGCCGGCGGTTTTCCAATGATTCAGTTGACGAAGGGGAGATCGAAAGCCTTCAGCAGAGCCTTGGCTTCCTTGTCCGTCTTCGCCGTCGTGACGAACACGATATCCATGCCGCGCACCTGATCAACCTTATCATAGTTGATCTCGGGAAACACGATCTGCTCCTTCATGCCGAGAGCATAGTTGCCCCGGCCGTCGAAGCCACGGTTGCCCGGGATGCCGCGGAAGTCGCGAACGCGCGGGAGCGCGATCGTGACCAGGCGGTCCAGGAACTCGAACATGCGCGCCTTGCGGAGCGTGACCTTGCAGCCGATCGCCTGGCCTTCACGGATCTTGAAGCCGGCGATCGCCTTCTTCGCACGCGTGCGGACCGGCTTCTGGCCGGAAATCAGCGTGAGGTCGGCAACGGCGGCGTCCAGCTTCTTCTGGTCGCCCGCGGCCTCACCCACGCCCATGTTGATCACGATCTTCTGGAGCTTGGGAACCTCCATCACGTTCGGATAGGCGAACTCCTCCTGGAGCTTCGCCTTCACGACCGTGTTGTACAGTTCCTGCAGGCGCGTCAGCCCACCGGGACCCGCCTTCACCGGACCGGCGACGGCCGGAACGGCCTCCACGCGGCGGCTCGTCGTGTCAACGGCTTCCGGCTTCTTCGCGCTGGAGGCCGGCTTGTTCTTGTTGCCGGGCGCGTTGCCCTTCTTCGTCCCGCTCATGCGTCGAGCACCTCACCAGAGCCCTTGGCCACGCGAACCTTCTTTCCGTCGTCAAGGACGCGGAAACCGACGCGGGTGGGCTTGTCCGTCTTGGGATCGATCAGCGCCAGGTTCGACAGGTCGATCTTCGCCTCAATGGAGACGATGCCACCGGTCTCACCCACGCGCGTCTGCTTCGTGTGCTTCTTGACCAGGTGAACGCCCTGAACCACGGCGCGGTTCTCGGTCGGGATCACGCGGAGAACTTCCCCGCGCTTGCCCTTGTCGCGACCGGTGAGCACATGCACCCGGTCGCCCTTCTTGATCTTGGCGGCCATGGTTAGAGGACCTCCGGCGCCAGCGAGATGATCTTCATGAACTTGCGCGCGCGCAGCTCACGCACCACCGGTCCGAAGATGCGCGTGCCGATCGGCTCGCCCGCCTTGTTGATGAGCACGGCGGCGTTCCGGTCGAAGCGGATTGCCGAGCCGTCGGAACGGCGAACGGGATAGGCCGTACGCACGATGACCGCGCGCTCGACCGAGCCCTTCTTCACCTTGCCGCGGGGAATGGCTTCCTGCACGGCGACGACGATGATGTCGCCGACCGAAGCCGTCTTCCGCTTGGAACCGCCCAGCACCTTGATGCACTGAACGCGACGCGCGCCGGAATTGTCGGCGACGTCCAGATTGGCTTCAACGCCGATCATGCCGCAGCTCCTTCAAGGGCCGGCGCCTCGGCGAGCGGCGAGCCGTTGCGGGCAATCACCAGCCACGACTTGCGCTTGCTCAGCGGCGGGCATTCCTCGATGGAAACGAGGTCGCCCTCCTTGCAGAGGTTGAGTTCGTCATGCGCGGCGTACTTCTTCGAACGCCGGATGAACTTCTTATAGAGCGGATGCATCACGCGACGTTCGATCAAGACGGTAATCGTCTTGTCCATCTTGTCGCTGACGACCCGTCCGGTGAGGACGCGCTTCGGCATGGCCGGGGTCTCCTCTTATGCCTTGGCGGCCGTGCGCGAACGCTCGGCCAGGACGGTTTTCACACGGGCGATATCACGACGGACCACCTGAATGCGGCCCGTCGCCTCCAGCTGCCCGGTGGCACGCTGGAAACGAAGGTTAAACTGCTCCTTGCGAAGGTCGATCAGCATGCCGCCGAGCTCGTCCTCCGACTTGGTGCGGATATCCACGATTTTGCTCATGATTACTAGGCCTCCGCGCCGCCGAGGCGCGCAACGATCTTGGTCCGGATCGGCAGCTTGGCGGCGCCGAGCGTCAGTGCCTCCTTGGCCGTCTCGAGCGGCACGCCGTCGATCTCGAACATGATGCGGCCGGGCTTCACCCGAGCCACCCAGAATTCCGGCGCGCCCTTGCCCGAGCCCATGCGGACTTCAGCGGGCTTGGTCGAGACGGGCACGTCCGGGAAGATGCGGATCCACACGCGGCCAGCGCGCTTCATGGCGCGCGTGATGGCGCGGCGAGCGGCCTCGATCTGGCGCGCAGTGACGCGCTCCGGCTCGAGAGCCTTCAGGCCATAGCCACCGAAGGACAGCGTGAAGCCGCCCTTGGCAACGCCCTTGATCCGGCCCTTGTGGGCCTTCCGGTAATTGGTACGCTTCGGCTGCAACATTTCAGTTCACCTTAACGCTGCGGCGCTTGTTCTTGAGCGCGCTTGTCCTGTGCGCTCGGATCATGGGCCATGATCTCGCCCTTGAAGATCCAGACCTTCACGCCGCATGTACCGTAGGTCGTCTTCGCCGTCGCCACGCCGTAGTCGATATCGGCGCGAAGCGTGTGCAGGGGCACGCGGCCTTCGCGATACCACTCCATACGCGCGATCTCGGCGCCCCCCAGACGGCCGGAGCAGTTGATCCGGATGCCCAGGGCGCCCAGACGCATGGCGGACTGCACGGCGCGCTTCATCGCACGGCGGAAGGCCACGCGGCGCTCCAGCTGCTGGGCGATGCTCTCGGCCACGAGAACGCTATCGAGCTCCGGCTTGCGGATCTCGAGGATGTTCAGCGAGACCTCGGCGCCGGCACGAGCCGACAGCTCCTTGCGGAGGCTGTCGATGTCGGCGCCCTTCTTGCCGATGACGACGCCGGGGCGAGCGGCATGGATCGTCACGCGCGGCTTCTTGGCCGGACGCTCCACCACCACCTTCGACACGCCGGCGGACTTCAGCCGCTCCTTCAGCGTCTCGCGAAGCTTCAGGTCGTCGTGCAGCTGCTTGGCATAGCCACGGTCCGCGAACCAGCGGCTGTCCCAGGTCCGGTTGATGCCGAGCCGCAGGCCGATCGGATTGACTTTGTGACCCATATTATGCGGCCCCCACTTCATTCGACGCCGCCGGCGCCTGCTGCTCAGCCACGACGATCTTGAGGTGACTGAACCACTTCTCGATGCGCGAGGACTTGCCGCGGCCACGTGCAGCGAAGCGCTTCATCACGATCGAACGGCCCACTTCCGCCTTGGCGACGACCAGGCGGTCGACGTCGAGCTGGTGGTTGTTCTCGGCGTTGGCGATCGCGCTCTCGAGCGTCTTCTTCACCGTCTGCGCGATGCGGCGCTTGCTGAACGCCAGCGTGGCGACTGCTTCCTGGACCTTGTTGCCGCGGATCATCGCGGCAATGAGGTTCAGCTTACGCGGGCTCACGCGGATGTTGTGCGTGATGGCCTGCGCCTCGGAATCCGCGAGCCCGCGGGCATGCTTCGGCTTGCTCATGGCTTAGCCCCGCTTCGCCTTCTTGTCGGCCGAGTGACCACCGAAGGTCCGCGTCGGCGAGAATTCGCCGAGCTTATGGCCAACCATGTTCTCGGAAACCTGGACCGGCAGGAACTTCTTGCCGTTGTAGACGCCGAACGTCAGTCCGACGAACTGCGGCAGGATCGTGCTGCGGCGCGACCAGGTCTTGATGAGCTCGTTGCGGGTGGACGACCGGGCGGCCTCCGCCTTCGCGAGCAGATAGCCGTCCACGAACGGCCCTTTCCATACACTGCGCGGCATCGCGATCAGCCCTTCGTCGCGTTGCGGCGGCGCACGATATTGCGATCCGTCCGCTTGTTGTTGCGCGTCTTCGCACCCTTGGTCGGCTTGCCCCACGGCGTCACGGGATGACGGCCACCGGAAGTCCGGCCCTCGCCACCACCATGCGGGTGATCGACGGGGTTCATCACAACGCCGCGCTGATGCGGCTTGCGTCCGAGCCAGCGGCTGCGACCCGCCTTGCCCAGCTCCTGGTTGCTGTTGTCCGGGTTGGACACGGCGCCAATGGAGGCGATGCACTCGCCGCGCACGACGCGCACTTCGCCGGACATCAGCTTGATCTGCGCCAGGCCGGCATCCTTGCCCACCAGCTGCGCGAAGGTGCCCGCGGAGCGCGCGACCTTGCCGCCGGCGCCCGGCTTCAGCTCGATGTTGTGGATCACGGTCCCGACCGGGATCGAACCCAGCGGCATCGCATTGCCCGGCTTGATGTCGACCTTGTCGCCGGCAACCACGACATCACCCACCTTGAGGCGCTGCGGCGCCAGGATGTAGGCAATCTCGTTGTCCTGGTACTTCACCATCGCGATGAAGGCCGTGCGGTTCGGATCGTACTCGATGCGCTCGACGGTCGCGGGGATGCCCCACTTCGCGCGGCGCTTGAAGTCGACGATGCGGTAGGACTGCTTGTGACCGCCCCCACGGAACCGGACGGTGATCCGGCCGTGATTGTTGCGACCGCCGGAGTGGCTCTTGCCCTCCGTCAGCGCCTTCACGGGCTTGCCCTTCCACAGGCCGGACCGGTCGATCAGGACCGTGCCGCGCGAGCTCGGCGTGGTCGGATTGAAATGCTTGAGCGCCATGGCTTAGCTGAGCCCCGTGGTCAGATCGATGCTCTGGCCTTCGACCAGGCGCACCATCGCCTTCTTCCAGTCAGAACGCTTGCCGGGACGACCCTTGAAGCGCTTCGTCTTACCCTTGACGAGCAAGGTGTTCACCGCGAGCACGCTCACGCCGAACAGGCCTTCGATCGCCTGCTTGATCTCGGGCTTGGACGCGTCGATCGCCACGCGGAACGCGTATTGACCGACCTCGCTCATGAGGGTCGCCTTCTCGGTCACCAGCGGGGAGAGGATGCACTGGTACATCCGCTCCTTGCTGATGGCCGGCGCGGCCTTCGGCTTGCTGAACGTCGCGCTCATGCCAGGCGCTCCTTCAGGGCTTCCACGCCAGCGCGGGTCAGGACCAGCACATCGTGGTTGAGGATGTCATAGACGTTCGCGCCGATCGTGGGCAGCACGTCCAGACCGGGGAGGTTGCGCAGCACGCGGAGGAAGTTGGCATCCACGGTCGCGTCGATGACGAGCGCCTTCGTCCAGCCCAGCGCCTTGACGCGCTTGGCCATGGCGGAGGTCTTCGCGCTCTCGTCCGCGGTCGCGGTGTCGAGCACGATGAGCTTGCCGTCGGCGGCCTTCTGGCTGAGCGCGGAGATGAGGCCGAGGCGGCGCACCTTCTTGTTCAGCGAGTAGCCATGGTCGCGAACGACCGGACCGTGCACCACGCCGCCCTTGCGGAACTGCGGAGCGCGGAGCGAGCCCTGGCGGGCCGAACCCGTGCCCTTCTGGCGGTACGGCTTCTTGGTCGTGCCGGACACTTCGCCCATGCCCTTGACCTTGTGCGTGCCCGCGCGGCGCTTTGCGAGCTGCCAGTGGACGACGCGGGCCATGATGTCAGCGCGGGGAGCGGCGCCGAACAGATCGTCCGGCAGCTCGGCCTCGCCGGCCTGCGCATTGTCCAGCGTGATGACGGAAACTTGCATTGTCCTACCCTTAGACCGTCGCCGTGGGGAACGGCGCATCGGCGGGACGCGCGCGCTTCACGGCGTCACGCACCAGCACATAGCCGCCGGCGGAACCCGGAATGCAGCCCTTGATGAGCAGCAGGCCACGCTCGGCATCGTGACCAGCGATCACGAGGTTCTGCGTGGTGATGCGCTCGACACCGAGATGACCGGCCATCTTCTTGTTCTTGAAGGTCTTGCCCGGATCCTGGCGGTTGCCGGTCGAACCGTGCGAACGGTGGCTGATCGACACGCCGTGCGAGGCTTCGAGACCCGAGAAGTTCCAGCGCTTCATGGCGCCGGCAAATCCCTTGCCCTTCGAAGTGCCGGTCACGTCGACCTTCTGGCCCGTCACGAAATGCGCGCCGGAAAGCACGGTGCCCGCGGCGATCAGCGCCTCGGCATCCACGCGGAACTCGGTGAGCTTCATCGGAGCCTCGACGCCGGCCTTCGCGAAGTGACCGCGGTTGGCCTTCGTCACATTCTTCGGCTTCGCCTTGCCGATGCCCACCTGAAGAGCGGTGTAGCCATCGGTCTCCGCGGTGCGCTGCGCGATGACACGCACTGCATCGAGATGCAGCACCGTCACCGGCGTCGTAGAGCCGTCGTCATTAAACAGCCGAGTCATGCCGAGCTTGCGCGCGATCAGCCCGGTGCGGACCTGGGTCGCCATGGTTCCGTCCTCAGATCTTGATCTCGACGTCCACACCGGAGGCCAGGTCGAGCTTCATCAGCGCGTCCACGGTCTGCGGGGTGGGGTCGACGATGTCGAGGAGCCGACGGTGCGTCCGAATTTCGAACTGCTCCCGGCTCTTCTTGTCCACGTGGGGCGAGCGGTTCACGGTGAAACGCTCGATCTGCGTCGGCAGCGGGATGGGCCCGCGCACGCGCGCACCGGTCCGCTTCGCGGTCTGCACGATCTCCCGCGTGCTACCATCGAGCACGCGGTGATCGAACGCCTTGAGGCGAATGCGGATATTTTGGCTGTCCATGGTGGATTTTGCCCGCTTACTTCGCGATGGACGCGACGACGCCGGCGCCGACGGTGCGGCCACCTTCGCGGATGGCGAAGCGCAGGCCCTCATCCATCGCGATCGGCGCAATCAGCTCGACGTCCATCGACACGTTGTCGCCCGGCATCACCATCTCGACGCCCTCGGGAAGCTGCACGATGCCCGTCACGTCCGTCGTCCGGAAGTAGAACTGCGGACGATAGTTCGTGAAGAACGGCGTGTGACGGCCACCCTCTTCCTTCGTCAGGATGTAGGCCTCGGCCTTGAACTTCGTGTGCGGCGTGATCGAACCCGGCTTGGCCAGAACCTGGCCGCGCTCCACGTCCTCACGCTTCGTGCCACGCAGCAGCGCGCCGATGTTGTCGCCAGCCTGTCCGCTGTCCAGCAGCTTGCGGAACATCTCGACGCCCGTGACCGTCGTCTTCACCGTGTCCTTCAGGCCGATGATCTCGACTTCCTCGCCGACCTTCACCACGCCGCGCTCCACGCGGCCCGTGACCACCGTGCCGCGACCCGAGATCGAGAACACGTCCTCGACCGGCATCAGGAACGGACGGTCGATCGCGCGCTCGGGCTGCGGGATGTAGCTGTCCACCGCCGCCATCAGCTCGATGATCGCGTTCTCGCCGATCTCGGGCGTCTTGTCCTCGAGCGCCGCGACCGCGGAGCCCTTGATGATGGGGATGTCGTCGCCCGGGAACTGGTAGGACGAGAGCAGCTCGCGCAGCTCCATCTCCACCAGCTCGACCAGGTCGGGGTCGGCCAGATCCATCTTGTTGAGGAACACCACCAGCGCGGGCACGCCAACCTGGCGGGCCAGCAGGATGTGCTCGCGCGTCTGGGGCATCGGGCCGTCGGCCGCCGAGCACACCAGGATCGCGCCGTCCATCTGCGCCGCGCCCGTGATCATGTTCTTCACGTAGTCGGCGTGGCCGGGGCAATCGACGTGCGCGTAGTGGCGGTTCGCCGTCTCGTACTCGACGTGCGCCGTCGAGATCGTAATGCCGCGAGCCCGCTCCTCGGGTGCCTTGTCGATCTGGTCGTAGGCGGTGAACGACGCGCCACCGGACTTCGCCAGGACCTTCGTGATCGCCGCCGTCAGGGACGTCTTGCCATGATCGACATGGCCGATCGTCCCAATATTGCAGTGCGGCTTGTTCCGCTCAAACTTAGCCTTGGCCATCGTCGTGCATCCAATCCAAAAGGGGTGTTACCCGCGCGCCTGAGCGCGCCCTGTCATCTGTTACCAGCGGTAGTGGCTGAAGGCCTTGTTGGCTTCGGCCATCCGGTGCGTGTCTTCGCGCTTCTTCACAGCCGTGCCGCGGTTGTTCACCGCGTCCATCAGCTCCGCCGAAAGGCGCTCTTCCATCGTGCTCTCGCCGCGCTTGCGGGCGGCATCGATCAGCCAGCGAATGGCCAGCGCCTGGCGCCGCTCGGGGCGAACCTCGACGGGCACCTGGTAGGTGGCACCACCGACGCGGCGCGAACGCACCTCGACGGCCGGCTTCACATTGTCCAGCGCCTCGTGGAACAGGCGAAGCGGGTCGGCATTGACGCCACCCTTGCGCTTCAGCGTGTCCATGGCGGCATAGACGATGCCTTCCGCGGCGCTCTTCTTACCGTCGTACATAAGCACGTTCATGAAACGGCTCAGGACAACATCGCCGAACTTCGGATCCGGCAGGACTTCGCGCTTTTCCGCGCGGTGACGACGAGACATCTCAGTTCCTCACTTCGGCCGCTTGGCGCCGTAGAGCGAACGCCGCTTGCGGCGCTTCGGCAGGCCCTGCGTATCGAGGACGCCGCGCAGAATGTGGTAGCGAACGCCGGGAAGATCCTTAACGCGGCCGCCGCGGATGAGCACAACGGAGTGCTCCTGCAGGTTATGGCCCTCGCCAGGGATGTAGCTCACGACTTCGAAGCCGTTGGTCAGGCGGACCTTGGCGACCTTACGCAGAGCCGAGTTCGGCTTCTTCGGCGTGGTCGTATAGACGCGCGTGCAGACGCCGCGCTTCTGCGGGCAGCCTTCGAGAGCCGGAACCTTGTTCTGGCTACGGCGCGGCTCGCGCCCCTGCGCGATGAGCTGGTTGATCGTCGGCATGACGCCCCTTCGTAAACCCGTTCAGTGCGATCCGCCCGCCAAACGACGTAGAGCCCGACGGGCGCTTTCGCGCTCCGAACGGGCTACCGCGTCAACCCCGGGCCTGAGCGACCTCCGAAACGGAAATCGTGGCGACCGAAGCAAGGCGTTTGAACCAACATGCCAGGGGACCATCTCTGATCGTCCCGGCGAGTTGCGCGTCTTACCACCCCCTCAGGCAGAGTCAAGCGATGAGGGGGTGATTCGCAGGACGGAGGAGACGCACGGCCCCCGCCCTTTCCGCATACCGCTATTCGGCGGCTGCGGGGCTCTTCTCCGGCTCGGGAAGAGCCGGCGTCGCAGGCAGGCGGCCGCTGTCGCGCTTCGCCGCCAGGATCTTCAGGCGGTTCATCACGGAGCCCGTGCCCGCTGGAATCAGGCGGCCCACGATGACGTTTTCCTTGAGGCCGGCCAGCGTATCCACCTTGCCGGCCGTGGCCGCCTCGGTGAGCACTCGGGTGGTCTCCTGGAAGGACGCCGCCGAGATGAAGCTCTGCGTCTGCAGCGAGGCCTTGGTGATGCCCTGGAGCACCGGCTCGGCCCTCGCGGGGCGCTCGCCGAGCTTCAGGCGCTTGTCGTTCTCCGCGTCGAACTCGAAGCGGTCGACCTGCTCGCCGATGAGATAGGTCGTCTCGCCACCATCGAGAATCTCAACCTTCTGCAGCATCTGGCGAACGATCACCTCAATGTGCTTGTCGTTGATCTTCACGCCCTGGAGCCGGTAGACGTCCTGGATCTCGTTGACGAGGTAGTTCGCCAGCGCCTCGACGCCCAGCACGCGCAGGATGTCGTGCGGCACGCGCGGCCCGTCGACCAGGGGGTCGCCCGCCTTCACGTAGTCGCCCTCCTGCACCGAGACGTGCTTGCCCTTGGGCACCAGGTACTCGCGCTCGATCGCGGGCTCGTCGCCCATGGGCTCGCTCTTCACGATGACCCGGCGCTTGGCCTTGTAGTCCTTGCCGAACTCCACGCGACCGTCGATGTCGCTGATGATCGCGGCATCCTTCGGACGGCGGGCCTCGAAGAGCTCCGCCACGCGCGGCAGACCGCCGGTGATGTCACGCGTCTTGGACGATTCGCGGGGCATGCGCGCCACCACGTCACCGGCCTCGACCGTCGCGCCGTGGTCCACGCTCAGCACCGTGTCGGGGCTGAGGAAGTAGCGGGCCTCGGTGCCGTTCGGCAGCTTCATGATCTCGCCGCGGGCGTCCTTCATGACGATGCGCGGGCGAAGGTCGACCGACTTGGCCGAGCCCTTGTAGTCGACCACCACCTTGGAGGTCAGGCCCGTCACGTCATCGGTCCGCTCGACGAGGGTGATGCCCTCGATGAGGTCGTTATATTCGACCTTGCCCTCGCGCTCCGTGATGATCGGAAGGGTGAAGGGATCCCAGTCGGCGAGCTTCTGGCCACGCACGACGCTGACGCCGTCCGTGATCAACATGCGCGCGCCGTAGGGCACGCGGAAGCGGGCGCGCTCACGGCCATTGGCGTCGAGGAGCGCCACTTCGCAGTTACGGCTCATGACGATCGGCGCGCCCGAGCTGTTGGTCACCAGCTGCAGGTTATAGAGCTTGGTCGTCGCATCGACCGTCGCTTCCACGGCCGACTGCTCGGCGCCACGCTGCGCCGCACCGCCGATGTGGAAGGTACGCATGGTCAGCTGCGTGCCCGGCTCGCCGATGGACTGCGCGGCGATGACGCCCACCGCCTCGCCCATGTTCACCGGCGTGCCGCGGGCCAGATCGCGGCCGTAGCAATGGCCGCAGACGCCCTGGAGCGATTCGCAGGTCAACACCGAGCGGATCTTCACCCCCTCGACGCCGGCCTTCTCGATGCGCTCGGCATCGGCTTCCTCGACCAGCATGTTGTTCGCGACGAGGATCTCGCCCGTCGCCGGGTCGATCACGTCTTCCTGCGTCGTACGGCCCAGGATGCGCTCGGAGAGCGAGGACACCACGTCGCCGCCATCCATGATGGCGCGCACGTTGAGGCCACGCTCGGTCCCGCAATCCTCTTCCATGATGATGCAGTCCTGCGCCACGTCGACGAGACGCCGCGTCAGGTAACCCGAGTTGGCCGTCTTCAGCGCCGTGTCGGCGAGGCCCTTACGGGCGCCGTGCGTCGAGTTGAAGTACTCGAGGACGGTGAGGCCTTCCTTGAAGTTCGAGATGATCGGCTGCTCGATGATCTCGCCCGAGGGCTTGGCCATCAGGCCGCGCATGCCGGCCAGCTGGCGCATCTGCGCCGGCGAACCACGCGCGCCGGAGTGAGACATCATCCAGACGGAGTTGGTCGGCTTGCCGATCTCCTGCTTCTGAATCTCCTTCATCATCGCGGTCGCGACGGAATCCGTGCAGCGCGACCAGGCGTCGACCACCTTGTTGTAGCGCTCGCCCGAGGTGATGAGGCCGTCGAGGTACTGCTGCTCGAACTCCTTCACTTCCGCCTTGGTCGTCGCGATGAGCCCCTCCTTCTCGGCGGGGATCATCATGTCGTCCTTGCCGAAGGAGATGCCCGCCTTGGCCGCGTGCTTGAAGCCGAGGCCCATCAGGCGGTCGGCGAAGATCACCGACTCCTTCTGGCCGCAATGGCGGTAGACGGCGTCGATCACGTCCGAGATGGACTTCTTGGTCAGCAGGCGGTTGATCAGCGAGAAGGGCAGCGCGGGGTGCTTGGGCAGGAGCGCGCCCATGAGCATGCGGCCCGGCGTGGAGATGACCCGCTCGACGATCGGCTTGTTGTCGGCATCGACCGTGGCGCGGCGCGTCAGGATCTTGCTGTGGATGGTCAGCGCGCCCACGGACAAAGCGTGCTCGATCTCACCGATATCGGTGATGCGCGGCGCCTTGTCGTCCTCGGCAGCCCGGAACTCGGGCGTGTCGATGCTGAGGTAGTACAGGCCGAGCACGATATCCTGCGACGGCACGATGATCGGCTTGCCGTTCGCGGGCGAGAGGATGTTGTTGGTCGACATCATCAGCACGCGCGCTTCCAGCTGAGCCTCGAGGCTCAGGGGGACGTGCACGGCCATCTGGTCGCCGTCGAAGTCGGCGTTGAAGGCGGTGCAGACCAGCGGGTGCAGCTGGATCGCCTTGCCCTCGACGAGCACGGGCTCGAAGGCCTGGATGCCCAGGCGGTGCAGCGTGGGCGCCCGGTTCAGCATGACCGGGTGCTCGCGGATGACCTCTTCCAGGATGTCCCAGACCTCGGGACGCTCCTTCTCGACCATCCGCTTCGCCTGCTTGATGGTGCTGGCGTGGCCGTACTTCTCGAGCTTCGAGTAGATGAAGGGCTTGAAGAGCTCGAGCGCCATCTTCTTGGGCAGGCCGCACTGGTGCAGCTTCAGCTCGGGACCCACCACGATGACCGAACGGCCCGAGTAGTCCACGCGCTTGCCGAGAAGGTTCTGACGGAACCGGCCCTGCTTGCCCTTCAGCATGTCGGACAGCGACTTCAGCGGGCGCTTGTTGGCGCCCGTGATCGCGCGGCCGCGACGGCCGTTGTCGAACAGCGCATCGACCGATTCCTGCAGCATGCGCTTCTCGTTGCGCACGATGATGTCGGGCGCGCGCAGCTCGATCAGCCGCTTGAGGCGGTTGTTGCGGTTGATGACGCGGCGATACAGGTCGTTCAGATCCGAGGTCGCGAAGCGGCCGCCGTCCAGCGGCACCAGCGGGCGCAGCTCGGGCGGGATGACCGGCACGACATCGAGGATCATCCACTCGGGACGAGCACCCGAGTCATTGAAGGCCTCGATCAGCTTCAGGCGCTTGACGAGCTTCTTGCGCTTGGCCTCGGAGGTGGTTTCCTTCAGCTCGGCGCGCAGGCGCACGCCGTCCTTGGCCATCTCCATGCCATGCAGGATCTCCTTCACGGCCTCGGCACCGATGCCGACGCGGAAGGCGTCCTCGCCGAATTCGTCCTGCTTGGAGACGAACTGGTCCTCGTTCAGCAGCGAATGCAGCTTGAGGTCCGTCAGGCCCGGCTCGAGCACCACGTAGGACTCGAAGTACAGAACCTTCTCCAGTTCCTTCAGGGTCATATCGACCATGAGGCCGACGCGGCTCGGGAGGGACTTCAGGAACCAGATGTGGGCAACGGGGGCCGCAAGCTCGATATGGCCCATGCGCTCGCGCCGGACCTTGGCGAGCGTGACTTCCACGCCGCACTTCTCGCAGACGATGCCGCGGAACTTCATCCGCTTGTACTTGCCGCACAGGCACTCGTAGTCCTTGATCGGACCAAAGATGCGCGCGCAGAACAGCCCGTCCCGCTCCGGCTTGAAGGTGCGGTAGTTGATCGTCTCGGGCTTCTTAATCTCGCCATAGGACCAGGAGCGGATCTGCTCCGGCGACGCCATGGAGATCTTGATCTGGTCGAAAGTCATCGCCTGGCCGGTCTGGCCCAGGATCTTCATCAGCTCGTTCATGCCGCCTCGCTCTCCGCCCGACGCTTGCGCCGGGCCATGCATGGGGGAGGACGGGGCGCGTCAGGCACCCCGTCCGTCATACTCAGGACCCGCGGTTTTCCAGGTCCACGTTCAGGCCGAGCGACTTGAGCTCCTTGACCAGAACGTTGAAGCTTTCCGGAATGCCGGCCTCGAAGCTGTCCTGATCGCGGACGATCGCCTCGTAGACCTTGGTGCGGCCGGACACGTCGTCCGACTTCACCGTCAGCATCTCCTGCAGCGTGTACGCGGCGCCGTAAGCCTCGAGCGCCCAGACCTCCATCTCGCCGAAACGCTGTCCGCCGAACTGGGCCTTGCCGCCCAGCGGCTGCTGCGTGACCAGCGAATAGGGGCCGATCGAACGCGCGTGGATCTTGTCGTCGACCAGGTGGTGCAGCTTCAGCATGTAGATGTAGCCGACCGTGGTCTTGCGCTCGAAGAGCTCGCCCGTGCGGCCATCGATCAGCTGCATCTGGCCGGAGGTGTCGAGCCCCGCCTTCGTCAGCATTTCCTCGATGTCCGAGATGCGCGCGCCGTCGAAGACCGGCGTGGCGATCGGAATGCCCTTCTTCAGGTTGTCCGACAGCTCGATCAGCTGCTCTTCGCTCATCGGCGCGATGTCACGCTCGTAGATCTCGTCGCCGTAGATGTCCTTCAGCTTGGCGAGAAGCTCCTCGCGCACGGCCGACGAACGACGGAAATCGTCCACCAGGATACCGACCTCACGGCCGATATTCGCGCAGGCCCAACCCAGATGCGTCTCAAGGATCTGACCGATGTTCATGCGTGAGGGCACGCCCAGCGGGTTCAGCACGAGATCGACCGAGGTGCCGTCCTCGAGGAACGGCATGTCCTCCACCGGCACCACGCGCGAGACGACGCCCTTGTTGCCATGGCGGCCGGCCATCTTGTCGCCGGGCTGCAGCTTGCGCTTCACCGCCACGAAGACCTTGACCATCTTCATGACGCCGGGCGGCAGCTCGTCGCCGCGCTGCAGCTTCTCGACCTTGGATTCGAAGCGCTTCTGCAGCTTCTCCACCGCGGTGTCGAACTCGCGCTTCAGCGCCTCGATCTCGACCATCGCCGCATCGTCGGTCACCGCGATCTGGCGCCAGGTCGCCTTGGCGAACTGCTCCAGCACTTCGTCGGTCACCGGCGTGCCGGCCTTCACGCCCTTGAAGCCGCCGCTGGCCTTACGGTTCAGCAGGCGCTCACGCAGACGGCCATAGAAGCTGCGCTCCTGGATGGCGCGCTCGTCGTCGCGGTCCTTGGCCAGGCGCTCGATCTCCGAACGCTCGATCGCCATGGCGCGCTCGTCCTTGTCCACGCCGCGGCGGGAGAAGACGCGCACGTCGACGATCGTGCCGGAAACGCCCGGCGGCAGGCGCAGCGACGTGTCGCGCACGTCGGACGCCTTCTCGCCGAAGATGGCGCGCAGGAGCTTCTCTTCCGGCGTCATCGGGCTCTCGCCCTTCGGCGTCACCTTGCCGATGAGGATGTCGCCGGGATGGACCTCGGCACCGACATAGACGATGCCGGCCTCATCGAGGTTGCGCAGCGCTTCTTCACCCACATTGGGGATGTCGCGGCTGATCTCTTCCTGGCCGAGCTTCGTGTCGCGCGCCATCACTTCGAACTCTTCGATGTGGATGGAGGTGAACACGTCGTCGCGCGCGATGCGCTCCGAGATCAGGATGGAGTCCTCGAAGTTGTAGCCGTTCCAGGGCATGAACGCGCAGAGCACGTTGCGGCCCAGGGCCAGTTCGCCCAGCTCCGTGGACGGGCCGTCGGCAATGATCTCGCCGCCGGACACCCGGTCGCCCACCTTCACCAGCGGACGCTGGTTGATGCAGGTGCTCTGGTTGGAGCGCTGGAACTTGCGCAGACGATAGATGTCCACGCCGATCGTCTGGCCGTCCTCGCCCGAGGCGCGCACCACGATGCGCGCGCCGTCGATCTGGTCGACGATGCCATCGCGACGGGCGGAAATCGCCGCGCCCGAATCGCGGGCCACGGCGGCCTCCATACCGGTGCCCACGAGCGGGGCGTCGGCGCGGATCAGCGGCACGGCCTGACGCTGCATGTTCGAGCCCATCAGCGCACGGTTGGCGTCATCGTTCTCGAGGAACGGAATGAGCGCGGCCGCGACGGAGACGAGCTGCTTGGGCGAGACGTCGATGGCCGTCACCTCGCCCGGCTTCACCAGGCGGAAGTCGCCGCCCTGGCGGACCGAGACCAGATCGCTCAGGAACTCGCCCGTGGTCGCGTCCACATGGGCATCGGCCTGGGCGACGACGAGCTTCTCCTCCTCCATGGCGGAGAGGTAGCGCGGATCGCCCGTGATCTTGCCGTCCTTCACGAGGCGATAGGGCGTCTCGATGAAGCCGTACTTGTTCACCCGCGCGAAGGTGGCGAGCGAGTTGATCAGGCCGATGTTCGGGCCTTCCGGCGTCTCGATCGGGCAGATGCGGCCGTAATGCGTCGGGTGCACGTCGCGCACCTCGAAGCCGGCGCGCTCGCGGGTCAGACCGCCCGGGCCAAGCGCCGAGAGGCGGCGCTTATGCGTCACTTCCGACAGCGGGTTGGTCTGGTCCATGAACTGCGACAGCTGCGAGGAGCCGAAGAACTCGCGCACGGCGGCCGCGGCCGGCTTCGCGTTGATCAGGTCGTGCGGCATGACGGTGTCGATATCGACCGCGCCCATGCGCTCCTTGATCGCGCGATCCATGCGCAGCAGGCCGACGCGGTACTGGTTCTCCATCAGCTCGCCGACCGAGCGCACGCGCCGGTTGCCGAGGTTGTCGATGTCGTCGATGGAGCCGCGGCCGTCCTTGAGGTCCATCAGCACGCGCATCGTCGAGACGATGTCCTGCTTGCGCAGCGTGCGCAGATGGTCGGGCGCCTCCTCGAGCGAGAAGCCCAGGCGCATGTTCATCTTCACGCGGCCCACGGCCGAGAGATCGTAGCGGTCGCCGTCGAAGAACAGGCCCTTGAACAGCGCCTCGGCGGTCTCGGGCGTCGGCGGCTCACCGGGGCGCATGACCCGGTAGATGTCCATCAGCGCTTCTTCGCGATTGGTGTTCTTGTCCACCGCGAGCGTGTTGCGCATCCAGGGGCCGACCGACTGGTCGACGGCGAGCGTCGGCAGGACGTCGATGCCGGCATCCTCGATCGCGGCGAGCTTCGCCTCGGTCAGCTCCTCGCCGGCCTCCGCCCAGATCTCACCCGTCTCCATGTTCACGAGGTCGAGCGCGACGAAGCGGCCCAGCAGGTCGGTACGGCCGACGAGCACCTCGGTGGTGCCGGCCTCCACGATCTTGCGGGCGGCGCGGGGCGTCATCTTGACGTCCTTGTCGGCCACGATCTCGCCGGTCTTGGCGTCGATCAGCGGCTCCAGCAGCTTGATGCCGCGGAAGCTGTCGGGATCGAAGGCGCGCGACCAGCCCTTGGGCAGGCGGCGGAACTCGACCTGGCCGTAAAAGGCGCCGAGGATTTCCTCGGCGTCCATGCCGCGGATCTCGGCATGCTCCATCTCCAGGCCCTTGGCGGCGCGCTCGACGCGCTTGGCCTCGGTCCCGGCGCCATCGAGCGCGAGGAGGAGGGTCGAGGCGGGCAGCTTGCGCTTGCGGTCGACACGGACATAGCAGATGTCCTTGGCGTCGAACTCGAAGTCGAGCCAGGAGCCGCGATAGGGAATCACGCGGGCGGCGAAGAGGTACTTGCCCGAGCTGTGGGTCTTGCCCTTGTCGTGGTCGAAGAACACGCCGGGCGAACGGTGCATCTGCGAGACGATGACGCGCTCGGTGCCGTTGATGATGAAGGTGCCGTTGTCCGTCATGAGCGGCATGTCGCCCATGTAGACATCCTGCTCCTTGATGTCGCGGACGGAGCGGCTGCCGGTGTCCTCGTCCAGATCCCAGACGATCAGGCGCAGCTTGACCTTGAGGGGCGCGGCGTAGTTCAGCCCGCGCGCGATGCACTCCTCGACGTCGTATTTGGGCTCTTCGAGCTCGTACTGGACGAACTCCAGCCGGCCGCGGCCGGCGAAATCATTGATCGGGAAGACCGACTTGAAGACTTCCTGGAGGCCGGTGTTGGTGCGGCTGTCCGGATGCGTCTCCATCTGCAGGAAGGTCGCGTAGGAGGCGCGCTGCACGTCGATCAGGTTGGGCATGGGCGCAACCTCGGGCAGGCGCCCGAAGCTCTTGCGAATGCGCTTGCGTGCCGTGAACGACTTGCTGATGGCGTTCATGCGTGTCCCGCTTCCTTAATGCTGGCCTGCGGAGAGATCCCCGCCGCCGAAATTCCGTGTCCCCGCAGGCATCTCAGAGGCACCCTGCCCCCAAAACGGCGAGAGGGGCGGCAACCGGACCCGATTGCCACCCACCCCGACTTCGAAACAACTCCCACCTGATGCCGGCGCGGAGCCCCGGCACCCGGTGGAACGGCGTTACTTGACCTCGACGGTCGCGCCGTTCTCTTCGAGAACCTTCTTGATCTTGTCCGCTTCGTCCTTGGAGATGTTCTCCTTGACGACCTTCGGAGCGCCTTCGACCAGATCCTTGGCTTCCTTGAGGCCCAGGCCGGTGATCGTGCGGATCTCCTTGATCACGTTGATCTTCTTGTCGCCAGCGGCGGCAAGGGTCACCGTGAACTCGGTCTGCACTTCGGCGGGAGCGGCGGCAGCAGCCGGACCAGCGGCCGCAACGGCCACCGGAGCGGCGGCGGAGACGCCCCACTTCTCTTCGAGCAGCTTGGAGAGCTCAGCGGCCTCCAAAACGGTCAGAGCGGACAGCTCGTCAACGAGCTTTGCGAGATCGGCCATGTGTGTATTCCTTCGATCTAATGGCTTGACAGTGGCTTGACAACCCCACCGCGGCATCGCGGCGGGGCTTTACTGATTCGAGAGGCCAGAAGCGCCCTTACGCGGCTTCCTTGTCCGCGTAGGCCTTCAGCACCCGTGCCAGCTGGCCGGCGGGGGCCTGAACCACCCCGGCGATGCGGGTCGCAGGGGTCTGGATCAGACCCACGAGCGACGCGCGCAGCGTGTCGAGCGACGGAAGTTCGGCCAGTGCCTTAACGCCATCGACGTTCAGCATCTGAGTCCCGAGCGCACCGCCCAGGATTACGAACTTGTCATTGCTCTTGGCGAACTCCACGGCCGTCTTCGCCACAGCCACCGGATCCACCGACCACGCAAGCGCGGTGGGGCCCTTCAGCAGGGGAGAGATAGCCTGGAAACGGGTGCCGTCGAGGGCGCGAGTGGCCAGACGGTTCTTCGCAACCTTATACGTCGCCCCGGCGGCCTTCATCTTCTGACGCAGAGAATCCACCGCCGCGACCGTCAGCCCCTTGTTCTGGGCGACGAGCACGAAAGAGGTCTGCGCGAAGACAGAGCCCAGCGAGTCGACGAAAGCGTGCTTTTCCGTACGGTCCAACGTCACGTCTCCGTCGGTGGCCGGAACCTTCTGGAAGGGCCCCGACCGGTTCACACGGGGGCCAGGGGACCATCCCCCAACCCCGTTCGCTGTCGTTGCCGGAAAGCCAAGCCATGCCCGCGGGGAAAGTCCCCAAGCGGGCGGATCTCGGTTCCCCGTCTCATGCTGGCGGGCGGATGCCCTTTATGCCGTCTCCCCGGAAGGATCAGGCGCCTGCAATCTCCGACAGGTCGACGGGGCCGAAGCCCCGCCTAAGCCGCCCGGGCCGAAGCCCGGGAGGAATCTCACTCAGCCGTTGAGGCTGCCCACGTCGACCGAGACGCCGGCGCCCATCGTCGAGGACACGGCCACCTTCTTGACGTAGGTGCCCTTGGCGCCCGTCGGGCGGGACTTCTGGATCGCGTCCACGAAGGCCTTGGCGTTCTCGAGCAGCTGCTCGGCGCCGAAGCTGGCCTTGCCGATGCCGGCATGCACGATGCCGGCCTTCTCGGCGCGGAACTCGACCTGGCCGCCCTTGGCCGCCGTCACGGCGCCCTTGACGTCCATGGTCACGGTGCCGAGCTTGGGGTTCGGCATCAGGCCGCGCGGGCCCAGCACCTTACCGAGACGACCGACGAGGGCCATCATGTCCGGCGTCGCGATGCAGCGGTCGAAGTCGATCTTGCCTTCCTGGACCAGGGCGGCGAGGTCGTCCGCGCCAACCACGTCGGCGCCGGCGGCCTTGGCCTCCTCGGCCTTCGGGCCACGGGCGAAGACGCCCACGCGGACGGTCTTGCCCGTGCCGTTGGGCAGGCCGACCATGCCGCGGACCATCTGGTCGGCGTGGCGGGGGTCGATGCCGAGGTTCATCGAGATCTCGATGGTCTCGTCGAACTTGGCGGTCGCATTGGCCTTGGCCAGCGTGATCGCCTCGGCGAGGGGATAGGCCTTGTCCGTCGAGACGGTCGAGGCCAGGGCCTTCATGCGCTTCGTAAGCTTAGCCATCGATCAGCCCTCCACCACGGTCATACCCATCGAACGGGCGGAGCCAGCGAGCATGCTCACGGCGCTCTCCACGTCGGTGCAGTTCATGTCCTTCATCTTGACCTTGGCGATTTCGGCCAGCTGCGAACGGGTCACGCGACCGGAGGTCGCGCCCTTGCCCGGCGTCAGGCTGCCCTTCTCGACCTTGGCGGCCTTGAGGAGGAAATAGGTGTTCGGGGGCGTCTTCGTGATGAACGAGAAGCTGCGATCGGTATAGGCCGTGATGACGACCGGCGTCGGGGTGCCGGGCTCCATCTGCTGCGTCGCCGCGTTGAATTCCTTCACGAACTGCATGATGTTCAGGCCACGCTGACCAAGCGCGGGACCGACGGGCGGCGAAGGGTTCGCCTTGCCTGCCGGGATCTGCAGCTTGATATAGCCGGCGATCTTCTTTGCCATGACTAAAGTCCTCTCACAGTGTGGAGAGACCCGCGGTACTGACGGCCCAATGGCTTAGTCGTGCCACGGAACCTCCCGCGTTTCTCTACGGCCGAAGGGCGAAGCCCCTCACCGGAAGGCGCGCGTCTACACGCAAGCGCCGGCCCTGTCGAGTCACCGTCCCTTCCGATCGCCGGGACGGGACATGCGTCCACGGCATGCCGAGCGCCCTCCCTCGCCCCGGGACGCGGCCAAATCGGAGCCCCGGCCGCTGGACGGGTCCGCGAAGGCACCGCATGGTTCGCGCGTGAAATCCCCCTCGCCGCCGCGCCTGCTCCTTGGCATCCTGTTCATGCTGATGGCGGGCTCGCTCTTCCCGGTGATGGGCGGCTTCGCGAAGCTGCTGGGCCAGGAATACAGCTCGCTGCAGATCAGCTGGGCGCGCGCCTTCGGGCACATCGTCTTCCTCTCCGCGCTCTTCCTGCCACGCTACGGCCTGGCGATCGTGCGGACGAAGCGCCTGGGGCTGCAGCTCTTTCGTTCCTGCATGCTCTTCACCTCGAATGCCTGCTATTTCTTCGGGATCGGCTTCATCCCGCTGGGCAAGGCCGCCGCGATCAGCCTGGCCGCCCCGCTGGCCGTGGCGCTCCTGGCCTGGCCCATGCTCGGCGAGCGGACGACACCCGCGCGCGTCGTCGCCCTGGTCTGCGGCTTCATCGGCGTGCTGATCGTCATCCGGCCGGGCACGGCGCTATTCCACTGGGCCTCGCTCTTCATCGTGGCGAGCGGCACGGCCTATGGCATCTACCAGATCCTCACGCGGCGGATCGCGGGCATCGACCCGCCCGAGACCTCGGCGCTGCTCTCGGCCGTGGTCGGCGCCTTCGGGATGCTGCTCGTGCTGCCCTTCGTCTGGCAGACGCCGGATTCGTGGGTGGATCTCGGCCTGTTCCTGGGCGTGGGCGTGATCGGCGCGCTCGGCCATTACTGCGTGGCCCATGCCTTCGGCTATGCGCCGGCGAACGTGCTCTCGCCCTTCCAGTATTTCCAGCTGCTGGGCTCGGTCTTCATCGGCTGGCTGATGTTTTCCGAATTCCCGGATGCGACCACCTGGCTGGGCGCCGGCGTCATCGTCGGATCGGGGATCTTCATCGGCTGGAGTAGCCGGCGGGCGGTCAAAACAGTTGCGGGGCCCTGAAGGCCCCGCATGTCGTCCATTCCGTAGGGCGTGGGCTCTTAAAGCTTCTCGACCTGGCTGTATTCCAGCTCGACGGGCGTGGAGCGGCCGAAGATCGAGACGCTGACCTTGAGGCGCCCCTTCTCCTCGTCGACCTCTTCCACCGTGCCGTTGAAGCTGGTGAAGGGACCGTCGGAGACGCGGACCTGCTCGCCCACCTCGAAGAGGACGGCGGGACGGCGGGGCTTCTCGGCGCCCTCGACCATGGCGTTGACGATGCGCATCGCCTCGGCCTCGGTGATGGGCTGCGGCTTGTTGCGCGCGCCGAGGAAGCCCGTGACCTTGGGCGTGTCGCGCACGAGGTGCCAGGTGTCGTCGGTCATTTCCATCTTCACCAGCACATAGCCGGGGAAGAACTTCCGCTCGGTGTCGACCTTCTGTCCGCGACGGACTTCGACGACCTGCTCGATGGGGACGAGGATGTCCTCGATCCGGTCGGCGAGACCCGACTGGGCGGCCTGCGCGCGGATCTGCTCGGCGATCTTCTTCTCGAAGCCCGAATAGACGTGCACGACATACCAACGCTTATCGGCCATCGGCCAGAACCTCGCTTCGCCGTCCGGTGACGCTACGGGAAGATCCCCTGGCCCGCCGGACACTGCGACTGAATTGTTGCGCCTTTGCTAAAGCCCGAAGACCCAGCGCATGGCAAGCTGGATCAGCTGATCCGTGACCAGGAAGAAAATGGCCGCCAGGGAGGACAGGGCCAGCACGAGGCCGGTCGTGATCAGCGTCTCCCGGCGCGAGGGCCAGGTGACCTTCGCCACTTCCTGTCGGACTTCCCGGGAAAACTGAACGGGATTGAGCTTGGCCAAACTTCGTATTCCTGACTGAGCCCCCAGGGACTAACCCGGCGGCGGCCCCCTGAAAGCATGTCGGCGGCCGTCTTGCAACGTGCCGCCGACATGGCCTTCTGGATTTGGTCCACTCCGGGCCGATTGGCCGGGAGCGATCGAACAGAAAATCTGGCAGGGGCGGAGGGTCTCGAACTCTCAACCTCCGGTTTTGGAGACCGGCGCTCTAGCCAATTGAGCTACGCCCCTGTGTGTCCGGCAGCTCGTCGAACTAACGGACAAAAAGCCTGAATGCCGGGAAAAGTCCAGCCCGGCAGACCAGAATAGTTTGCGTTTTTAACGCTTACTTCGCGATGGACGCGACGACGCCGGCGCCGACGGTGCGGCCACCTTCGCGGATGGCGAAGCGCAGGCCCTCATCCATCGCGATCGGCGCAATCAGCTCGACGTCCATCGACACGTTGTCGCCCGGCATCACCATCTCGACGCCCTCGGGAAGCTGCACGATGCCCGTCACGTCCGTCGTCCGGAAGTAGAACTGCGGACGATAGTTCGTGAAGAACGGCGTGTGACGGCCACCCTCTTCCTTCGTCAGGATGTAGGCCTCGGCCTTGAACTTCGTGTGCGGCGTGATCGAACCCGGCTTGGCCAGAACCTGGCCGCGCTCCACGTCCTCACGCTTCGTGCCACGCAGCAGCGCGCCGATGTTGTCGCCAGCCTGTCCGCTGTCCAGCAGCTTGCGGAACATCTCGACGCCCGTGACCGTCGTCTTCACCGTGTCCTTCAGGCCGATGATCTCGACTTCCTCGCCGACCTTCACCACGCCGCGCTCCACGCGGCCCGTGACCACCGTGCCGCGACCCGAGATCGAGAACACGTCCTCGACCGGCATCAGGAACGGACGGTCGATCGCGCGCTCGGGCTGCGGGATGTAGCTGTCCACCGCCGCCATCAGCTCGATGATCGCGTTCTCGCCGATCTCGGGCGTCTTGTCCTCGAGCGCCGCGACCGCGGAGCCCTTGATGATGGGGATGTCGTCGCCCGGGAACTGGTAGGACGAGAGCAGCTCGCGCAGCTCCATCTCCACCAGCTCGACCAGGTCGGGGTCGGCCAGATCCATCTTGTTGAGGAACACCACCAGCGCGGGCACGCCAACCTGGCGGGCCAGCAGGATGTGCTCGCGCGTCTGGGGCATCGGGCCGTCGGCCGCCGAGCACACCAGGATCGCGCCGTCCATCTGCGCCGCGCCCGTGATCATGTTCTTCACGTAGTCGGCGTGGCCGGGGCAATCGACGTGCGCGTAGTGGCGGTTCGCCGTCTCGTACTCGACGTGCGCCGTCGAGATCGTAATGCCGCGAGCCCGCTCCTCGGGTGCCTTGTCGATCTGGTCGTAGGCGGTGAACGACGCGCCACCGGACTTCGCCAGGACCTTCGTGATCGCCGCCGTCAGGGACGTCTTGCCATGATCGACATGGCCGATCGTCCCAATATTGCAGTGCGGCTTGTTCCGCTCAAACTTAGCCTTGGCCATCGTCGT
>NZ_CBDDFJ010000012.1:0-16579 GCF_965227005.1 Roseococcus sp.
CGGCACATCGAGAAGGTGCTCACCGATCTGCGCGAGCGCGTCTTCGCGGGGATCAGCGACGCCGACATCGCCGCCACGCTTCGCGTCTTCGACGCGCTGGAGCCGATGCCATGACGCTCCCCAGCGGACGGGACTGGCTCTTCGCGGGCAAGGCCTATCTGGCCGCGATACTGGCCCTCTACATCGCTTTGGCCTGGGACATGCCGCGTCCCTACTGGGCGATGACGACGGTCTATATCGTGATGAACCCGCTCTCGGGCGCCACCGCCTCCAAGGCCATCTTCCGCGCCTGCGGGACCGTTCTGGGCGCGACCGCCGCCGTCGTGCTCGTGCCCAGCCTCGTGAACACGCCCGAGCTCCTGGTCCTGGCCATCGCGCTATGGACCGGCACGCTGTTCTATCTCTCGCTGCTGGACCGCACGCCGCGCAGCTACGTCTTCATGCTGGCCGGCTATACCCTGCCCCTCATCGCCCTGCCCGCGCTGGCCGCACCCGAGACCATCTTCGACGTCGCGACGGCCCGCGCGCAGGAGATCCTGCTCGGCATCACCTGCGCCGCGGTGGTCAGCGCCGTCGTCCTGCCGGTCAGCATCGGGCCGGTGCTGACGGGGCGGATCTCCATTTGGCTGCGTGATGCGGGCGCCTGGGCGCAGGAGATTCTGCGCGGCGAGGACGCGACTCCCCTCGCGCGCCAGCGTCTCGCCGGCGACATCGCCGCGATGGACATGCTCATCAGCCAGATCTCCTACGACGCCCAGGCCAGCGACATGGCCGGCCAGGCCCGCGAGCTGCGCGGCCGGCTGCTCCTGCTGCTGCCTCTGCTCTCCTCCCTCGCCGACCGGATGCAGGCGCTCCGCCTCGAGGCCGACGGCCTGCCCCCCGAACTGCGCGAGCTGACGGCGGAGATCGCGGAATGGATGGGCGCGGGCGCCAACCTCGACACCGCGGCGATCCTCGCGCGGCTGGATGCGCTGGAGCCTTCCACGGCCCAGATGCGCAGCTGGAGCGGGCTCGTGACCTCCAGCCTCGTCGCGCGCCTGCGCGAGGTGGTGGAGCTGTGGCGCGACTGCCTCGCCCAGCGGCGGAACATCGCCGCCGGCCCTGCGCGCCCCCGCCGCGCAGGAACAGCTCGCACGGCCGCCTCCTGATCGGAAGCAACCGCCATCATGACCATGTGATGATGGCCGTCACCGCCGGCTCCACCGTGCTCGCCATCTTCCTGGCAGGGCTGATCTGGATCCACAGCGGCTGGACGGGCGGCGCCAATTTCATGGCGGTCGCCGCCGTGGCCTGCTGCTTCTTCGGCGCCGCCGACCGCCCCGTGCCGATGATGCGCTCGATGTTCGTCTGGGGCGGTGTCGCCATGCTGGGCGCCGGCCTCTTCCTCTTCACCGTCATGCCTGCGGTTCACGACTTCGAGCTTCTGGCTCTGTGCCTCGCGCCGCCCTTCCTGCTGATCGGGCTGATCATGCCGCGGCCGCAGACCTTTCTGATTGCCATGACCCTCTCCACCATGGGCGCGGGCTCGCTGGCGCTGACCAGCCGCTACAACGTCGATTTCGCGAGCTATGCGAACGAGAACATCGCGGTGCAGGCCGGCGTGCTCTTCGCCCTGGTCTGGACGATGGCCACCAAGCCCTTCGGCGCGGCGCTGGCCGCACGGCGCCTCGCCCGCGCGGGCTGGGCGGATCTGGCGGCGCTGGCCGCCGGCACCGGCCGCGGCGACCACGCCGCGCTCGCCGGGCGCATGCTGGACCGTCTCGGTCAGCTCACGCCGCGGCTGGACGCCGAGGGCGCGGGCCATCTCGCCGGCCTCGACGGGCTGGCGGAGCTGCGCATCGGCTACAACGTGCTCGACCTCCAGCGCGACCGGCGTCGCCTGGGCCCGATGGCGAAGGCGCGCATCGACGAGGTGCTGGCCGGCGTCAGCGGCCATTTCCGCGACAGGATCGGCGGCGGCCCCGCCACGCCGCCGGATGCGCTGCTCGGCCGCATCGACGACGCGCTGGAGCAGACGGTGCGCGAAGCCGACCGGCCCGTCGCGCGCGATGCGGCCCAGGCCCTGGTCGGGCTGCGGCGGGGCTTCTTCCCCCTCGCACCGGGCCCACGCGGGCCGGCTCCCGCATGCGCCCCGCTGGCCGCGGCGGCCTGATTGAGAAAGATCATGAACCCCGAACTCGACGTCCATGGCGTCTTCATCCCGAGTTTCCTCGTGCTGATGATCACCGCCTATGCCCTCACCCAGGTCGCGCGCCGGTTCATCGGCTGGACCGGATTCTACGATCTCGTCTGGCACCGCGCGCTGTTCAACCTCGCGCTCTATGTCCTCATCCTGGGCGCGATCCACGCGCTGTCGCGGGAGCTTCGCGTGATGCCTCCCTTCCTCAGATCCACCCTCCGCGTGGCCGTGACGCTGGCGGCCGTCGGCGCCGCCCTTCTTCATCGCCCGCAGCATGTGGGACCATTATGTCGACGAGCCCTGGACGCGCGATGCGCGCGTGCGCGCCGACGTCGTCAGCATCGCGCCCGACGTCTCCGGCCTGGTGAGCGACATCCTCGTGCAGGACAATGCGCCGGTGCATCGCGGCGACGTGCTGTTCCGCATCGACCGCGAGCGCTTCGAGATCGCGCTGCGCCAGTCCGAGGCCGCGCTGGCGGGCCGGCGCGCTACCCTCGCTCAGGCGCAGCGCGACCTTTCCCGCTACGAGGCCATCCGCGAGGTCGTCTCGCGGCAATCCGCCGAGCAGGCGCACACCGCCGTGGCGCAGGCCGAGGCCGCGCTCGCCCAGGCCACGGCCGACCGCATGCTGGCGCAGCTGAACCTCACGCGGTCCGAGGTGCGCGCCGCGGTGAACGGCACGGTCGCCAACCTCACCTTGCGCCCGGGCGACTATGTGCCCGCGGGCAAGGCCGTCCTGGCCCTGGTGGACACGGATTCCCTGCGCGTCGAGGGCTATTTCGAGGAGACGAAGGTCCCGCGCATCCACATCGGCGATCCCGTCGCGATCCAGCTCATGGGCCAGTCCTCCATGCTGAGCGGCCATGTGCACAGCATGGCCGCGGCCATCGAGGACCGTGAACGGACGGCGGGCACGGGCCTGCTGGCGAATATCAACCCGACCTTCACCTGGGTCCGCCTCGCCCAGCGCATCCCGGTGCGCATCGCGCTGGATCGCGTGCCGGAGGGGACGCGCCTCGTGGCCGGCCTCACCGCCACGGTGCAGGTGCTGGCGCGCCCTGCCGATGCCCCCGTTGGCGATGCCCCGGTTGGCGATGCCCCGGTTCACGACACTCCGGCTCGCGAGGCGCCGTGAGGGACGTGCCGCAGGACGACGCGCCCGCCAAAGCCAGCGTCCCGCTCTGGCTGCTCGCGCTCTTCACCTTCAGCGGCACCATGGCCATGCACATCTTCGTGCCGGCCCTGCCGCGCGCGGCGGAGGATCTGCAGGCCAGCATCGGCACGATGCAGCTGACGGTGAGCCTCTACATCCTCGGTCTCGCCATCGGGCAGCTCATCTACGGCCCCGTCTCCGACCGCTTCGGGCGGCGGCCGGTGCTGATGGTGGGGCTCATGATCTATGCCGCGGCCGGCTTCGCCGCCGCCCTCGCGCCCGACGCCCATTCGCTGATCGCCGCGCGGCTCTTCCAGGCCTGGGCGGCTGCGCGGGGCTGGTGCTGGGGCGCACCATCGTGCGCGACACCTCCTCGGCCGAGGGCTCGGCACGGCGGCTCGCGGTGATGAACCTGATGGTGACGATCGGCCCCGGCGTGGCGCCGATGATCGGCACCGCGCTTTCCGAAACCCTGGGCTGGCGCTCGATCCTCTATGTCCTGAGCGCTTTTGGGCTGGTCAACCTGGTCTTCTGCTGGAAGCTGCTGCCGGAGACGCGCGCGCTCACCTCGCGCAGCGGCAATTTCCTCCGCCATGCGGTGAACCTGCTGCGGTCGCCGGCCTTCCTGGGCTATGCGATCGGCGGCGGCTGCGCGACCACGGCGGTCTATGCCTTCGTTGCGGCCGCGCCCTTCATCTTCGTGCACCAGCTGCACCGCCCGTCGCATGAGGTGGCGATCTATCTGGCGCTGCTGGTGCTGGGGATGTGGGTCGGCAGTGCGACGTGCAGCCGCCTCATCGGACGCGTGGCGCTGGAGAAGCTGCTGGTGCGCGGCAATCTGCTCAGCGCCGTCTCGGCCTTCGCCTTCCTGGCGACGGTCCTGACGGGGCATCTGAGCGTCGCGGCCATGATGGGGTGCATGTTCGGCTTTGCGGTCGGCCTGGGCCTCGCCTCACCCGCCGCGCTGACGCAGGCGATGAGCGTGAATCCCCAGGCGATCGGCTCGGCCTCGGGCCTCTTCGGCTTCATCCAGATGGCGGTCGGGGCGCTGTGCACCGCCGCCGGGGGGCTGGGGTCCAATCCGGCGCTGACGGTGGCCATCGTGCTTTCCGTGGCGGGGATCGTGGCGCAGGGCTCGTTCTGGATGGCGCTGCGCCGCCAAAACGCTTGACGTGTCATGGACCGGGCCGGATTTTCCGGCGATGAACACATCCCCCGAGGTCCTGGTCATCGGCGGCGGTCCCGCCGGCTCCACCGCCGCCGCCACGCTGGCGATGCAGGGCCGCAGCGTCGTCCTGCTGGAGAAGGAGGCGCATCCGCGCTTCCACATCGGCGAGAGCCTGCTGCCCGCCAATCTCGACATCCTCGAACGGCTCGGCGTGCTGGAGGAGGTGCGCGGCATCGGGGTCCACAAGCCGGGCGCGGAATTCGTCTCCGACCGCACGGGGCGCAGCTGCGCCTTTCCTTTCGCCCAGGCGCTCAACAAGGCGCGCACCCATGCCTGGCAGGTGAAGCGCTCGGAGCTCGATGCGCTGCTCTTCGCCAATGCCGCCCGCAACGGCGCCGAGACGCACGAGAACATCCGCGTCACCGACGCCGTCTTCGCCAAAGGCGAGCGCGCCACCATCCGCGCCAGGAATGCCGATGGCGAGGAGCTGACCTTCCATCCGCGCTACGTGCTGGACGCCTCGGGCCGCGACACCTTCCTCGCCGGGCGCATGCGCGTGAAGGCGATGAACAAGCACAACAACACCGCCGCCATCTACGCGCACTTCCAGGACGTAGAGCGGCGCTCGGGCGAGCTGGACGGCTATATCAGCATCCACCTGGCCGAGGATGGCTGGTTCTGGCTCATCCCCCTGCCCGGCGGCGTCATGAGCATCGGCTTCGTCGGCAACCAGACGGCCTGGAAGGGCCGCAAGGGCACGCCGCGCGAGCTCTTCGAGGCGCGCATCGCCAGCAGCCCCACCGTCGCCGCCCGCACGCGCGGCGCGCAGATGATCTCGGAGATCTTCTCCACCGGCAATTACAGCTATCGCGCGCGGCAGGGCTGCGGCGAGGGCTTCCTCATGATCGGCGACGCCTATGGCTTCGTCGATCCGATGTTCTCGACCGGCGTGCTCATGGCCATGACGGCGGGCGAGCTGGGGGCCAAGGCCGCCCATGCCTGGCTGGACGATCCCGCGCGCGGCCACCGCCTCGCCGAGCGCACCAATCGCGAACTGGCCCAGGCGATGGACCGCATCAGCTGGCTCATCTACCGCATCAACGATCCGGTGATGCGCTCGCTCTTCATGGCGCCGCGCAACACGCTGTGGATGCGCGACGGCATCATCAACATGCTGGCCGGAAATCTGCGCGGCGACCCGCGCGCGGTGGTGCCGATCCTGAGCTTCAAGGCCGTGTTCCACACCCTGTCCGCGCTGCACCGCCTCGGGCTCGGCCCTGCCATGCCCGAAGCGGTGCCCGAGCGTATGATGGCGGCGGAGTGAGGCGAATCGTGCCAGCATCGCGGAACGAGAACTGGAGATCGAGAATGAACTTTCCCAAGCTGGGCGTGATTGCCATCGGCGGACTGCTGGCGCTCACCGGCTGCTACCGCAATGCCGAGGGCCAGGGACCGATGCAGCGCACCGGAAATGCGCTGGACCGCGCGGGGACGGATACCGGCCAGGCGCTCGGCCGGGCGGCGGATTCGACGGGCAATGCGCTCAACCGCGCCGGGGAGGATACCGGCGCCGCCATGAACCGCACGGGCAGCTGGATCCGCAACCGGACGCAGTGATTCAGCCGAGCCCGCCGCTGACGGCGATGGTCTGGCCGGAGATATAGCCGGCGCGCTCGGAGGCCAGGAAGGTGACCAGATCGGCCACCTCTTCCGGTTTTCCGGCGCGGCGGGCGGGCACCAGGGCCGCGATCTTCTCGCGCGGCATGGCGGCCGCCACGGCCGGGCTGTCGATGATGCCGGGCGCCACGACATTGGCCGTCACCCCGCGCGCGGCATATTCCAGCGAGACGGATTTCACCGCGCCGATCAACCCGGCCTTGGCAGCCGCGTAATTGGCCTGGCCGCGATTGCCCATGATGCCCGAGATGGAGGAGATGGCGACGATCCGCCCCCAGCGCGTGCCGATCATCGGCAGAATCAGCGGGCGCAGCGCGGCATAGAAGCCGTTCAGCGTCACATCCACCACGCCGCGCCACTGCGCCTCGGACATGCCGGCGAGCGGCACGTCGTCATGCGTGCCGGCATTGTGGACCAGGATCTGGACCGGGCCTCCGGCCAGCAGCGCCTCCATGGCCGCGGCCGTGGCGGGGATGTCGGTGAGGTCGCAGGCGAAGGCGCGGCCGCCGATCTCGCCGGCCAGCGCCTCGGCGCGGGCGAGGTTGCCATGGGCATGGACCAGCACCTCATGCCCCTCGGCCGCGAGGCTGCGGCAGATGGCCGCGCCGATCGGGCTCGATCCGCCCGTCACCAAGGCCCGGCGCATCATGCCGCGCGCCGCAGGATGACGGAGGCCTGGCCGGTGACGAGCATCGTCTCGCCTGCGGAGATCTCGAAGCGGTAGATGAAGCCCCCGGCCTCGGCGACCAGGGCCACGGCCTCGATCCGCAGCGCATCGAGCAGGTCGTCCAGCCGGTCCACCCGCAGCGTCAGCTCGCGCAGGCTGCTCACGAAGCCCACCGGCTGCGCCGCGCCCGAGGTCAGCGCGCCGTGCAGCGCCATGGCTTGGAGCGCGAATTCCACGCCGCAGACGGCGGGCAGGATCTCGTCGCGCCGCAGCGGGTTCGACGGGTCGCGATGGCGCTCCGTCTCGCAAAGAATGCTCGAGGCATCCCAGGCCGCCGCACGGTCCAGCAGGCACATCGCCCCCTGATGCGGGATGAGGCCGGCGATGGCCTCGCGCCCGAGCGGCGGGGTCAGCATGGCGCGACCTCGATCTCCAGATGTGCGTCCTCCAGATAGGGCAAGGCGATCCGCGCCGCGCGCCGCGCCGCCAGGGCCCGCAGCAGCGGCAAGGCGCGGGCGGCGGCATTGCCCTCGGCCAGGGCGTCCAGGCCTTCGGTCGGGGATGGAGGCGCGGCGCCGGGGCGGTAGCTCAGCGCGATCGCGGCCTGCGCGCCGGCCGGCTGCGGGTGCAGGACCATCGCCACCGCGAAGGGGAAATCCGTGCGCCGCACCGCCTCGAAGGGCGGCGGCATGGGCGTGTCATAGGCGCAGAGCAGGATCGGCCGTCCGCCCGCGACCACCGAGGTCATGGCCGCCAGCAAACCGGCCGCGAAGCTGCCGTCATGCCCGCCGACGCTCAGCGAGGGCGCCGTGGAGCCCGCGGCGATATGCCAATAGCCCGCCGCCGCGTTGTGCACAGAGTTGTGGAACTGCGTGGGCGAGATGGCGCCTTGAGGATCGTGCATCGCCGCCATCATGGCCCCGATCACCGCCCCGTCGCCATTGGCGCTGGCGAAGACGGTCTCCAGGGCGACGCGATCCTCGTCCTGCGTGGCCTCGCCGGCCGCCGCGAGCGCGAAACGCACGGTCGCGCCGGCGCGGCGGCGCTCGGTCGCGGCCAGGAGGGCCGGCGGCGGGGCCTGCGCCTCGGTCCGCGCCCATTCGGCATGCCCGGCCAGGACCGGCTCGGACGCCGCCCATCCGGCAAGCCCCGGCCCCCAGACCGACAGGCCCCTGATCCAGGCTCTCATGCCCCGAGGATCAGGCTGCAATTGCTGCCGCCGAAGCCGAAGGAATTGCTCATCACCCGCCGCAGCGGCGCCGCCGCATTGGCCGTCACCACCTGCGCGCGGAAGGTCGGGTCGGGCTCGGCGATGCCGAGGCAGCCGGGGATCAGCCCGTCCTCGATCGCCAGGATCGCCAGGATGGCCTCGACCGCGCCCGAGGCGCCCAGCGTATGGCCCATCCAGCCCTTGGTGGAGCTGCAGGGCACCGCCTCGCCGAAGACGTGATGGACCGCGCGGTCCTCCATGGCGTCGTTGGCGCGGGTGCCGGTGCCGTGGAGGTTCACGTAGTCGATCTCCTCGGCCGTGAAGCCCGCCGCCGCCAGTGCCGCGCGCATCGCGCCCACGGCGCCCAGCCCGTCCGGATGCGGCGAGGACATGTGGTGGCCGTCGCTGCTCGCGCCCGCGCCCAGCAGGCGGGGCGCGCCGGCGGGGGCGTCGGCGGGGCGCTCCAGTAGCAGCAGCCCGGCCGCCTCGCCGATGGAGATGCCGTCGCGGTCGGCGGCGCAGGGGCGGGTCGGGCCGGAGCTCAGCAGTTCCAGCGAGGCGAAGCCGTTCAGGGTGAGCCGGCAGAGGCTGTCGACGCCGCCGGCGACCACGGCATCGGCTAGGCCGCTGGCGATGAGGGACGCGGCCTGCATGAGGGCCCGCGCGCCCGAGGTGCAGGCGGTCGAGACCACCAGTGCCGGCCCGGCGAGGCCCAGGCGGGCGCGCAGGTAATCGGCGAGGGCCTGGAGGTCATGGGTGCGCGCATAGTCGAAATCCGCCGGCAGGGCGGTCTCGCCGGGGGCGCGGCGGGCATGGGCCCGCTCCGTCTCCTCGATGCCGGCGGTGCTGGTGCCGACAACCACGGCGATGCGATCCGCGCCATGGCGGGCGCGCGCCTCGGCCACGGCCTCCTCGAAGCCGTCGGCGCGCAGGGCGAGTTCGGCCAGGCGGTTGTTGCGGCAGTCGAAGGCGGCCAGCGCAGCCGGGGGCGCGGCCTCCTCCAACCCCTGGACGGCGCCCACCCAGATACCGGCCGGCGCGCCGGGGAAGGCGCAGGGCGCTAGCCCGCCGCGGCGGTCCCGCAACGCCAGGCGTAGGCTCTGCGTGCCCGTGCCCAGCGCGGTCACGGCGCTGCGGGCGGTGATGGCGAGCGGCCACATCGCGCCCGGCCTCAGTGCCGCGCGGCCGGCGCGGAGAGCGCGCAGGCCAGCAGGAAGGCCGCGGCCACGCCGACGGCCACCGTCAGGCCGATGCCGTGCAGCACGGGCGTGTCGCAGAGCGCCAGCAAGCCGAAGGTGAGCAGGGTGGAAATCGCGCAGGTCAAGACGGCTCCCAATCTGTCGTCATCCACGTCGGGGGCGCCTCTTATGGCGAGGAATAGCGAATAATCAATGGCAAGGCCGGCGAGCAGCAGCAGCGCGGCGAGGTGGAAGAGGCTTATCGCCTCGCCCGACAGCGCCAGCACGGCCAGCGTCACCAGCACCGCCCCGCCGATGGGCGCGGCCACGCCGATCCCCGCCCGCACGCCCCGCAGCCCCGCCATCAGCAGGATCAGCACGAGCCCGCCGCCGGCCAGCGCCCAATGCAGCGTCGTCGCGCCGTATTCGGCCAGCAGGCGCTCCATCTCCAGCTTCACGTCCAGGAAGAGCACGCCGGGCAGCTCCAGCGCCCGCGCCGCCGCCTCCAGCGCGAGCGGATCGCCCACGCCGCTGGCCGGGGCGATGCCCCAGACCTCGTCGCCATGCCGACTGAGCAAGGGGGAGAGCCGGGCGGCGACGGTGGGCGCGCCCTCGGCGAAGGTCGCGGCGTCGAGCGGGGGCAATCCCCGGCTTTCCTCGACGGCCGCCAGGAAGGGGGCGAAGGCGGTCGGGCGGAAGGGCATCCCCTCGGCCGCGACGCGAAGGGCTGCGGCGAGGGCATCGGCCTGCGGCAAGGCCGCCTGGCGCTGCCGCTGGAGCGCGGGGCTCGGCAGGTAGCGGCTGGGCAGGTCGATCCCCGCGAGCAGGCCGCGCTCGATCAGCGGCCGCGCGGCCACGGACAGCGCCTCGGCGCGGGCCAGCACCTCGCCTTCCGTGCCCGGGCCGAGGACGAAGAGGCTGCGCACGTCGGGCGCGCCGAGCTGGCCGCGCAACTCGCCGTCCAGCGCCTGCTGCGCGGCCGGAATGGGGCTGAGCGCGGCGAGGTCGCGCTGCCAGGGCGGCCCGCCCGTCGCGACCAGGATCGCCACGGCCGCGAGCATCGCGCCGAAGGCCCAGCGCGGCCGGCCACGCAGCGCGTCCAGCGCAATCCAGCCGGGCAGCGGCCGTGCGGCGATGCGGGTTTCCGGCGAGACCAGCCGGGGCAGCAGCCAGCGCGTCGTGGCCGCCGCCGTCAGCAGCCCCGCCCCCGCGAAGACGCCGATCTGCACCAGCCCCGGCAGCCCCGATCCCAGCATGGCCAGCAGCCCCGCCGCCGCCGAGATCGCCGCCAGGCGCAGAGTCGGCCAGATGCGCGCGGCGGCCTGGGGCAGGCTCTCCTCAGGCCGGCGCAGGGTCAGCAGCAGGATGGGGTAGTCCACCGTCACGCCCAGCATGGTCATCCCGAAGCCCAGCGAGATGGCATGGACGGAGCCGAAGAGCGCGGCGGCCGCCGCATAGCCCGCGACCACCGCCGCCAGCAGCGGCACGGCGACGAGCCCCAGCAGGACCAGCGACCGGAAGCGCCAGTACAGGAAGGCCGCGAGCAGCAACACCGAGGCCGTGGTGATCATCTCCACATCGCTGCGGATCTGCGCGGCGGCGGCGGCGGCGAAGACGCCCGGGCCGCTCAGCAGCAGGCGCGCGGAACCCGGATGCGCGGCGTCGAAGGCAGTCTGGAAGGCGGCCATCGCGGCGCGCTGCGCCTCGGCGTCGAGCCCCGCTCCCTGCCCCCGCGCCACCAGCAGCGCGCGCGCGCCACCGGGCGCGAACCACGCCCCGTCCGCGCTCTCGACGCGGCTGTCACTCAGCCATCCGGCGGCGAGACCGAGGAAGGCCCCGGTGGGGTCGGCGAAGCCGAAACGCGCCAGCAGCGGTGAAGCGGCCGAGCGCAGTCCGTCCAGCAGCGCCTCCAGCTTCGCGCGCAGGGCCGGCACGGCGAAGGCCTCCGGCGTGGTCTCCGCCGAGAGCAGATAGCGATGGCGGAACAGAAAGGCCTGCTCGGCCTCCGAAAGCTGCAGGCTGCCATCGCCGACGAAGGCAAAGCGTCCCGAGGCGCGCAGCCCCGCCGCCGTCTCGCGCGAGAGCCGCGCCAGCTCCTCGCGCGGCGCGCCCTCGATGGCGGCCAGCAGCAGGGTCGTGGCCGCGCCGCTCTGCAATTCGCGGAAGAGGAAGGCGCTGGCCGGGGTGCGGCCGGCGGGCAGGAACTCCACGAGATCGGCGCGCGGCGGCACCCGCCAGGCCAGCAGCCCACCCGCGACAAGCAGGACCAGGAGCGCGGCGAAAAGGCGCTTCATGGGCCGGGGCGGATCCTCATGCGGGTCGTGCTGCCATTGCCCTCGGTATCCACCCCGGTCGGCTGGTCGGCCTGGCCGGTGACGAGGATGCGCTGTACCGAGGCGCGCAGGCGCAGCGAGAGCGGGCGCAGGACGAGCCGCCAGGCACCGTCGTGGCGGCCCTCGAACGCCACCTCGTAATGGCGGCGCAGCGTCGGCAGGTCGCCGGCCAGGGTGCCGCGGATGGCCTCGACCAGCGCCTGCATCTCGGGTTGATCGGCGAGCGAGAATTCGCGCCGGATGTCGCGATCGGCGCGCTCATAGACCAGCCGCCCGCCCGCGACGGTCAGCCGCTCGTCGATGGGCGAGGTGGTGTGCTTCTCCAGACGATCGGGGGCGGACCAGGAGAGCGTGCCCTCATTGGGCAAGGGCAGGTCGAGCTCGGGGATGGCGCGCTCCTCCGTGAAGCGGTCGCGCCGCTCGCGGATGGCGGCGAGCGCGGCCATGAGGCGCGAGAGCTCGTCCTCCTGCGCCCAGGCGGGGCCGGCGACGAACGTGCCCAGAAGCACGCGCCGCCTCAAAGCCTCTCCTCCGCCCAAAAATCGTGAAAGTTGAACCAGTTGTAGGGGTACTCCCGGCAGATCGCCTCCAGCCGCGCGGCGTAGCGGTCGGTGGAGGCCGCGATGGCCTGCTCGCGCTGCGCGCGCGGCGTCGGCCCGCCCGGCGAGAAGGCCTCGAAGCGCATCTCGTAATGGCGCGGCCCACGCCAAATGCCGAAGGCCGTCATGACCGGCGCCCCCAGCACCTCGGCCAGCAGATGCGGCCCCGTCGGCAGGGGCGCGGGACGGCCGAGGAAGTCCACGCGCCGGACGCGCTCGCCGCCCGGATTGCGGTCGGCCAGCAGGCCCACGAGCCCGCCCGCCTCCAGCGCCTCGCGCACGCGCAGCATCGCGCCGGGCTCGCCCAGCGGAATCACCGCCCCGGCGCGATCCGGCCCGCCCAGGGCGTCGAGGATCGCCTTCAGCCGGGCATTGGCCTCGTGCATCAGCACGGAGACCGCCACGGGCGAGCCGGCATCGGCCACGGCCCGCAGGGCCTCGAAGCTGCCGAAATGCGCGCCGAAGAGCAGGCAGCCCCGGCCCTGCGCGATCACCTCGCGCAGCGCCTCGAGGCCCCGGATCTCGAGGGTGAAGCCCCGCGTCTCGCCGGGCACCAGCCATACGCGGTCCAGGATGGTCGAGGCGAAGGCGAAGTAGAGCCGCCACAGGTCGCGCAGCCCGGCCGGGCGATCCAGAGCGCGCCCGAGATAGACCCGTGCCGCCGCCCTCTGCCGGGGCGAGGAGAGCAGGAAATAGGCCGTGATCGGGCGCAGAAGGATCTGCGCGACATGCCAGCCCAGCCACCGCGCGACCCAGACCATGGCGCGGACGACCGCGTCGCTGCCGCGCTCGGGCGTCGCGGTCCAGGCGGCGCGCGATCCGTCGGGCATCAGAACTCGCCCAGCAGGACGGTGGTTTCGCCGCGGCGGCAAATGAAGGCGGTGCGTCCGCTCGCGCGGGGCTCGAAGCGGATCTCCACCTCGTCGCCGGGCGCCACGGGGGCGGCGAATTTCGCGCGCAGGATGCGCCGCGGCGGTGCGCCGAAGGCAGCCGCCGCCTGCAGCACCGCATCCAGCAGCAGCACGCCGGGCACGATCGGCCGGCCGGGAAAATGTCCGGGCAGCGCCGGATGGTCCGCCGGCAGGACAAAGCGTGTCATGACCCGAGCGCTGCCAGCGCCTGGCGCGGCAGCTTGCCGAGCCCGTCGCGCGGCAGGGCCTCCACCAGGATCATCCGTCGCGGCAGGAAGGCCGGGTCCACCTTGGCGCGCAGCGCCGCGAGGATGTCGTCGGCCGTGCGCCCCGGGGCCACGACATAGGCGGTGAGGCGCGAGGTCGGGTTGCTGTCGAGGTCCTCGGGCGCGACGAAGACGCCGTCCAGCACGCCCTGCACCCCGGCCAGCACCCGGTTGAGCTCTGCCAGGGAGGCGCGCTTGCCGCCCAGCTTCACGAGGTCCGACAGGCGGCCCATCAGGCGGAAGCGGCCATCGGCGTCGAATTCCAGCGCGTCCGATAGCGCGACCTCGCCGATGCCGGGCACGGTCGCGACGCCGGGGCGCAGCGCGATGCCGGGATAGGCCAGCCAGCGCTCGTCGCGCAGGATGCGGCGGCTGGCCATGGAGCCGGCCTCGCTGGCGCCGTAGATCTCGAGCATCGCCGTGCCCCAGTCGCGCTCCACCGCCTCGGCCGTCTCGCGCGGCAGGGGCGCGGTGGCGGAAATGACGGCCGCGAGCCGCGGCATCGGGCGGCCCTCGGCCAGCAGGGCGCGCAGGTGCAGCGGGGTGGTGACGAGCAGGCGGGGCTCCGGCACGCCCGCCAGCGCCTCGCGCACGTCGGAGGGGAAGAAGGTCGCGCCCGAGTGGATGGCGACGGCGGCCTGGAGCGGCAGCATCATCGTCGTCTCGAAGCCGTACATGTGCTGCGGCGGCACGGTGGCGACGAGGCTGGTGACCGGCCCGTCGCGCAGCCCGAAGCGCTCGGCCGCCGCCTCGGCATGGGCAACCAGCGCGCCCCAGGGCTTGAGATGGGCGGTGGGCCGGCCGGTGGAGCCGGAGGTGAAGGCGATGGCGGCCAGCCGATCGGGCGGAATGGCGGGCCATTCCACGGACGCGCCCACAGGACGATCCACGCGCTGGACGGGCATGGGCGTGCCGGGCCGGTCGTGGTCCAGCATGGCATAGGCGCCGGGATAGTCGCGGGCCGCCATGTCGAGAAAGGCGGGCGCCGCCCCCGGCCCGCCGCCGAGCAGCGTGGGATGGCCGCGCAGCACAGCCGCAATGAAGCCGAGCAAGGCGAGATAACGGTCGGCGCAGAGGTTCACCGCGTGACCCGCCTCGGGCAGGCGCGCCGCCAGCGCCGAGGCCTGATCGAGGAAGGCGCCGACCGTGACCGGCTCTCCGCCGCGATGGCAGAGGACCTCATCTCGTCCGCGCCGGGTCGGCGATCCGTCAGGCCGCATGGGGATGCTCCCCGCGCCGGGTGCTGGCCTGCCAGATGGCGGCGAAGGTCCGCCAGGGCGTGGCGATGCCGAGCTGCGGCATGACCAGGCTGCGCAGCGCATGCTCGCCGAGAAAGACGCCCATGACGACGGCGGCCTGCCAGCGGCCGACCGCCGCCGTGCTCCACAGGTCGGTCAGCGCCAGGGCGTGCAGGAGCGCGAAGCCGGCGAGCAAGCCCGTCCAGGCCGCCGTCAGCCGTCGCGTATAGCCTTCGCACTCCGCGGGCAGGCCCATCCGGTCGCAGCGGGCATAGCGGGTGATGAGCGGAACGGCGCCGGGACGCAGCGTCATGCCGAAGCGCAGCGCCACCAGCAGGTTGATCAGCATGGCGACGAGTGCCGGCCCGTGCCGCCCGGCGAGCCACACCGCCAAGGCGCCGAGGAGAATCTCGGGAATGATCGCCAGGGCCCAGAGGGTCGGCCCTGTCCAGGACCTCCCCTGGCGCCTGGCGGTCATGGCGCTAACCCGCCCGCTGCTTCGCGATGTGCCCGGCCAGGCTGCGGAGCGAGGTGAAGATGCGGTGGTTGCGCTCGTCATCCGAGCGTAGCTGGACGCCATAAGCCTTGGAAATGACGAGCGACATTTCGAGCGCATCGATGGAATCCAGCCCGAGACCCTCGCCGAAGAGCGGCGCCTCGGGGTCGATCTGCTCCGGCGCGATCTCCAGCGACAGCGCGCCGACGATCAGGCGCGCGACCTCCGCTTCGAAAGGATCGGCGGATTGCCCTCGCAGGGCCGTGGCGTCCTGGATGGTCATGAACTCCCCGCAACGGTGATGGCCATATAGCGCCGCACCAACACCGATGGTTGAGTGCCAACCGTCTTTTTCATAGCAGAGGGTCCTTGCGACCCGCAACGCCGGGTCAAGCCGCCCGCTCTGCGGTCAGCATGACATTGGGCAGCGGGGTCCAGCCCCAGCAGGGCCGCACCTGGATCGCGAAGCCGCGCCGACGCAGGGGCTCGGCGAGGCGCTCCAGGGGCAAGGGGCGGAAGGCCGAGCCGTCGCGCCGCAGCCGCCGTCCGGCCTCCTCCATGGCGCTGCCGAGGCGGGCCCGCCAGCCGCAATCGGGGTCGAAGGCGCGGATGACCACGCGCCGGCTCGCCGCCGCGCCCATGCGGTCGATGAGGTCGAGCTGGGCGGAAATGGGCATCTGCAGCAGCACGTCGAAGATGAGCACCGTGTCGCAGGGCGGCACCGGGGCCAGGGCCAGGTCGGCGGCCTCGAAGCGCGCCGGCAGGCCCTCGGCCGCGCCCTTCGCGTCGCGGATCTTGCCGGCATCGAGGTCCAGCCCCGCGACGCTCTCGGCCAGACCCGCCAGCAGCAAGGCGAGGCCCACCTGCCCCCGCCCGCAGCCCAGATCGGCCACCCGGCCGAAGCCGCCGGCCCGGGTGGCCAGCCGCAGGATCGCCCCGGTGGCCGGGTCGGTCAGCAGCTTGCCCTGGACGAAGCCGCGGGCGTAGCGCGAGCAACCGGAATATCGGCCCACCACCTGGGCGGCGAGCGGGCGCAATGCGGGAGGCGTCACGCGCGGCGCGCCCGATAGGCGCGGAAGGCGCCGAGCTCGGTCTCGCAGGACACCTCGGCGAGCCCGGCCTCGCCCAGCCGCGCCAGGATCTCGGCGGGGGGCACGCAGGCGTCGATCGTGTCCCAGTAGTAGCGCATGAGCAGGCGCGAATCGCGGCCCAGCATCCGGCTGAGCATGGGCACGACGCCCCCGACATAGGCCTTGGTCAGGGCATAGCCGAGGCGGCTTTCCGGCCGGGCGATCTCCATCACCAGCACCCGCCCGCCGGGGCGCAGGACGCGGCGGAACTCGGCGAAGAGCACGCCCAGATCGGTCACATGGCGCAGGGCATAGCCCATGCTGACGAAGTCCACGCTGGCATCGGCCAGCGGCAGCTCCTCCGCGCGGGACTGGAGGAGCGGGATGGGCAGCGCGGCCCGCGCCTCGCCGAGCATGCCCAAACTGAGGTCGAG